>DASYWW010000062.1 GCA_035935655.1 Candidatus Bathyarchaeia archaeon
CAAGGCGGATTTGGAGGTCGAATATCTGACTCCGAGTGCTCAGGCCTAAAAGGGACCATTAGCTCCCCAGCTACCGTGCGATTGGTATAAGGAAGATGGAGATAGTGTTTCAGAGCTGTCCAGAACATTCATTAGGAAACGTGACTGCTCAACGAACGAGAAACAGCCAATGCCCCGTAGAGTTTTCATCTCTACTGCTTACGAAGACGTCAACCAAGCTCGCGGATTCAAGCTTCTTCAATGGAACCCGAATGTTGATTTCGAGTTCGTAACCCGTGACCTGCTCAGTCCAGTAGACAGCCGGGACCCGCAGTACATCAAATCAAGTATCAGGGAACGATTGAATGGTACTTCGGTAACATCCGTTCTAATCGGGCAGACAACTCATCAAAGTACCTGGGTTCCTTGGGAAATCGAGGAGAGCGTTGTGAGGGGTAACGGAATAATAGGAATCCGACTCAAGGGTCAAGACGATGCGCCTATTCCGCAAGCATTGAAAGATGCCGGTGCAAAAGTAATCAACTGGGACCCTGATACATTCTCCGATGAGATAGAGAAGGCGGCTTTAATCGCAGGGAGGCCTGAACTTGGTCCAGCCCCCGCACGTTCGGTGAGCGCAAGTGGATGTAGGTAGTATTCAGAAAAGCCTCCTTGCCTTCCAGTAGGTATGCTCTCCGCTAATTCTACCTTCGACGTTGGAAACCAGCTTCTCAAGATTCTCCTGTGAGTCGGCTTCTCGTGCTACTGACTCGTAACCCGCGAGGTCGTGGGCTATCAAACCGTATGACTGCGAGAGTTCTCGGTAACTTTTCGCGTTCATCCAGGATATCCCGCTGGTTGCCAGAGTTGCGACAATACCTGCAGGGCTGAATGGAAACCCAGGAAACAACGTGAACAATAGCGCCATCACTCCGGACCCGCCCTGTAACACGAAAGTTGCCGCGAACCATTTGCTATAGGATTTGGAGTTTGAGACCGCCTTCTTCGAATACCAATCTTTCTGGTCCTGAATGCGGCCCATAACATAGAGGTCACGTCGCTCTCCAACAGACTTGTTGCGCTGGTCCAGCATGAATTGAGATATTTCAGTCCCTTGCACGGGCGTAGACCCAGCCACAAGCCTTGCATTCTGTTGCTCTTTGAGCATCTGCTGAACGTCCGCAACGAAATGCTCGATTACGGTGGACGTATCTGCAGAATCCTGATAGGGAGACACCTTCATCATGAATCTCCACATCTGGACCTTCACTGACTCCGCAACCGCTCTACTCACGAACCATCTTCTATCGTACCTCTGAATCTGGGCGAATAATTGAACGAAGGTCAGCACAATCAGAAAGGAAGCTGCAACAATGGAGACCGTTCTGAAGGCTGGAAACAACTGCCAATTGACTGCGCTTATCATAACGATAGAAAACAGAATAGCAACCTGAAGCTTGAGAAGACGAAAATGAGTACGTTGACTATTGGCTGATGCTTCCGACATCGCCCGATAGGTAGCCGGGTAGTTGGAACGCTCCATTTGTGTGAACTCGAAGGTCAGAGCTTACGTCTTGCCTCAACAGCCTTGATGCGGTTTAGATAGACTTCTTCCAGGTCTTGGTCGAACATGTTCGCAAACTTGAGAGCAAAGATTAGAATGTCAGGAATTCTGTCGGAAACAAGTTTGTCAATATCATATGTCTCTCCATGATGCATCTTCTCGCAGTAAGTACTGAACAAGCCGGCTATCTTGTTGAGATGAAACGCACAGTGCTCAATCTGCTTCGATTTCTCCCAGTTCATAACGTCCTTGTGGAATTTTCTATCGTGTTCCTGTTGAACTTGTTGAAGTTCACGCAGTTCCATATAGACGCAGTGACTGAAACGTAACCAAATAACCCTTCTGAGAACCATTCGTCTTGGCTCTCGTTCTTGACCCTAAGTTCGGTCAAGCCAATCGAATTTTCGGCCATTGCGATTCCAACGTCTCCCAGAACCTACGGAACTCTTCAACCTCTCTACGCGAGACGCTTGTCCCTTTCTCCCTGGTCTTTGCCCAGAATCTCGCTGACAATACCAATAAAACTCCGAGCTTGTCCATTTCTTCCAGTGAAAGCCAAAACTCGGGGTACGGGCGCACTTTTTTCCCTCTACGAAAGTAAGCCGACCTAAGATATCCCATAACGTTAGATGCTTCTGGATGGTCGAAGTCAACTCCTGCAATCAGCCTGGCTCTTCCCTTTCGATAGGGTCTCGAAACCCTGTATATCCAGACTCTTCTTGGTGCTCGTGTGAGTTTCATTTGGGCCAAGCTAATCCAGCACTGCTATTTGGGGAGAAGCTACGAATCGGCCTTACAGAGCCAAAGCTAGAAGTCCTTATCTTAACGACACTCGACCTTCGAAGTTGCTGTCAAATCTGGGAGATGGCGTAGATAATCGAGCTTGAGGAAGTCAAACCCGGCACGGTGATAAGTGGGCCAAAATGGCCTGAGCCTGTTGAAGTGAAGAAGATAGACAACGACGGCACTTACATTCACATCGTAGGCGCAACTACGACTACTGGCCAGCATATTGACCAGCTTATTCCAGTTAGCGAGCTCTCCGACATCCAAATCAGGACCATACGAACCGACTTCAGGAGCGAACCCTGGAAAGTCTTTCTGGCGCTTGAGACTAAGCGATACAGATTCGCTTCACTCTATGACCCTCTGTTGGCGATGAACGCGTCCAAGGTGGACCCACTACCGCATCAGATAGAAGCGGTCTATGGCTATGTGTTGAAGCTGCCTAGGATTCGCTTCCTAATTGCAGACGACCCTGGTGCTGGCAAGACAATCATGGCGGGCTTAATTATCAAGGAGCTGAAACTCCGGAAACTTGCAAAGAGAATCCTGATTGTTGTTCCGGGTCATCTGAAGGACCAGTGGAGGAGAGAACTAAAGGACAGATTCGAAGAGACCTTTGTTGTCATCGATAGAGGGCTGTTGGGAGCCCATTATGCCGAAAACGTGTGGGAAAGAGAGAACCAGATAATCACTTCAATGGATTTCGCCAAGAGAGACGAAATTCTGCCTTCGCTGTCTTCAGCACAGTTCGACCTCGTCGTCGTCGATGAAGCTCACAAGATGAGTGCCTATAGGTACGGGGACAAGACCGTGAAAACGAACAGGTACCGACTGGGCGAGGCACTTTCCAAGTTGTCCACCCCCCATCTCTTGTTTCTGACGGCTACTCCACACAGAGGCGACCCTGAAAACTTCCGATTGTTCATGGACTTGCTAGAGCCAGGCTTCTTTGCGACAACGGAGATGCTCCAAGAGTCGATTGAGAACGAAGACAATCCGCTGTTTATTCGGAGAATGAAGGAAGACCTCAAGGACTTTGAGGGCAAACCGCTCTTTCTTCCTCGATATGTGAAAACTGTACCCTTCAGACTTTCCGATGACGAAAAGACACTATACAATGAGTTGTCTCGGTATGTCAAGGAGCAATACAACAAAGCACTGAGGAGCGACAAGAGGAGGAATGTTGCTTTTGCACTTGTGATTCTTCAGAGACGTTTGGCCTCAAGCACATTCGCGATTCTGAAATCGCTGGAGCGGAGAAAGAAACGGTTGGAAGACCTACTCAAAGGTGCCGAGAAATCACAGCCCAAAGAGAACGTGTTCGACTTTGAAGAGGTGGAAGACCTTAGCGAGGAAGAGAGATGGCAGGAGGAGGAGCTCTGGGAAACGCTTAGTGTTGCAGAAAATAGGCAAGAACTCGAAGCAGAAATTAGAACCATCAGCGGCCTCATCGAGAAGGCTCGGTCAATCATTCAAAAGGAGTCAGAGGTCAAGGTAAATCAACTTAAACGGACGATGGAGGAGCTCAAACAGAAGTTTCCGAAGAAGAAAATTCTCATCTTTACAGAAGCAAAGGACACTCTGGAATATCTTGAGAAGAAGATACGGGCCTGGGGCTATTCTATCAACACTATACACGGGAGCATGAAACTGGAGGACAGGGTCGAAGCAGAGAAGATATTCAAGAACGAGACTCAGATAATGGTGGCAACGGAAGCTGCAGGCGAAGGAATCAATCTCCAATTCTGTCACCTGATGATAAATTACGACATTCCATGGAACCCCAATCGTCTAGAGCAAAGAATGGGCAGAATCCATCGATACGGACAGACCAAAGAGGTCTACGTCTTCAACCTTGTAGCAGAAGACACCCGAGAGGGTAAGGTGCTCGTCAGGCTGTTCGAGAAATTGAATGAAATCAGAAACGCGCTCAAGAGCGACAAAGTCTTCGATGTTATCAGCGAGGTTCTTTACGGCAAGAACTTGTCCCAACTAATGGTAGAAGCTGCCGCAAGCGCGAGAGACATCAACGAAATTCTGAAGGAAATTGACATAACAATAGACGAAGAATACATCTCCAGGGTCAAGGAGAATCTTGGAGAAAGCCTTGCAACGAGATACATTGACTACACGCGTCTAAAAGAAATGGCAGAGAAGGCCAGGGAAAACAGACTCATTCCAGAGTACACAGAATCGTTCTTCAAAAAAGCGTTTCTCAGGGCCGGCGGAAAGCTAAGGGAGCGCAAAGACGAGTATCTTGCAATAGAGTCATCACCGTATGAAATTAGGACAATCGCAGGCGAGGACAACTTCAAGAAACGATATGGGCCGCTGCTCAAAGCCTATCCTAAGATAACCTTCGACAAAGACATCGGATTCAGAAACCCGGACGTAGAGTTCGTTTCCTTCGGCCACCCACTGTTCGAGGCGGTTCTAGAGTGGGTTGACAGGGAGCTTTCTACCGAACTGAAGAAGGGTGCGGTCTTTACCGACCCTGAAGGGAACCTCGATGGTTACGTTCTGTTCTATGAAGGCGAGGTAAAAGATGGAACAGGTTCAATTGCGGGAAAGTCGCTCTTCGCCTACTACTTCGATTCGAGAACCGCAGAAATCAGAACGATATCTCCGACAATTATGTGGGACCTATCTGAGGGAAAAGACGGAGGGGTGCAAGGCGATGTCGATGACCTCAAGAAAAGAGTTCTCCAACAAGTCATTTCTGGTCTGAAGACCTACATGAGCAAATTGCAGACCGACCGAAACCGCCAGGCTCAAATCAAAGAGAAATATGGCGTCAAGTCTCTCGACCAGCTCGTTATCGGGCTCGACGGTGACCTAATTGGCCTTTACAACAGAAAGGACACAGGGGCCAACGTAGACCTGGCCATCAGGAACAAGGAAGAGCAGAAGAGAAAATACGAGAAGGGTAGAGAGGAGCTACAGGACATAATCAGTAAAGAAAGAAACCTCACCATGAGCATGCCCGTGTTTCTAGGAACTGTGAGAGTTAAGCCAGCGCTCCAGGTTGGTGAGGCCATGCAGCGGGACGAAGAGATAGAACGGTTAGGAATGGAGATTGCAATGAGGTACGAGAGAGAAGCTCATCGAGAGCCTGAGGACGTGTCGAAGGAAAACCTCGGATTCGACATCCGCTCAAAAGAACCAGAAGGAAAGACCCGCTACGTTGAGGTCAAGGCCAGAGCCGGTATAGGACCTGTCGCTCTGACGCAAAACGAGTGGTTCAAGGCACAACGCTTAGGCAACGACTATTATCTTTACGCTGTCTGGAATGCAGCCAAGGACCCTAACGCCAAGCCCAGAGTCGTACAAGACCCGGCCCGAAATCTCAAGGTGGAAGAGAAGATAGAAGTGGTGCGCTACATTATCCCAGCTTCAGAAATCGAACAGAAATCACGATAGAGCTCAAGACCGACGGTTTATCGAGGAAACGTTCCCGATAAAAGAAATTGGTGACGAGTCGGCCAGGGAAAAGAGTATTCGACACGGCCACATATCGACCCTTCATACATGGTGGGCTAGGCGTCCGCTAGCGGCATCGAGAGCAACGAATTTTGCGTCGCTAATCTCTGCGTCCGGAAATCCAGAAAGAAGGCAAAAAACAAAGGACTTGATAGTCGAACTCGGCAAGTGGGAAAACTCTCTCAACCAAACTCTCCTTGCTGAGGCCAGAAAGGCAATTTCTGAGGCTAACGGTGGCATGGTTCCAAAGGTTCTGGACCCATTTGCAGGAGGAGGCTCAATTCCACTGGAAGCCCTTCGTCTGGGGTGCGAAACATACGCCAGCGACTACAACCCTGTCGCTGCGCTGATTCTAAGATGCACACTTGAGTATCCGCAGAAATTCGGACATAGAGTATCGAAGACTGCCAAGGGTCTGATATCCGAACAGAAGGCGAACAGTCTTCTGAGCGACGTCAACAAATGGGGAAGTTGGATTCTAGAAGATACTAGGAAAGAACTCGAAAGATTCTATCCTAGGGAGAGAGATGGTTCAATCCCCGTCGGTTACGTCTGGGTCAGAACTATTCCTTGTCAGAACCCTTCATGTCACGCCCAGATTCCCCTGTTGCGGCAGTTCTGGCTAGCGAATAATTCGAGAAGGAAAATTTCTCTCTATCCTCACGTTTCTGGGAAGTTGGTCGAGTTTCGAATTATCGGAACTGGTTACTCCAATAAACCTGCGAATTTTGACCCTGAACATGGGACTGTTTCCAAGGCGGTCGTTACATGTCTGATTTGCAACTCCCGCATTGATGGTGACACTACCAGAAAGCTCTTCGAGAAACGCGAATCCGATGAGAGGATGGTTGCCGTAATACTCGCCAGCGAGGGTGCAGGAAGGAAGTTCCGAATAGCAAGCGATGAAGACAACCGGGTCTTTGAGAAAGCACACGGCTTTCTGAGTGAAAAATGCAAGCTGCTTGAAAAGGAGTGGGGAGTAGACCCGATTCCAGACGAGGCAACTCCCGAAGGGAAAGGAAGAGGTGCAGAGCGAGCATTCTCGATAAGAAACTACAACATGAACACTTGGGGCGACTTGTTCAATTATAGGCAGAAACTTGCACTGATATGCTTCGCAGAACGGGTCCGCCGCGCGCACTCGCATATGCTGGAACAAAGATACGACGCTGAATACGCCCTCGCAATAGCGACCTATCTAGCAGTCATTTTGGACAGGCTTGCTGACAAGAACTCAACCCTCGTTCTTTACAACTCAATTCGTGAAACTGTCGAACACGTGTTCGGGCGACAGACCCTCGGGATGATTTGGGATTATGTCGAAGTGAATCCGTTTACAGACGTTGGGTGGCTGAATATGCAGAAGTGGGTTGGAGAGGTAATCGACCATTGTTCGAACATTTTTCCACCCGAACTACAGCCTATTGTTCCACGGGTCAACCAAGCGTCCGCAACTTCCTTGTCATTCCCAGACGAATTCTTTGACGCAGTGTTCACGGACCCTCCCTATTATGACAATGTGCCGTACTCCTACCTTTCGGATTTCTTCTATGTCTGGCTGAAGCGAACCATAGGGCACCTCTATCCAGATTATTTCGCGACTCCCTTGGCACCTAAGAGACAAGAGATTGTTGTCTACTCAAACATCGAGGGAGGTTTCGAAGAGGGGAAGAAGTTCTTCGACCAGATGCTGGGAATATCATTCGCGGAGATAAACCGAGTTCTGAAACCGAAAGGTATCTCGGTTATCGTCTATGCTCACAAGTCCACTGCAGGGTGGGAGACCCTCGTCAATTCCCTCCTACGTTCTGGACTCGTCGTCACAGGAGCTTGGCCCATACATACTGAGCGACCGGGAAGATTGCGTTCTATGAAGAGCGCAGCTTTGGCATCATCTATCTACATGGTCGCTCGAAAACTGAGTAAGGAGCAAGTCGGATTTTACAAAGAAGTGAAGGATGCCCTACAGCGGCATCTTAACGAGAAACTTGACAGGCTTTGGAATGAAGGCATCTCGGGAGCAGACTTCTTTATCGCAGCCATAGGCTCAGCCATCGAGGTATTCGGTAAGTACGAAAGGATTATCGACGATGCCGGCAACGCCATCGAAGTGACTAGGCTTCTTGAAGATGTTCGCAGGATAGTAACTGACTATGCTGTAAAACAGGTTCTTCATGACGGAATCGTTGGAGAAATAAGCCCTCTCACGAGATTCTACGTTCTGTGGAGATGGGCATACGGAGAAGCCTCAATGGAGTACGATGACGCTGGGAAGTTGGCCCAAGGCATTGGAATAGACCTTGCAAGGGAATGGAACAAAGGCTTCATTCTGAAGGACAAAGAGTTCGTTTGTGTCTTAGGTCCGGAAGATAGAGAGACGGAAGAGCTCGGGCAATCCAAGGAACTAATTGACGTTTTGCACAGGGTTCTCATCCTCTGGAAAAATGGGAAAAACGAGGATGTCCTCAGTGTGCTGAAAGAGGCAGGGTTTGGTAGGGGAGACCATTTCTACAAAGTCGCAGACGCAATCTTGCACTCGCTCCCGGATAGCAGCAAAGAGAAGAAACTGTTGGAAGGATTTCTACAAGGCAGAAACAGAATTTCAGAAGACCTTAGAAGGCAAGCCGAACAGACGAAGCTGTTTGAATGAAGCCATTTCACACCATTGCAGTACCTCACCGAGACATTCTCGATGGCAAACTCACTATGGAGGTTTTCGCCGCAGACCTCTGGGAGACATACCAGGGTAGGGCACCAGAAGAATATCGTGACTCGACGACTTTCTTCAAAAAGACATACCTTACCCAGGGTTTGAAGAATCTGCTCGATGTGGTTGGAAAGCGACTACAAGGAGAGCGTGGAGACCCTGTCATTCAAATTCAGACACCGTTCGGAGGCGGCAAGACTCACGCGCTAATTGCAATGTTCCACCGAGCCAAGGAATGGAAGGCCAAGCCCGTCGTAATCGTCGGGACCGCCCTCAGTCCTCAAGAGACGATTTGGGGAACTATCGAGAAGCAACTTACCGGTAGTGTCAGAAAACTGTCGGGGAATGTGTCTCCAGGGCGCGAGGCTTTGAGAGAGGTACTTCAGAAAAACCAACCTGTGTTGATTCTAATGGACGAGGTCCTAGAATACACCACGAAGGCTGCTGGGGTTGCTGTCAAAGACACTACGTTGGGAGCTCAAACTATTGCGTTCATGCAAGAATTAACCGAGGTCGCGGGCACTCTTGACAAGGTCTGTGTGGTCATAACGCTGCCTTCCAGTCTGCTGGAACACTATGACGAAAAGGCCGAGCGACTCTTCCAGCAACTTCAGAAGGTCGCGGGTCGAGTTGAGAAAATATACACACCGGTTCAAGAGAACGAGATAAACAAGGTTATTCGAAGAAGATTATTTTCCGAGGTTAACGAGGCAAAAGCCAGGACAACTGTCTCAGAATTTGTGGATTATGCGGAGAAAGAAAGCGTACTCCCGGCTGGCAAAGAGCCGTCCGAGTATAGGGAAAGCTTCCTTGAATCCTTCCCATTCATGCCGGAGGTAGTGGAGGTGTTGTATCATCGCTGGGGAAGCTATCCAACATTTCAGAGGACTAGGGGCGTCCTCAGACTCCTCTCGCTCGTAATCTACTCGTTGAAGATGAGTGGGAGGCCCTACATTTCATTGGCAGATTTCGACCTCAATAATGAGGAGACCAAGCGAGAACTGATAAAACACATAGGTGCAGAGTTCGACAGCGTAATCGCCAAAGACATAACGAACAAGGACTCAGGCTCCAAAGTCATCGACAGAACCATCGGAACGTCCTTCCAGGGTCTAACACTCGGAACAAGAGCAGCAACAACGACTTTCCTCTACTCATTCTCTGGGGGCCCGGAGAAAGGAGCACACATTGGCGAAATCAAACGGGAAGCGACTACCACCGAGAATCCATCCAGCGTGGTGACTGAAGCCCTTGAGCAGCTAAAGGGTAAGCTCTTCTTTCTTCAGAGCCTGAATGACAAATACTTCTTCTCCAACCAACCCAACCTGAATCGCATACTGCTCACCAAGATGGAGAACATCAAGCCTGCAGAAGCCATTGATGCAGAAAGACATCTGATTGGGGAGCAGATTGACGGAAGAAAGCTCAAGGTCTGGCCATGGCCCGACAAACCGAAGGACATTCCGGACACAGAAGAGCTGAAGTTGGTAATAGCTCGTGACAAGGACCTTGCTTTCATGCAGAGAATCCTTGAAACTAAGGGAGACTCTCCAAGAATTCACAAGAACACAGTTTTCTTTCTCTGTCCTTCTGAAGCCGAGAAAGCATCGTTCCAAGAGTTGGTTAAACGAAAAATTGCGTACGACCAAATCTCAGCAGACACGACTCTTAGACTCACTGATGACCAGAGAAAAGAGATTAGGAAAAACCTGGAAAGGCTGAACGAAAACCTGAAGGATGCTGTGGGGCGAACCTACCGTCTAGTTTACGCACCGGCTAAGGACGGAGTGAAGGAAATTGACATTGGAATCCCTACTTATGGTGAGAACAAGAAAATCGATGAGGAAGTCTACGAGCAGCTGCTGGCAGAGGGAGAGTTACTTGAGAAAATCGCCCCGGTTATCATCAAGGAAAAATACCTGAAGGAACGAGACTTCGTAAATCTGCGTCAGTTGAGGGATGCCATGTCTAAGACGCCTGGAGAAAGGCGGGTGGTCAACTCTGGGGTCCTTGAAGATAGTATTCGGCAAGGCGTGAACCAGGGACTCTTTGGATTAGGAGAAGTAAAAGAGAGTGGGAATCTGGTCTGCCAGTTCTTCAAAGAAGACCCGGTCATATCTTTTGGGGAAACCGAGTCACTAATCAGAGACATCGTTTGCACTGCGCAAAGAGATGGCGCAGGCATAGAGCCCTCAGCTCCCACGGTCGAAGGGACTATTGACACTCTTGGAGGCACTGACCAGACTGGCGTTTCTTCGCCTGCAATCGGACGTATCATGAAGGATGTTGATTTAAGATTCAGAATACCACGAGGGAAGGTTTCTCAAGTCATGGGTGTAATGAACTACCTTCAAAGCAAGTTCCAAACTCTGGACTTGGAACTCAGAGCAAAAGATGGTTCACTTTCGGAGGAGGAATATTCTAGCAAGATAAGAGAAGCACTTCGGCAGTTGGGAATTCGTTTGGAAGCTAATCAAAAGGAATAGGAAGATAGCTTTGCTTGACCATCTTGGCGCTTTGAAACAGTGGGCCTCAGGTAAATTCCGGAATCTCTGGAAGCTTTGGAGTTGTCGACAGCCATCTCATAGCGGTTGAAAAGACAAAATCCAACACTTCAATGGCATCCTCCTTTGAGGGATTCCAGTTTTCTCTTCCATGAACGTTGTAGGTGCCACCTGCTGTGATAACAATCGTCGGTGTTTTCTCTTTGAATCTCAGATATCTCCTGTAATCCGCTCCGATGGAGAATACCAAGACTTGGTCCTCAAGGTTTTCGATTCGTCTTACCAACCTGTCCAATTCATCCACGTTAAATCTTGACGGGAACTTGTCGTAGCCGCCTCCCTTCTCAAATTCAATTCTCTCCTCTAGGAGGATTAAAGTCCGAAAGGCCTTTGCTGACGCGATGCAACTTTCCTCGTATTTGCCGGATGCAAGGCTCTGCTCAGCCTCTCGGATGAAAGCCTTCATTTCCTTATGAGGAATCATATCGCTTAGGAGAATTTCGTCCAAATCCTTAGCAAAAACGTCCCCAATTACGGCTCTCACGAAGCTTTCAGCTTGAATTGTCATCTTGCTCACGTCTTCGGCCGAAGGTGTAGTTCCTTGATGCTGCACGTCGTTCCTTAGGTCGTGAAGGTTCTGCACCTCTGTTCGTAACGGTGGGCCGTCCTTCGAGATGCCCTTGTCGGGGTCTCTGTATAGAGCAACTACCTCATCGAAAAGTCGCGGAAAGTCCATCCTTTGGTCGTATTTCTGGGCGTCGAGTTGGGGAATTTTGTAGGTGTATCCTCTTTGCGGGCTTGGATAGCGAGTTGCGGGTCCTAATGCAGATACAACTATTTCAGAAGAGTTTCGACGCTGAAGTCCAACTGAAGGATGGCTAGTATTCGGCTGATGTCAGTGACATCCCTCGATAATGAGACCGCGTTGTAGAAGACTTGTTTCGTCAAAACAAGCCTACGGCCTATTGCCTCATCCACAGGTCCTGGAACCTTTGTCATGCTCAATACTGGTTCACTCAATCGAGGCGCGACCAGGATAAATCCTCAACAGGTAATCCTTTTTCTAGGGACTGTTGCTTCTCTGGACAAGTCGCAAGGGGAAAATCTGAATAGGGACACGAAGGCACGCACTCTATCATGCCTCGTCTCGAAAGTAAACTGGATTCTTTAGCCGAGGGCGAAAAAAGAGAACTAATCCGAAGACTGCACACGAGGCAAGGCCAAAAATGCTACATCTGCGGTAGAGAAATCAACCTGACGATAGACAAGGTCGATATCGACCACATCAAGAAGCTCGGAGTGGGTCCCGACGAGGAACAAAACTGGGGCCTAACTCATGAATCTTGCAACAGGTCGAAGGGAGCCCGGGACCTCCAGTTAATGCAATACATCTACGATTTCAGGTTGCTAAAAGACGCCTACGTTAACGTTAACAAGGATTTCACCGTCGGCGATGCTTTGGAAAAGCTGCAACCCCAGAGACAAGAGGTTGTGGCAAGGATAGATGATAGTGCCATCAAACTATCCTATCGAGGCAAGGACGGCATCTCAGTAACCGAGAGCTTCAAGCTTTACACCGAAAACGGCGACCATGGGTTCACTTTTTTCACCGGCTTGATACCTTTTCAACTTCTGTATCATGATTCCTCCATCAATCCCAGGTCTCTGGTAGACTTGGAGCCAATGATTGAGGAGTTCTACGATGGATACCCTCAGTTACAGCCAAGTTTAGGTCATATGGAATTTAACTTCCCGGAAGGGAGAGGACGTGTTCTGCTATTCGACGGGCAACACAAAGCAGCGGCCCAACTATTCAACCGGAAGGAACGCCTCTTTGTCCGCGTTTTTGTTAACGCCGCACTTGACAAGCTGAAAGCGGCGAATTTCAGGGCGCACACAATTGTGGCACAGATTCATTTTCCAGACATGATAAGAGATAAGGTTGGTCATGATATCTTCAAACTTGGCTTCGACGCCTTCAAGTCATCTGCCACCCCAACGGACAGCGAAGAAAGATTCCTGTTCAGAACAGAAACGGGAGAAGATTACAGGGACTACCTCAAGAATTTCGTTAAGTACGCGGCCCTCTTCAGCGGAGGGCAGAGACACAAGATTCTAAATTACGTCGAGACAATCAGCGCCCGGTCGCGCAAGTTCCCGATTTCGTACGATACCCTTGAGAAAACGTTCCTTCGATTTCTCTACCTTCAATCAGCGGAAGAGCCCCTCAGCGTAAGCTCCGATTACCGGGAGCTCGAACGAAGAAATCTTTCGACTCTTATGGACATATTCGTTGAGGAGATTCTTGAAAACCGATACAAGTTTGAGAAAGGCGTCTATCGAATCGAAGAGCAACTGTCAAGCGACCCGAACCTTATTGAAAATAACCATTTAGCCGCATATCGGATATGCCGCCAGGCTGCGATGATAGTGTGGCTAACTCAGTTCAAGATGGCGGTCATACGACTGCTCAAGACGCGTAACAGGTACCTTACTAGGGAATGGGGTGACGAGAGACCTCTCTGGGCAGAGTTCAAGGAAGAGGATTGGAAGGCAGTTCGCAGAATGTTTGGGGTGGTCCGCGACCACCAAATTTGGATTGAGAAACACGACAAGAACATCATTCAAGCGATTGAGTCTACGAAGCAGAAGGATTGGAAGCAGATTCTTCTTGAGGGTCGTTTGCCCGACAGACCGGAGAAGTTGTTTCCACCTTTAGATGATAACACGATTTTCAATACAATATTCGAGTCGAGGTTCCGCTAAACAAGAGTTCCAGGTTAGATGGCAGCAAAGTGTAGGTTCTGTGGTCAGCGCGCCGCCATAGAGATACGAACGAGTGGTCCGCACAAAGGGGAATACTGCTCCAGCTGCGGACACTGGCTGAGATGGATTCCTAAGAAAGTAGCGAAGAAACGAGTGGGTAGCTAATTCAAACGACCGGAAGCCTTAGAAAAAAAGGTAGAGGATAAAACGACCCACAATTGAGCATAGTTCAGAAGACTTGTCAAGTCGCTTCTTGCGATAGAAAAGCAACACCACATCATATGCTTTACACTGATTATTTGAAAGCAGGTGAGAAGGACACCGTTCTATATCTCTGCGAGTGGCATCACAAACTGATTACCAAGACATCCTTCTTGAAAACAATGGAAATGATGTTTGAAGACACTTGGCATAACTATCGAAGATACTTGGACGAGAGAAGCAGAGAAAGGGAGAAGAGATGATTTAACTCTCGGCGCTCAAGCCTCGACTGCTCTCTGCTTGAACTGTTCAATATTACCATTTGCGATTCCGACTCTCAAACACAACCGACAAACGAGTATCGGCAATTCGTCTTCGGTCCACGAGTCAACCTGAACTAAGTAACCGACAGCCTTGCAGTAGAAACAGTGCGGTGGAATCTGGGGCATTACGTTTCACCGTGACTCAGTTTCTTGTGCAGTTTCAGGCTGTAAGCCAACTTCTTCTCTGAGAGAGCGGTTAGCTCCTTTCCGCACTGAGGACACTTTGTGGAGAACTGTGTTACCGTGATTTCCTTCTGTCCGACTTTCAAAGGATTCGCCAAATCGACTGTCGATTATCGAAGATAAAAGGTTCATGTTCCATCGAGCCTCAAGCCTTCAACGTTGTAAGTCAGAAGGTTTGACCAGTTCTGTTTCGACACGTCCCAGATTTTGTCTCGACCATAATTGCTCTGAAGATGTTTCAACGAGTTGTATCCCCACTCTGCAAACTCAGGCATTGAATAGAGTCTCGCGTAACAGAAGATTTCGTCACCGTTCGATTCACTAATAAAATACAAGTCACCGTTGAAGGTTTCTAGGACACGGATAATCTCTGTCTCTTTGATGAAAAGCTTCATGTCTCAATTCACTTCCTCCACTTGTCCAACTCAGAGAAGTCGGGTAGTGACTCCGAATGACTGAGAAAGAATCCGTGTGACGCAAAGAAGCGAGCAATCCTTTCTCGAAGAAGGAACAAAACAACGTCTACACTCAGAACCGCAATAAGAATCTGCCAGAATAGACCAATCATTTCTTGAACATCTTCTTGACTACTGAAGCGACCGCTCCAATTCCAACGATTACAAACGTCAAGACGTAGCGAATGTCGAATCCGAAAACAAACGGGAATATTGCGAACCGTTCGTCAAGTAGAAGCATGAATGCATTCAGAGCTAAGACTGAACTCGCTCCAATTGCAACAAGCTTCTCGGTTGACGACATTCTACATGTCCGCTTCTTGTTCGAGCCACTTCAGTCCGTCATCGAACGCTCTGAAGCTTGCAACGATTCCGCTTCCGACGAAGACAAGTCCATGCGCTACTTTGGTTAGCTTCGAAGGCTTGACCTGTCTACGAAGGTCTTTGACCTGTCTCTCAAGCTTCTGTCGTTCGAGTTCTTCCTGCAGTTCCTTCAGTTCTGCCTGAAGTTGAGCTTTAGACTTCAATCTTCCATCCTCGATAATAGAGTGTCCAGACTCGAATATAGGCATGCCGGAAACCTACGGTTGTAGGTCCAAGTTACAGCTTCGAGGGTCGACGCTCGATTATCGAGGCTTGTCCTTAATCAGCCTGTCTTCGAGTTGTGCCTGCCAGTATTCCTCTGTGATGAAGATTTTCCAACCCCTCTCTGAAGGTAGGACCGCTCGAAGGACTTGACGACTTGGAAACAGTGATGTCCTATCTCGTTGCACCGTTGTCCGGTCGCGTTCCAATGTGGGTGTTGCCCTTCGTTCTTGAAGTAGCGTAGCAACACTGCCAAGTCAGAATTTGGCTTGACGGGTATCTCCTCGGTGAACCACTTGCTCCGAACTTTGACATCTATCTTCCTGCCGTCTTCTGGGTCTTCAGCGTCGAACAGTAAGACGTGAGGTCGATTACGCTTCCACTTGTTGACTCTGCTCAAAACTAACTCTCCCAAGAATCCTTTGAATTTTCGTTCGATTTGCTGTCTCTCAGTGCTTCTTTCGACTGAAGTGTCATCAGTATCGAGTTGGTGAATTTCCTCTGCCTCTCTCCGAGCCTGCCTGACTTCCTCTTCGGTAGCACAATAGACATAGGTCGCCAACCGAAAATTACACCGATTCCGAGCACTCTGTAACTCGGTATCCTTTTCGACTTGTTGAACTACTGAGAATCAAAGTCTTACCGTGTGTGTGTTGGGGGAGTGTTCTATGTGTTGTAGTAGTGATTGTTACGAGCGCTCCTATGGAGTAGGACAAGTGCAAACGTACAACCTACCTAATCATTCCTCTACACGAACCCGATTATCGACACACACACACACGAAATTCTCAGTAATTCGTTCAATTGTGCGACCGACGTTCTGGATTTGTCGATTTTCCATTCTCGGAGTAGCCAATTAGTCAGGTAGACGTGGTAAGCTCTCCGTATGCAGTAGTACTTGCAGTGACACACGCGAAAATGATACCGCATTCTATGGTCCATGAGAGTAGGGGTCTTTTTCGAATTATTCCTTCACAATGGGTGTCTATTCGTCGATTGGTCGCCAGATTGAAGGATAAATGTCTCCGACTGCCCTACAAATTGAGAGTAGTTCACGCTCGCAAGAATCACCGTTCACGCTCGCGATTTCACTTTTTGTAGCGAGGTTTCGTGAGAGTCGGAGTCTCGAACGGAAAGAAGGTTCGACTTAGTCCTCAGGGAACGATTAGTGAACAATAGCGGATTAGAGGTCAATCTGCTATAATTCGCTCACGCTCTGATTATTGGGTTGTAGAGCAATGACAATGGAAGACACTGTGGACGAATACAATCTGAAGGCTACGAAGAACGGTTACAGAACTTACTCCGTTGAAGAGATTCAGCAACTCCTCGACTCAAGAAAGGCTATCATGTGTAATTTCTGTGGCATTCTGATTCTTAGGGGCAATTCTTCACTTCAGAACAATCTTTCACGTCACCAATTGGACAACATCAAGTGTCTCCGTTCACAATTGCAACTCTACGGAGTTGATTCGAGAGAACGGGAAGTTGTTGCGAAAATCTTGGCACAATCTCCCGAAGAAGGAGTAGTTAGCTGATGCCGCTAAGAGATAATCGACCGAACTGGTCAGAGCGACCGTTGTCGGGTTACAAGAAGTTCTACCAACCATTGACGTTTGAAGAGGTCAAACGTTTGCTCGGAATAATTATTGGTTCGAGATTGCTAACTGCAATTACTTACGTTGACAGTCGTGGACAAATTCACGTCTTGAAACGTGCGTCACTTAACGGCATTCTAACTTCACCGATTCACAACTTCAAATCGTCAATGCTGAAGGCAGTCGAAGATGCAATCAATTCTTCTAACTGTGCTCGTGTAGAAGACTTGACGTTTGCGGGAGCGATTGGAGCAGTTCAAAAGGAAACGAAGACCGCTACGACTCCGTTCTTCTGGGAAGCGAATCGACGTGTTGCTTTGATTGACGAATACCAACCCGACGAACACGGACAACTATCTCAAGGCTTTCTCAAAGTGATGGAGTGGGAGCCTTTCTCTCGACAAACCGCTTACGAAGTTCTACAGAAGAAGAATTCACATGGTCAACTTGGGACTTACTTCCGTGTCAAGAAGGGAAAGATTGAGATTCTGTCGAAGAGCGTCTTCATTATCGCAACAATGGACTCTCCGCAATTTATTACTCGCTCGAAGCGTGGTCAAGCACTCGGTGACCGTTGTCTAATCATGCGTTACGAGGTCACTAACGAAGAATCTGATTCGATTCTTGGATTCGCTGAGAAAGAATCCGACGTTACTATTCCAATTGTGACTCCGAAGGAGTCTGAAGTGCACATTTCGAAGGAAGAGAGTCAGCGAATCTTTGACATCTACAAGACTCTCTACGGAGAGATTCAGAATCCGAGAATGTTCGAGGACATGGTTCGTGCTTACGCTGTTCTCGGTTATCTCGACACGAATGTATGTGGCTTGATTGCTAAGGCGAAGAAACCACTTTGGAGAAGACCGAAAGAGAACGAGAGCGTAGAAAAGAAGTCTACCGTTCTCGAATCAGCCGACGAAGTTGAAGAGGATTCTACTTCTGACTTGCAGATTGTTGAGATGAAAGGCAGAGATGATGCGGGAGTGGGAGTAGGGCAATGACATTTGGAGATACTATTGGACTTCCCAACGAAACTCCCGAGGAAAAAGCACTGAGGAAGAAGTATCATTTCAAGAAAGGGCGTTACGTTTCTTTCAAGTGTCCAATTTGCAAGCGTTACAACTTTACGAAGAATTGTGCTCGAATCACGGAGATTCCATTGGGTTTCAAGTGTCCACGCTGTGATTCTGACTTCTATCTGCAATTTGTCGGCGAAGACATTGTTCTTGGTTACGTCAGTTCGGTAATGACTAAGACCAAGATTGTCTCAGAGAAGCACGAAGATATTCTGACTCTTGAGGAAAGAATCAGAGAAGCGGAGAAGGGGTTCGAGGAATGACGGGTGTTGTAGGTGGCTCAAAGTTTTCGAGAATCTATCATACACGGGAATCGAGACAGCGAGAACTTGACGGTTGGTCACTTGAAGAAGCGCACGAGTATTTCAGACCATCCGCGGGTCCATACGAGGATTCTTCTGTTGACTCCGTTTTCGATAAGATTCACGATTGGGGTCGTGAGCACGGTGGTTGGACAAGTCATAAAGCGTTGAAAGAGCTTCGGGAGCATACTGTATACACTCTGTCTGACGAGCAGAGGGATGAAATCGTCAGAGATGTCAACCTGACGCTTGAGCGAGAACTTGCCGTTAAGAAAACAACTCTCAAGAAGACGGGACAAGTTGTGTATCGTGACTCTCGCTCGGGTAGGTTTAGACGACTTTTTCCTATGACTCGGAAAGAGCAAGACACTATTGATAGGTTGGAGAGAGAATCGGAATCGGCTCGTGTAGCCCAAAGTTCAACACGAGGTTCTCCGAAAAAGTAGATTTTGAGAGACGTAACTTCTTGGAAACGCATTTACAAACCATTTCGGTTTAATCTGATAACGATTGTTCCTCTAAGCAAAGAAGACTATCGGGACGCTCCCGTGTGGGAGTCTTTTGCCGACGGAAGCAACATTGCGGCTAACTATGACGGTATGCGTCACATCTTCGCGGATATTGATACTCTTCGACCTAACCGTCGAATGCGTAGAATTCTGAAGCGAACTTTGTCATGGAGAACTCCCAAAGGGTTCTGTGCCGTTTTCTCGGGACCACTTGAGAAACGATTCTATGACGCAATCTACGCCGTGCGCTGTGCGGACTTAGTGAAGGATAAGAAGGGAAAATGGCTCTGGGGCGAAATTGACCGAGACGATTTGCGCTTCGGTCTTCGACTTCGGAAGAAATTGATTGCGCTCGGTCTTACTGACCAGTTGGCTTTGCATGGAATTTTCAAAGACCTCGACAACTTGACCTACGTTCTCATTCCACCTTCTATTACTTGTAAATTCAATGGTTGGAAAGGTCAACATGTCAGAAAGCACACGTCACAAATTTCTTACTGTAATCAGTCACCGAATTCTGACCATAGACACGTCTTAGTCGCTCGACGCTTCTACAACTACACAGCGGACTTGATGTCGGTAAATGAATTTCTGAGATTAGTGTTGCGCTAATGTCAACTTCAGAGCTTCCTTTGGGTTGGTTCGAAAAGGTTATGCAGATTGCTCGGGAGAAAGGCACGCCGCTTAGTTCTCGCTCGCAAATCGGCAAAGTTGTTGCTCAAACACTGCCCGCGAGTCGTTGTGTTCGCAAGATTCTGATTGACAAAGTGCTTGAAACTTTAGGGCGAGAGCGAGTGTAGGATATGGCTCCAAGACTCCCAACTAACAACGGTTCTTACACCGACAACAATCTGAACTTCATCTATGGTTGTCGAAAAGTTGACGCTGAAGGTGGTTGTAAGCACTGCTACATCTCTCGATTTTGGGAGCACTACAAAGACCAAATGCATGAAGTCGGAGCCACCACAGCTTTCGACGGGAAATTCATAGAGTTCAATGAAGAGTTGCGACTAAGTGATTGTGATTCTCAGCCCGACAACTCGGTTCACTTTGTCAATGGACTAAGCGATACTTTTGCAGAATTCGTTTCTGATGAACAGCGAAATCGTTGGTTCGGATATTTGAAGGATAGACCATTTTTCCAGTTTATGCTTTGCACGAAGCGCACTGGAATGATGTGGCTCTATTTTTCAAAGCACAAAGTTCCAGGGAACGTTTGGGTTGGAACATCAATATGCAGAAAGAAAGACTTGTTCCGTCTTCCAATACTCAAGAAGATAGATGCTAAGGTTCGTTGGATTTCTTTCGAACCACTACTCGAAGATTTAGGTGAAGTAGACTTGAGTGGTATCTCTTTCATTTGTCTTGGTGGTGAAACAGAACCGAGACACAATTATCGACCGTTTGATGTCGAATGGGGAAAATCTATGCTTCTGAATGCTCGACGCTCTGGCACGAAGTTTTGGTATGATGGTGGCAACGGAACCAACGATTCGAGAAATGGAGCGTTATATTCTGAGCACTATCCAGATAGCGGAGTGCTACCGCAGGAGCGTTTCGAAGACTATCCCCGATATGTCGGTGATTCTGTGGCTCTTCGAAGAACACTTCACAAAGCGTTCAGTTTCCTACGAGACAATCCAACACAGCAAACTCTCGTAGGTTTGAGTGATTGAGTCTTTCTATCTTTCCTGAAAAAGACGAAAATGAAGAAGAAGTCTCGATACGGGAACAGTTCAATCCAGATTATCGCATTGCTAAAGCAATCGACCGGTCGAATCTTGTCAAACGTGCGAAAGAAAATCTTGAGAACATGATTGAGCACTACTATCGACAGATAGAGAAAGCCAAAGAAAATTCTTCGCTCGGTTTCAGTCAGACAACTTACGAAATGGACCAATCACGAGTTGCAATCTGGTTCTACAGAAACGTTGAGGATTGGATTCGATTGATGGTTGGTTGGGACGCGGCAGCTTTTTGGAGTCACATGATTTTTCGTGGTGTCTTCGAAGAGATGCAAAGTCTTGGTTTTCGACCAATGCGACCTTCTGACTGGTGGACACCGAAACAGAAAAGGCAATTCAGAAAGAAAAAGTTGGGTCTCTTGAGTGATATTGCGAATGCGAATCCTGATTGGTTGAAACCTGAAGAGAAATTGGAAATGATGTCACTCGTTCTCGCTCAAAAAAGGGACAAAAGGTCTGACTGGACCTATTTCTTCTACGGTTTTCGGGATTACTTCGGTCGTCGGGAATGGACCATCCGATACTCGCACAATTGGGCTTTTCAGTGGCTCTATGCGGGCGACGAGGAGTGGAGACAGGCATTCGGTGAAGTTCTTGCAGAATACACGGAACTTGCATGCATGGTAATCATTTCTGACTTGGAGACAGGCGTCTTCGAGCAGAACATGGAAGGTCTTGACATGGAAAACGAGATTCGTGCTTCGTTAATTTACAATCGTGTGAAGACAGAGATGAGGAACATTGACGCAAGAAGAATCATGGCGGGGGAGGAAACTCTGTTCAATCTACCGATTTTCGGAATCTGATGTCAGAACTCGAACCTGAAATCGAACTCGAAGTCGAGATGGACGAACCACTTGACCTTACCAAGAACGTTGACCTGCAAATCAGGTTCGGTCGCTTTTTCGGTCCGAGTGGTCGAGGAAAAACTCTGTTCATGGTTGGAGAAATCTATGCGGCTTGCATCGCATACGGAGCAAACCTCATCATAACAAATCTCAAACTCTTCAATCCACCCAAAGGTGTCGAAGTGTTTCAGAGCGGTGACATTCGAGTAATCATGGAGCGAATGGAACTTGCTTTCGAACGTGGTGAAGTCTTCGTTGTAGGAATTGACGAACTCGACAAGTCGGTGAACTCTCGTGCAAGCAAATCAAACTTCAACTTGTGGGTTGTGCGTCTTGCAGGAGATGCGAGAAAATCTGGTTGTCGAGCACTTTACTACTCCGCACAACCGAGAAAAGGCGTCGATTCGCTAATCAGAGCCAACGATTCGTTCGTAATTCTGCCTCGACATCTTTGTGACATTAACGATTGTCCTATGGCTTACTTGTGGCGTGACCCTGAAGCGTTCGAGAACGACTTCTTGCGGGGTGAAGAAAACTATCGTGACGCAATCACCTACGCTTCAATGTTCAAACTCGACTTCTTGCGGACTGGCTACGATACGAAACAGAAAATTATCTTGGCTCTCGACCCTACAATTCCTGAATCTGATGCTCCAGGACTAACGAAGAAGTTCTTGGACTGGTGTGCGGAGAAGAAAGTCGAACTTCCTGGTGAATCTTCTACTAACGTCATGAAGTTCATGTCACGCTGGAACTCTGCAACGTTTCTAATTCCTTACAGCAAGAAAGGACTCGACGTTATCTATACTGAACTGCTCCGTCTCGGAGCATTGAAGTTCGAAGCACCTGAAACTCCCGAGCCTAAAGCGGTTTCTAATCCACAGAAAACTCTTCTGAAATGTGTGAAGTGTGGTAACGAATGGCGTTCTCGCGTTGCAACTCCGAAGAAGTGTCCTCAGTGCCAATCAGCGAAGTGGAATGACTCTTTGGGAGAGCAGAAATGAGCAGTCCATTCAAGAAAGAAACTACTTGGCGAACTAATCGTCGAACTAAGAAACCCTTTCCAAATCCACTCGGGAGTGATTTAGACCGTGGTGCTTCGAGACAGGAAAAAGTTGATGCTCCTACAGAAAGTTCTGCTTCTTCCTACTCCGATTTTTTCTTCTGTGAAGTGTGCGAGCAAAATAAATCTGGTTCACACTACACTGTTTCGGGACATCTTTGCTGTCGAGAATGTATGTCCGACTACAAATCGGGCAGAATGCAAGCCGAAGCAGATTACGCACGAGCGCAAGAACTAATGACGTATTCAACTTCTTCGACGGGAGATTCAGAGCACACCCACATGGGAATTTGTTCTGTTTGCAATGCTCCACACCAACGAAATCTTTGCAGTGACGGACATAATGCCTGCTATAGTTGTCGTCCACCTGGTTGTAGGTTCAGAAGATGAACACGTGGGAATGTCCTCGTTGTTCCGTTGTGATTGAATTCCTTGGTAAGGACTACTCGAAGATTCAACAACACGTGTCTTCGCACTCTTCAGAAGCAGAACTTGAAGCACGAAAGCAAGAGTTCGACCTGAAATATTTCGGCAAAACGCTTAGTTAAGATGAATCCAACTGACTGCAATCTCGTTGAGTGGCTTAATGCTGAAGTGCGAGACTATCTTGCTTCAAAGTCCGAAGACTTGGACCACTTAGGGATTTACACACTTCCTGTCTTTTGGTGTGAAGACGAACGTGGTTACTTTGAACACTTTTCTACGCTTCCACGAATCGACTATCAACGACTCAAACGGTTGGAGCGTCGGCAACGAATGTTTCAGTTTGCTGTCTCAGTCTACTTTGTTGCGCTTGCAATCATCATTTGCGTTACAGGAAAAATCTAAAGTTTGCAACGAGATTCTCAACCAAAACACTATCAACAATGTGACCGTTCAAGCTGTTATCACTGCTCTGTTTGTGATGAGCCTCTTCTTCACTGCTCTAACAAGGGTATCGAGATAGCAAGCACTTGTGTCAACTTGTCTTGTAAAAACTTTGGAATCCGTGAAGACTTCGGACTTTGTTTCTTTAGAGATTTCTGGGAAGAGACAATGAAGGTTTGACAGCTAAAGATTTGACTGACTTTACTACGATTGGTTCTCCCTCGCACTGACTCTTATTTCTCGGTCTGAACTTACTCTTCGTCTGACTCCTCGACATCTTCGCCTTCTCTGTAACGTCTTGCACGGTCAGAGAGGTCGTGCGTCTTCTCGTGACGCTCCAGGACTTCTTTGTTCTTAGTTGTGAAATCGCAACCAAGATACTCGAACTTACAGTAAAGTGTCGGATTCCCGCGTCGAAAGCGTGAATCAGATTCGAGACACTCTTCGCAAAGTTTCAAAGGCGTTCCTGTGTAATAATTGTAACCGTTCTTCAACTCCGCAAACTTCTTACAGTTAGCGCATTGCTCTTCGATTTGCGGAACTTCTATCTCTCTATCTTTGTCTTGGTAGCGTCTCTCTCCGCTCTCTCCCGCATACGGATTCCGAATTCTTGGATAACTGTCTCTCGAACCTTTCGTTCTACCTGGACCACGAGGTCTTCCGTTCTCAATCAGAAACCAGAAGTTACCGAACCATGATACTGTTACGATTTTCTTGTGGTGTCTATGATATCGTTTCTTCCACTGCTCTCGTCGGTAAGCTTTCCACTTCTCGTATTCTTGTTTCGCAACGACTTGAAGTTTCCAAAATACAGGGTCAGCGAGACGTTTCTTCCCAACTTCTTCGAAGAACAACTTCGGATTGCTGACACCATTCCAACCTTCGACTTCGAAGAGTTCATTCCAATACTTGAAGCGATTCCAAAAGCGATTGTGTTTGTCCCACTTTCCCTGCAGAGGGTTGAAGCTTTTGAATGGGTCACGGGTGAAGTCCTTCGGACTAACGTCATGGGTTCCTTCTCTTCCGAGATACAAACCAGAAACCCATGCGCTCTGTTTCTCGACGTTGCGAAAGAGATAGGCTAACTCTTCGAGTTGAACGAACTCCCAGAACTCAAGTGCTGGAACAATTGTCTTGGGAGAAGTTCGAAATGCCACAAGTTTCTTCTGGAGTTCTCGGTATCTTGTGATGAGAGCCAGAATCTTTGCTTTCTCTGTCTCGTAATCGACCGCTCCTTTTCGAAGTTTCTTCTTGAGTTCTGCTAAGATAGCCTGAGTTCGAAGGTCGAGAACTTCTTCTATCGGCTGAACAGCTTGAAGGTCTTCCTGAGTTGCAACTTTAGCAATCTGTGCTGTCATTGTTCCTCGCTTTCCGAATTGTCGGACTTGTCTTCGAGTAGTTTGTCGATTTCTTGCCTCGTTAGTTCAGCAATCTTCCCTTTCATTCCTGTGCGAGCCAAACTTTTCAGTAGTTCAGGTGTCAGCAGTCCGTTCGCTTCAAGAATCGTAAGCAGTAACTCGTTCTGTTTTCTTGCGATAGGGTCTACAACTTCTTTCACAACTTCGACTTTCGGTTCACCACGCTTCGTAATCAGATTCAGTCTCGGTCGAAGTTTTCGGAATAGTTCTCGGATACCGTTCTCTCCGTCGGCAGTCCACGGAGACTTGTCATACTTGAGAGGGTCTACAGTGTGACCGAGACAGAACTCTCCATAGTTTCTTTCTCTCTCTTTCAGTTCGAGATTTCCGAGCAACGTTTGAAGTGTGTCTCTTCCCATTTCGTGAATCCGTAATCTCTCAGGATTCTCGATTCCTGACTCTTTCCGCAAGTCACGAATCTGTTCCTGTGCTCTGTGGTCACTCATGGGCTTGCCTCGTGTAGTGACAAAGAGCGAATCGTCTTTCGTAAGCGGTCTTCCGAGTTGGCTCTCTCGCTCTTCTAACAGGTCAGCGAGAGCGTCGATTTGGTCGTCCACAAGCATAGTGTAGAATTTGACATTGCGCTTCTTTCGAATCAGGTAACTGTTCTTGTCTCCTTTCGGAATTCTGACAGGCTCGATTTCCTCTTTCCAACGAATCTCAGGTGTCCGAGACTTGAGAACTTCGTAGATACTGAACCACTTCCGATTTAGGTCGAGGAATTCACCTGCTCCAAGTCCTGACAGAATTGTCAGAACGAGTGCTTTGTCTCGTTTGCTCTTGGTAGAGTTCACGAGTTGCCGAATTTCGTCGTAATCTACCGTGGTAGTGTCGGATTCGGCAGGCTCTCCGTTCTCTTTCTCTTCGACAGTCTCGTAAGTGAACTTGTAGTTGCGAGCGTTCTGTCTTCCTATCTTTAGTTCGAGAAACGATTGAACAGCCGCAACGTAACCCCGACGTGTGCGAGAATCCCATTCAGAATGAGAAAGAACCCACTCTTCAACTTCCTTAGCCCAGGCGGTTTGAGTCTCGAAGTCTCGTTCACCCTGAGCCTTCTTGACCGAATCAACCCAATCCGAGAATGCTCCGAACTTCCTGCTCAGGACATCAGCCCAATATGTGCGGAGTGCTCCGAGATACTTCCGAGCGGTCCCTGTCTTCTTCTTGGTAAGTAGAACTTGGAGAACGGGATTGTCCTTAGTCCACTGTTGCACGTCTACTTTGACGTTCCCGTGTCCCGACGGGAATCTGTGTGCGGTCACTTTGGAACACTCCAAAGCGTCTCTCGCTTCGCTCTCCGTCTCAGTAACTCGTGGACAATCTTTTCGTGTCGGTGCTGCGGACTCGCTCCGACGTAGATTACTTTCTCGACTTTCGCTCGAAGACTCTTTGCAACTTCACTCGATGCGGTATCAAGGTAGCAATACCAACAGATTCCTTCGTAAGGCAGTAAGTCAACTGAACTCGTGACTTCTGCGCAAAGAGCGCAACGTTCACGAGGCATTAGGCAACACTCCCTAAGACCTGACCGACGAAGAACCCTGTAACCGCTCTGAGTCCGAGTGGTGAGAAGACTCGGAACACTACGTTTAGAAATCTCGTTGATTCCATAGGAAAAATGCTACAAGAACCCTTAATTCCACTGGAAGCCGGCTCGCAGAAAACCGGACCGATTCAGGACTTGTCACAGCAAGGATTAGATCTCATCTTCGAAAGGGTCCTTTCAGGAGGAGAAGTCTTTCGCGACAGAAATCTCCTCAGGCACGACTACATGCCCGCGACCCTTCCCCACAGGGAAGAACAGATCAAACGGCTAGGATCTGTACTCGCTCCCGCCCTAACAAAGGATCACGTGTCGAACCTGTTCGCCTACGGCAAGACTGGAACAGGAAAAACAATAGTCACTAGATTTGTCCTCGACCGGTTGCAACGCAAGGCTCGCGAACATGGGCGAGCTCTCGACACGTGCTACGTCAATTGCCGACTTGCCGGGACAAACTATAGGGTAATCGCTGATCTCTGCAGGTCTCTCGGCCGCGAGGTTCCATTTACCGGACTCGCCGTAGGCGAGCTCTTGGACCGGTTCAGAAGCGCGCTCCAGTCACGTGGCTCCGCCTTCCTTGTCGTCCTCGACGAGATAGACGCGCTCGTGAAGAGGAGCGAAGACGACAGCCTGCTCTATGAGCTGACAAGGATAAACGAGAAGCTGACAGATGGCTGGATCGGGCTCATAGGAATCTCCAACGATCTCCACTTCAAAGACTTCCTCGACCCGAGAGTCCTGAGCTCGCTTGGAGAGGAAGAGGTCGTCTTCAAACCATACTCATCAGACGAACTATTCGACATTCTAAAAGAGCGAGCCGAGCTCGCCTTCCGCTCCGGAATCCTAGATCAAGGAGCCCTGCGCCTGTGTGCAGCCCTGGCCGCAGGAGAACATGGTGACGCTCGTCGCGCGCTTGACCTGCTGAGGGTGGCCGCTGAGATTGCTGAGAGATCACGCGAGCTACGCGTCCTAGAGAATCATGTCCGTGAAGCACAACAGAAGGTCGAGCATGACCGCGTCACAGAAGCCCTGTCATCCCTCCCCCTCCACTCTAGAATCCTTCTAATCTCGGTCATGCAACTGGAGAATGCTAGGAAAGAGAGTTCTGTTACAGGTGACGTGTACGAGGTATATCGAGAAATATGCGCTGCCGGCTCCGTCGAACCTCTCACCCAGAGAAGAGTCAGTGGATTGCTCAACGAGCTGGATATTATGGGCGTCCTAAACGCGCGCGTAGTAAGCTTTGGCAGGTATGGTCGTACAAAGAAGATCCGGCTAGGCGTCGAAGCCCGGTCAGTAACTGCGTCCTTCAACCAAGACGAGATGGTTCGAGGACTCCTCAATTATGCTCCGCGAAGCGTCCTCAAACACCAAACCAGCCTCTAGATGCATTGGCATAGATGATGGCCCGTTTCCACCGGAAACGGATGACACGATCAGGTATGCTCCTCTCCTAGCCGTCTGGTTGAAAGGACCTCATCTACACCAATTCAGAGCCGGCTGGATTACAGTGGACGGACTGGATGCAACCAGAAAGGCTGAGCATCTCCTCAAAGGGTCCACGCATACTCCTGTCTTACTGTCCGGCGTAACATTCGGAGGGTTCAATCTCATCGACCCATGGAAGATCCAGAAACTATGCAAAGCACCAGTAATCGTGGTTGTCGGTTCTCGGCCTGATAACAGGGCTGTGAAGCGCGCCCTGACTCGACACTTTCCCGATTGGAAGCGGAGATGGGACTTGATCAGGTCACTCGGCCCAATACAAAGGGTCAGGGCGATGATCGGCGAGGGTCCATTGTTCTTTGAACGGTTCGGATGTTCAACTCGAGAGGCTAGATTGATCCTGAAGACCTCGGCGTTCGTTTCGCGAGTCCCTGAACCGTTGCGGGTTGCGGGAGTTCTTGCTAGAGGTCTGTTCTTTTCCGAACCCTCTGGCTAGCTACTAGGTTACAGGAGGCTTTAGTCGTCCCGTTGAGGTTGCTGTGGACAGTCAACGGAATAATTCATGGATTTTGGATTGGGAGAGTTTTGCATGACTGGAAAAAAGGCCGCCAGAGAGAACCAGTTGAATGATTATTTCCGCAGACGTTGTTGCAATTACGAGAACTTCACTTGTGACCGTGTCTGGGAATGCGCGTTGTGTGCACGTCAGTCCGTGAAAGTTGAGCCGCTAATGGACGAGATGGAGTCGACTACAGTGGCTTCTCGGAGGAGGTGAGTTGACTGGAGACTTTGAGACAGGAAGAGGTTGTACGGCTTGAAGAGGCTCTTCTGAAGAAGATGGAAGAGAGGCTCACTCCTCTGATGGAGCAGGCTGCACGAGACGCGGCGCGAACGGCAATGCAAAGACTGCGGCTGGACATGATGGCTCACATCAGTAGACATGAGGAAACTATACAGAGGCTAGCGAAAGAGGCACTAGCCGCAAATCACGTTCCAAGATAGCTGCCTGTTTCCTACCCTCATACCGGATGGATGCAAGTCTGCCTAGTCGTTACTAGGTGCGCCTCAGCGGTTCTATGCCATTCGGTGGGAGAAGATCTGGTTCTTTCTAGGCGTTCTTGCATGTTGGGCAAAGCGGAATCTTGTTGACAATTCCCTTTGTCACAACGCAGTCTGTGCAAAGGTGCTTGCGGCAGGAACTGCAAGTTCTCTCATGCGCAGAGCAAACTGTCCCACCACAGACTTCGCATATCGCCTTGGACTTGAGGTCGCAAAGTGAACACTTCTGAGTATCATCCCAGATCATCTTTCCAGTAGCAGCCTGGATGATCTTGCGATAGGACTTACCCGCGGCAAGCATCTCCACGGTCACAATCGGAACATGCAGCAGTTGAACTCCGGTTACGGTTGCTTCGTCATGACCGCTGACCGCCTCCTTTGCCTTAGCTCGAATCATCTCCTCAGTTACCCCGGCAGGCGCAACTGTCACAGTGTTCTTCATTTCGAGTTCCGGAGGCAGTTTCGGCATGGATCCTGTTGATGGCTCTATCTCGAGGCAGTCGACAAAGAACCCTGTCGACGGGAGGTTTTCTACATGTCCCTCGAAGAGCAATGCGTCGCAGGCGCGACCATCAACCCCGTCAAACACGAGAACTCCAACGGCGAGTTTTTTCCGTCCATCATCAATCTGGAAGCTGGCAAAAAAATACGGTCGAAACTCAAGCCTCGGCATGGAAGAGAGCTTTAGGAACGTACCGTTTACCAGACCATGAGCCAAGATACGGGATGCGACAGCCCTCGCGACAGGTAGTGTCCCAGGGACCTTATGCCTCTCCGGTGCCTTGATGCTCTCAACTCTTTCCTTGAGTTTGGCTAGATCCCAAAGCTCGACGCCAAGCTTGCGAGCCATGAACTCCGCGTTCCCCGCGAACCCTTTTGGGGAAACGTAGATTCCGCTCTGAATGCCTAGACTCTTCAGGCGGGCCGCGAACTTCTCAACCTCTCGGCCATCGACCTGACTAGTGCCTTCCCAGCACTCAAATGCGACTTTCTGGATTTTCTTGCCTTTTTTTCTGGATGCGAGAATGTCTACAAAATAGCTTCGCGAATCCCCAGTCTGCGCATTCTTTTCAACCTCAAAACCCTCGACCCGACAGACGTCACAGACCATGTCCACTACAAAGTTGCCTGACTCGGCTCTTGCGTTCGTGGTCATGTGGGACCCGCGTGTATTCAATTTGAAGGTGCCAAAATTGTGGAATAAGCATGGTGTAACTATCACGGTCGTTGAGCGTGGGCAAGCAAGACTCAATAGCAATGGATACAAAACCGTATCCATGGGTAATCTGTACCCTCCAATGGATTGGCACGAAGGAACCCGCTCGGTTATCGACGAAACCCTTCGAGATCGAATACTACTCGCGCTGTTGCAACGCAGCAACCTCACTAAAGCGCAGTTCGAAACGCTTCTCGTAGACCAGTTGGGTCATGATATGGCGAATAAACGCCTAACAAGGAATGATATGGCTCAATTACGCCGAGATCAGAAGGGAATAAGCCGCGGATCCTTCAATAGAACCCTAAAGCAAGCGAGGGAAAATGTTGTGGAAGCAATTCACACTGTTCTTCTGCTCGGCTACTGCGGGATGACGGAGTCGCCAAGTATCGCTCCATTCTTGGAGGCCTCAGAACGTCTTAAGGGGCAGACCTCTCAGCTCCGAGAATCCGCCCAGAACGAACCAGAAGTCTATCAAAGAACCGTGGACTCCATAATTGAGGACCTCGAGCAAGCCTTCAAAGCACTTTTCGGAAGAAATCGTGACATGTGACGTCACGTGAGTGATTAGATTATCACACCTATCACATCTATCACTTACGAAGCGGGTGGGGCAGAATTTGTTCGAGGGGCAAGAGTAAGTGTAACCGGCCTCGTCATGTGCTTGACGTCATAATGCAACGGGGGAGTCACGTCTCCATCACTTGTGATAGAGCTATGGAGGTGTCCCACCTCACAATCGTTAGTGTTAAATGGGTTCGCTGAGCATACCGTGACGTCACACGTTCGACAGGTGTGATGTCACAAAGATGTTTGGCGTCGGGAAACGAGAGGAGAAAAGAACGGCCAAGAACTCGATTGAGAACCAGGATATTGCAAAGCTCTTCTTCGACACTTTTTCAGACAAACTCAGCTCTTTTGAATCACGCTTGAAGAACCTGGTCTTTGAAGTTGAAAGGCTCAGGGCTTCGGGCGATCAGTCCAAGCTATCCGATCTTGTATTGCTGGAGCGTCTGCAGAGAACGGAAGAGCGTCTCGGCGAATCACTAAGTTGGATCAAACAGCTCGCAGATGCAGTCCCTCGTCCTCCAACGCTGGATCCGGCGAAGAACGAAATGGTTGAAGATGAGCCTGAGCTGGTAAGATCCGACCAACAGGTGCCCGTGAATCAACCTGCGGCTCTCACTGACCCTTCAATGGTACAGCCCGGCTCTTTGAACTCGATAACAACGCCAACCGAGCTTCAAGTGCTTACCCTTCTCGCCAACGAGGGCCCTAAGTCCGCACCAGAGATAGGGAGGTTTGTAGGGCGTTCCAGGGAGCATACTGCTCGTTTGATGAAGAAACTCTTTGATGAGGGATACGTTCGGCGGGACCAGACTCGAATCCCGTTTCGATACTCCACCGTAGAACGTGTCAAGCAGAGTTTCACGAGGTCTGAAGGGAAGAATCAGGGGCAAGAGATTGTTTCTGCAAATCAAGCTTGACACGGTACGCCAAACCTAACTTTTCCTGTTCTCTCTCAAGAACTCCCCTATCTGCTAGTCTCATTAGATACGTGGATACTGTGCTCAATGGGATCTTTTCCCTGAAAGTGGCTTCAAACGCCTTTCTCGCTTCACGTGAGCTGAAGCTTCTGCCTTTCAGCTGGGATACTATCGCGCTGGTTAATCGGTCGAATTTTCGCGGGGAGAGCCCCAGGGTTGTCGCAGATGATTGCGGGGTTCCGGACATCAACTCGACGAGATCCAATATTCTGCCCACTTTCTCCCTCGTTACGGGACCGTCAATGGCGATCGAGTGTCGGGCCCCGTCAGTGTCGTAGAATTCTACCTTCAATCGCCGTGGTCTCATGCTTGTTTCCTCAGCAAACCGTTGAGTTCACAGTTCGCTGTTCACATGTAGAAAAGGCTCACGCATCATCCTCCATGTTAGGAGTAGACTTGGCGTCCAATCGATCCTGACATGTTCCATAGGTTCCAGTGGAAATGAAGGGGTCCTAGAACGAATTCACAGGTAGTGAAGCGATTATGGGGGCAAGAGCGGGAAACAATCGCAGTATGAGCCTTTGTTTTGGCCGAGAATTGCCCCCATCTAGGGGATGTGAAGGAGGCTCAAGAACTTGAGGTACTTGGAGTGCCGGCAGGTTTGTCGGGTTCCGTTTGCGCGCTTGCGGGTGGCAGAGTGTTTTGCGGCTCTGCTGGCGTGTTAACCCAGGGCTCCGTTCTCTTCTTTCGATGTCTCGTGACTAGTTTCATTGTTTCAATGATTGGGGTGAGGAGAAGAGGGAGAAGCAAGAGATACGAGTAGGGTTGAAGATCATTGAACGTTCTTGTGAACTGCGTCCAGGGACCACTTGATGATGAGATCAAGGGTTTGTCTGTGACAACTGTGTATCGGATTTGTGTTCCGTTTGGTGCTTGCCAAACAAATTCTGCGGATGCCGGTGATAGAACATACGTTCCACTGCTTTCCGTTGTTGCTGTATAGCTGAGAGATTGTGTTTGGCCTGGAGTGAGGCTGGCGAACCGGCTGGTTTGCAAGCCACTAGGCGAGAGCTGGAGCGTCTTCTGATACGCAGATGGTGCTTGATCATCGGTCACATTGAGATTTGTGACGGTGACATTGTCGAAGTTCTGGATCATAGCGACGACGTTATGGCTAGTCCCCAGAGGTCCACTAGATGGATTCGCGGTTTTCTGTAGGGTTATGTTCGGGGCGAACGGATACGTGAAGTTCGCCACAAAGTCTGCCCTCGCTGTAGCGGTGGCGTTGTACATGTATGTCGAAGTGAAATTATTGTAGATTGGATTGGAAGGCGGTATCTGGCCGAGCGGGCTGTAGAGAACCGTTCCTCGCTGAAATGAAATGGAGACGATGGAGGCGTTTGAATTGGTATCGCCAGCGATTCCGGTCTGGAATCCAAGGAGTGATTTCAAGCTCAGATAGTGTTGTCCGGCTTTGTAGAATACTCTTGGAAACTGGGAGTTTAGGAGGAAGCTGAAGGCTCGGGTTGGTGTCTTGTTGAGAGCTGTTGGGAGGCTTATCGTCGCGAGGCCTAACGCTGCGAGGTAATGTAGGTTTTGGAAGGTCGCTGGGTTGATGAGTGTAGAGAAGCTTGAGCTGGGTAGAATTCCGAGGACTCGTGTTAACGCGTCGTTGTTTGTGAGTTCGGGGGTTGGTGCGTAGATTGTGACGGTGCCTTGGCCCGAAGGTATAGCAAGGGCTTTGGTGAAGGAGACGCTCAGGGCGCGGAAGAACTGGGCTGCGACATTATCTGACTCTCCGCGAGGGTCTCCCGTGTAATAGGTGATCAGTGCAGGCTGAGAGAATAGTCCAAGGATGAAGCTTGGAATTCCCAGGCTGGAGCCTGTGTCGAGGGATTGTGAGTAGTTGTTGTCGATTATGAAGATTGAGAAGTTGTTCCCTGCGTAATTGTTGTCGAGAACGAGGCCTTTGCTTGAAAGATCGAGGTTTATCATTCGTAGGCTGGCGCTGGGGGCGCCTAACATGTCCATTCCGATCGCCAGGTTCTGTTGGTATGGTCCGCCTGGTGGAGCTTGTATGATTGTTGAGGGCCGCGTTGTGTCTGGAATTGGGATGAAGAGGAGGATTGTGAGTATGAGTAGGAGGATTCCCTTCTTTGGGATGTTGGGATTGCCTGTGCCCGGTTGCAGGACGGTTTTCTTTGTCTTTATCATTCTCCAGAATGTCTTGAGGATGAACGCATCTCCTTGCCAGAAGAGGGATGCTGCGCGACCTGATATCGTGGCTGTGGCGAAGACGAGGCCTGCGTTTCTCATCATTGTCAGTACGATGTCTTGAATGACCATCGGGCTTGTTGGGGATGAGCCTTGTAGGAGGATGGGGATGATGTCACCTGCTACGGGTCCTGTGGTGGCACTCATGATCGAGAAGCCCGGAGGTGGAGGAGGAATATTCGGGAGAGATGACAAGCTGACGTTTTGGTAGATTGCGAGAGCTGCGAGTCCTAGTGCTCCGAGGGTTGACAGGAACACTGTCATGCCCACTAGGAAGCCGCGTCTGATTTTTCCGCCGGCGATTAGCCCGCCTAGGAATCCTGCGAATGTCCAGAGGTAGAGTACTGGTGGATAGGTTAGCGGGTTGGTGAAGATGAGGAAGAGGGCTACGATCATAGTGTTGAAGTGAACACCGAAAACTGGGGAGAGCCAGTCGCTTACTTCTCTAAGGCCTGGTGATAGTTGCGTGTAGCCGATGTAGAGGACGAGGAGGTATGCCGCGATCCATCCGAGGTATCGGCCGAGAAACATTCCCTCGCTCGGATGTGGAAGGAGGTAGACTGTTTTCGGATCGTCGGGGGTTCGTTTGACCAAGACGTCGCCGATCCGGGTGTAGAGGTAGATGTAGAAGATTCCCGGGAGGAGTCCACCGATTATGAATCCTAGGATGGCGGTGGTGAATGTGGAGCTGCGGGCTTTTTCGAACTGTCTCTCCGCGATCTCTTCTCTTATCAGGCTGCCTTTGCGTGAGACGATGACGGAACCGATTGCAAGGACGATTAGGGCGACTGGAATTGTCTGGTGGGCTTGTATTCCTGGGACCCACGTGGGCAGGGTAGCTATGATTAGGGTGGTGAACAGTATTCCGAGGGCGCGGGCAATGCTGATGGAGACTTGGGCTATGGTGGCGGCCCGCCGAATCTCCTTCGGAGCGTCCTTCAAGGCCATGTAGGGCATAGGCTGGGCCACGCGTCCCTCATCTCGGAAAAACAGTTCTTGGAACTGGCGAAGAAAGGGGTTCTGATACCCTAGTTAGTCGTTCAGAAGCGCTGGCCAAGCAGGTTTTGGCACGGTTTCACGAAGGGCTGGGCACGGGAAAAATCGACCCCCCGGGGGCCTATGAAAAAGAATGCTTGGACAATAGTTAGCCGAAAAGAAAAGTTGGAGGAAAAAATCGTTAGCGGGAATGAAAATGCGCTATTTTGAGCTTGATGCTTCCTTCCATGTCGATCCGCAGTAGCGGCAGTCATGGTATCTGAAAGCAGCATTGGACTCGGGTCCGGTAAAGATGCATGGGCTTATGCTTCCGCATATTGGACAAGTATGGCTCAGGTCTACCGCCTCAATGTCGGCGTACTTGTTTCCAAGCGTCTGGTGCTCAGTGCATGGTCGATGCGTTGCTTGTAAATGGATGCCGGGTATGCGCCTATGAGACTGTCCTTGACGGTTCCGTTCTCGAAAAGCATGCTCGTCGGGATACTCATGATGTCATATTTCATGGACAGTTGCTGATTCTCGTCCACGTTGATCTTGACGAACTTGACTTTGCCTTCGTACTCTTGTGATAGTGCTTCAATTGTGGGGGCGATCATGTTGCAGGGCCCGCACCAGTCAGCATAGAAATCGACAAACACCGGAGTATCTGATTGGAGAACCGTGGAATCGAAATCGGTCTCGTTTACCTGAATGACCTTTCCCTTACCGGCTTCTTGTGTGTTCATACCCTTTGGATCCAGCTGTTGTAATATAAACGTATTGATGAATGTCTATATGTGTTTCATAGACAGGATCGGCGATTGAGAATCGCAATCGAACTCATAGATACATATCGACATGTTAATACGCACGCTCGCCCCTCAAATAGAGTAATGAAGCTCGCAACAGAGGAATTTGACAGGATCAGCAAAGCGCTGGCGGACCCCCAGCGACGCGAGATACTTCAGAAACTTGTCGCAAGACGGATGAATTGTTCAGATGTTCATGCGATGTTCAATGTTTCTCAGCCGACTGTGTCCCATCATCTCAAGGAGCTGGCCGTCGCGGGCATATTGGATAAGGAGAAGCAAGGTCAATTCTGCTTCTACCAGGTTAAGGCGGAGGTCTTGTCAGCTTACGTGACGGAGTTACAGAGACGGTTGGGCCTGGGAGCGATCGCGGTTGCTCCAAGGCTGAAGTAAGAGCGTACATAGACGTTCATCAATACGTTTATATGATTACTCCACACATAGCGGGGCATGTCGGAACATTCAGAGCATCACGAATCTTTACACCTGACAGTCGTGCAGGAATCAGGCAAGAATTACAATTCATTCCTCCGGAAGAGGAAGATCACAGATGAGAAGCGGTCGTTCTTTTCCTCATTGAGGAAATTTTTCACTGAAGAGTTAGAACCGAACAGGCAGCAGCATCCACACACTGCGGACGCTGCAGGGTTCAACTAAGAATCCAGACTCTATTGAGTGAACCGAGATGGAACAGGTAACAATTCAGAGGAGCGAAGACCCTCAACCTGGAGTCTCCAATCTCACTAGGTCTAGATCCCGACTAATTCTTGTATTGATTATAGCCGCAGGATTCCTAGACGTTATCGACTTCTCTATTGTCCAAGTGGCACTGCCCACGATACGGACGGAACTGATGATTTCTCTCGCAGAAAGCCAGTGGATCATAGGAGCGTACGGACTCACATTGGCCGGCTTCCTCTTGCTCAGCGGTAGAGCAGGCGACATCTACGGACAAAAGAAACTCTTCGTCTTTGGCGTCGGACTGTTTACAATTGCATCGTTTACTGGAGGATTAGCCCCATCCCTTCTCTCGCTGATCATATCTAGGGCTGTTCAAGGCGTAGGCGCTGCCATCTCCACCGCTACAGCCTTCGCGATTCTAGTAACAACCTTCTCTGAGGGAAGAGAAAGAAATCGCGCACTAGGCATTTTCGTCGCAGTATTATCTGCAGGCTTCGCCGCAGGATCTATCTCCGGAGGAGTCCTCACCGCCGCGTTCGGCTGGAGGTCCGTCCTTTTCGTCAACGTCCCTATTGGCATTGTCGCGGCTGTTCTCTCCCAGAAATTTCTAGTAAATCACCCCGGACGCGCAAAAGATAGGCATCTGGATCTTCCTGGCGCTCTGTCAGTAACGAGTGGGCTTGTCTTGCTTGTGTACGCGCTGACAAACGCTGCGACCGATGGCTTCGTGTCAGTTCAGACGATTCTGCCCCTCGGACTCTCTGCCCTAATACTGGCAGGGTTTCTAGCCATAGAGCATCGTTCCGAGTCGCCGCTCATGCCACTGGTTTTCCTCCGACGCGGCACCGTATTTACCGCGAACGTCCTAGCCCTGTTACTGACAGCAACTGCCGGAGGAGTAGTCTTCATACTGACCACCTTTCTTCAGCAAGTATCAGGCTACTCTGCACTAGATGCTGGCCTTGAATTTGTTCCTGCAGCAATGATCTTCTTCTTTGTGGGAGGCTGGGGCTCATCACGACTCGTAAACCGTTTCGGGTTGAAACCCGTCTTGGTAACTTCGATGGTTCTGATCACTTTGGGTTCTGCCCTGCTAACCCAGATCACGGTCAACAGTGGCTATGTCGGCATACTACCGGGCATGCTTATCTGGTCGCTTGGGGCCGCCATTGGATTTCCCGCACTGAACATCGCTGCGCTCGCAGGAACGAGGCCGGGAGAAGAAGGCCTTGCTTCCGGAATAATCGGTACTTCTCAACGCATAGGCTTTCCACTCGGACTCGCGATTCTGCTTACCATTGCAACTGTTACGGACCCCCCGCCGGTTGGACCCGCGAGCCAGCTAGGCATGTTGACAGGGGTCGTGACGGGATTCCAATACGCCTTCTTCGCCTCCACAATAATTAGCGGGATCGGACTCTTGATTGCCCTGCGCGTCAAGAACGTTAGGGTGAGAACTAATCTACCGATCGCGATCAGCTAACCAGAGTCAATTTGCATCGAACTGAGGTGCGCCAGTTCTAGCTTTGGTATAGAATATTGGAGACATAATCCACGAAGGAATTATCGCACAATCCTTCCGAGCTTTGATGAACGCCCATAAACAAAAACGAAAACTGGGTTTCAGCACGAATATGAGCCGGAGAAGCCGGCCATGTCAGATCTTTTCATCTTACTAGGAATAACAATATTGTGGGAAAGACTATGAACGAGCACGAGAGACGTTAGAATGAGCTTCGTTGTCCTCGCCCACGCGCTCTCTGAGCTTCATTGTAACAGCCGCGGGCTTGACCTATTTCATTCTGTTCGCATCGGTTCAGATAGTTACCGACTGGATTAGTGGCAACGTACCATTCTACGACTACATTCACATACCGTTCATGATTCTCTTCGCTCTCTCTATCTTGGCGACTTGGGCCAAGCCAAAGGTCGGCTACATCATGGGAGTGATATCTGGCGTTGTGGGTATTGCTGTGCTTTCTCCTTTTACCTTCGTTAAGGGTGTTTCAAGCCCAGCAGACTTTGGTCTCTTTTTCTATGCGATTACGATTTTTCCGATTATGCTGGCCGCAGCGTTGTATTCGCTGATGGCCTTCATGGATCTGAGAAAGTCGAGTAGGCCGATTTCTTTGAATCGTATGTACTTGCGACGACTCATCATCATCTTGATCCTCGGTTTCATGATTGGTGGCGTGACTGTTGGCTCATTGGCCGCGGGGACGGAAAACCCGCTTCTCGCGTCAGCAAGCAGTAATGCTGACATCACGATTCCTCGCGGAGCAGCGGTCCAGGGCAACACTGCCTACAGTCCAGGTAACTTCACTGTCTCAGCAGGAAAGACTGTAATCTGGGTGAACAAGGACACAACTGTGCATACCGTAACTAGCGTGAGTGGATCATTTGATTCCTTGAACCTCAACCCGGGACAAACATATGGCCACGCGTTCGCTCAAAGTGGCGTTTACAAGTACTATTGCACGCTTCATCCGTGGATGAAGGGAAATGTCACGGTCACTCCCTAACCTCGGGCTGGGACGAAGTAAGTACTCGATCATCCAGGCAAGAGTGGCAAGTTCCTGAAATCAGGCTGAACTCCTTTCTAGGGTTCTATGCAGTTCCCGATATACTCCGCATTCCGAGGCCTGAAGATCGGAGCCATCGGTGGCGTAGTAGGTGCTCTTGTTCTAGGCGTCCTAGCAGGTCTGAGCGCGTTCGTTCTTGACCAGGAAGTGTTCTACGTGACTATTGCAAGAAAACTAGGCCTAGCTTCTCCTCTCTTGAGCGGCTGGGTCTTGCACCTCCTTGTCGGCCTCGTTGCCGGCGGAGTTTTCATTGCGACAACTGCTTTGTTCAAACGGTTCGCTCTTGATACAACACGAAAGAGCTTCTGGGTAGGGCTATTGGGAGGAATAGCCGTCTGGACACTGGTCTATGTTCCAATTACGGATCTTCTCGCCCCAGCAAATCTTTCGAACTTGATGTTTGACGGAGGAAGCTTCGTTTTCCATCTCGTCTATGGGGTTGTGACGGCTCTCGTCTCCCTTTCGCTGATACGTCGGAGCATCAGGACAAGACCAGCGTCGCTAACTCGCTAGTCGTGCAGGCTAAGTCACTTTGATAGTGACTACTTCGAGTGAGTCTACTTTGTTTCCTTCAGCGTCGAAAAGTGTTGCCGTATCCCCTTCATTGTTCCAGACAAAACTATGTCTTCCCCAGTGAAGTGTCCATTTTGACGGATTTCCCCGATCGAACGAGTCCTTGCCCGGTCCTGTGTGAACGTAGGCTTTCTCCCGTGAAGAGAGGGAGATTGCTTGGGGAAATTTGTACACGTGCTTTCTCGCGCCGGTCGCGGTCTCGTCCGTCAAAGTCCAGCCTGCGAGGGTGACTTCTTCGGTTCCTTCGTTTTGAAGGACGACAAACTCCTCGTTTAGTTTGTCAAAAGTGTCTTTTCCGGGTGGATTGTGATTAATGTGCTCTATGATAACTCGGCTTGTTGTCTTCACGTCGTGAATATTGGAGAAAACCGATATAAGAGTTGAACGGGCGAGCGCTTGCTCAACTAGATATTATGATCGAGTTATGTTTCAGGTCCCTTGATCCAACCCGAGATTCCGAGTCCAGTCTTCTTCCGAGGCTTATCATCCACAGTTGAGACAAGCTCCTTCTTTCCGAGAAAGCTTCTCACTTCGGACACGAACTTGTGCCAGGCAGGGTCGCTTCCCAACAGGAGATGGTTTCTGGTTTCGAGTGCAACCAAACGGGAGTTCGGGATACCCGCTGCTACAAGCCGCCCCTCTTCAAATGGGACAGATGCGTCTCCTCGAGAATGGATTACTAGCGTCGGAGCCTTGACCTTGGGAAGGTCCATGGACACATCAACCGTGCCGAACACTTCTTGGAATCGGACCGCGTTCTCAGGAGAGCAAGAGGCTCGCTGGAGGTCGTTGAACCATCGCATCTGTTCCATCGTGCCGTCGGGAATGAACTTGGAGGTGAAATACTGACGAATAGCGGGATCGTCACGGCCCCAGCCATGTTTGATCAGGGTGATCGTCGCACGGCGCTCTGCGATTGTCTCGCTCGATCCCCGATAGCCCCATCCTCTCGCATATCCTCCATACACTACGAGCTGGGTCACTCTCTCTGGATGGCGGACTGCGTATTCGATAGCAACTGCTCCACCTTGCGAAATTCCTAGCAGTGGAAATTGTTCTATGCCGGTTGCGTCGACGACTGTTTCTAGATCTCGGACCCACGCGTCGAATGAGAAGTCATGAGGGTCCCAGTCGGATAGGCCGCATCCTCTCTCATCATATCTGATAAGCGTGCTATCTGTTGATAGAGCATCGAGAAAGTGGCGCCACACAGGGCTTTGCCAGTCGAACTCCAAGTGGCTGAGATAGTTGGCAGCCTTGACTAGTGGCGGTCCTTTGCCAGTTATGGCGTAAGCGATGCGTACATTATCGGGTGTTGTACAGAACCGGGTCTCCTGTTTCACATCGCTTCAACTCATGCGTGTCATGATGAAAAGAGCCAATGATTGAGGCGATTGAGGGTAGGTCCTAGATATAAGTGGGTAGGTCTGAAAACGCGCTTATCTTGGTCGGTGGTCCTTTCCTTGCTCTGCTATGTCACCGGGTTGGTTCGCGAGAAGGCGATCTGCCTTGCAGAACTGCTGCGTCAGGCGAAGCTGGGTCCGCTAGTATAGGCCCGCGGTTCTACGTTGCTTAAGTAGCTCACACCAGAAAAACGAGATGGTCCGTACTAGATCGGGGTTTATCGCGTTTTGTCCAAGGGCTTCAGCAAATGGGTCTATCGATTAACACTGGCTCGATGGTACTACAATTATGCGTGGGGCTGGGTCATTGGATATTTTCTCAGCACCTTCACGATGATTGTCACGATCTATTATCTGATACCTGGCTTGCGTGACCTGGTCTCGTTTCCATTATTTCTCGGAGGCGCAGGAATCTTTCTGGTCGGGGGCGGTTGGATATTGGGGAAAGTGTTGGTGAAACGGTTCAAGATCCAGCCGATCGAGAACTATATCTCAAGCGAGATTAACCCGTTTACGAATGCGGCGTTGACAGCAAAGGAGCGCGTGTACTGGAATGCCATGGTGGTCTTGCTGAAGAAGGAAATGGCACGAACACCCGACGCTGAGGTGCAAAAATGTGTAGAACAGATGAAGATGTACATCAACGGTCAAGTCCCCTTCAACTTTGACGAACTCGACAACTTCCAACTTGGCGAGCAACTGGACCTTGATGCTCCTCTGTCGAAGAACGTGACGAAATTGTCTGTTTCCGCAGAGCTTGACGAAGCTTCAGGGACTGCGGTCTCAAACTGAAGATGACAGTTGTCAGCCGCTGAACAGTGGAATGAGAGGCGTTGCCAACATGCTGAAGAGTAGAATCGCTAATACAGTTGCTGTCAAGTAGACAAACATCCGGTCCTTCTCAGCCGCGAAAAGGAACAGGGAAAGCGCGACTCTAGCGACAGGTGTCGCCAGCAATACGAGGAAACCGAATTGAATTATTGACGAGGGATCGAGAGATAGGAGTCCTGAGGCTATACTGGTAAGGCTGACCGGGAAGTTGCCGTGAGGAATCACGCCTGGATTGTAGACAAGATACGCTGACGTGACATCGAGGGAATGGTTCGCGATGAATAGTGCCGTTCCGATTGCGATTATGGTGCCGGAGAGAACGACACCGGATCTCAAGACTATTCCGAGGATGCTGTTCATCGAATTAGGATCTCTCAGATTCAACCTCATTCTCTCCAGGTGGTTTGTTCTCGCATCGAGATCAGAATCCTAGTGCTCGGATGATCATTTCGATGGCTGAGGCTGCGAGGACGATTGCGAAGATCTTTCTGACCGCCGTGTTCTTGGCCTTCACCAGAAGATGTGTTCCAGCGGATGCTCCGACGAGTATGCCTAGGGCGACTGGCGCCGTTATCAGCGGGTTCACGTCTCCCCGCGCGAAGTAAATTCCCGCACTAGCGGCTGCGGTGACACCGATCATGAAGTTGGAGGTTGTCGTAGAGACCTTCATCGGAAGCCTCATCGTGAGATCCATGGAGAGAACCTTGAAAGTCCCGCTTCCTATTCCGAGGAGTCCTGAGATGAGTCCGGCTACGATCATGCCCGCGAGACCTTTTCCAGGGTTTGCAGCGTTGTACTCGATCTTCGTACCATCACGCTCGATGTAGTCGCCTCGAAGATTTAGTTTCTTTGCAAGTCCTTCGAATTGCTGTTTCGGGGGATATTCCTGGCCGATCTTGCGTACGAGGGGAACGAGTGAGATGATGAGGATGGTTCCGAATACGGCTTCGAGTATCGTGGCGCTGAGGTATGCGGCTATTGCCGCGCCGATTATGGCCCCTGTGGTCGTGGCTGTTTCAAGGAACATGCCGATTCTCAAGTTTGTAATCCGGTCCTTAACGTACGTGGCTGCGGCGCCGCTGGAGGTTGCGATTATAGATACGATGCTGGCGCCGATGGCGTAGTGGATGTCAACACCTAGGAAGAGGGTGAGGATCGGTATGACGATCAGGCCTCCACCGATTCCAACAATGGAACCCAGAGCGCCGGCTGCTATTGAGACGACGAGGAGGATCAGGAAGAATTCGAGCACGATCATTGGAGAAGAGCCGGGTCCACGGTTTCTTAATTAAGCCAAGGCAAGCAAACCAGGTTACTTTCCTTGACCAGTCCGGACTTGCCTCTCATACGGCGCGAGAGGTACTCGCTAGTACCCCCCTTTTCGTCGAGACGATCTGCTGTCTGGCTAGGATATTGGGCGAGACAGGCTGATCAGGGCTTAGTCTGGGCTCGGATGGAAATCTATTTGCTAGGGTTCTCTAGCTGATTCCCGAACGATTCTCAGGCGAAATCTAGGGGATGCGCTAGATTCGATATCAGGCTTGATAATGGGCGATTTCTCGAATCGAGCACCCGACAGGTAAACCGTCTTTCTCGGCGATGAACGATCCTCCCTTGTTGAGATACGGTCGGGTTACCTCAGCCTTTACGCGGGGAAGATATTCCAATGATGCGAAAGAATTTTTCAAGAGTTCGAGGAATATGTTCTCATCTCCAGGTTGGAAACCTCTAACGGTTATCCCTGGAATTTCCCGAGCTTCCATCACTGTCATGGCCTAATCAGATCGGTCCCCATGATAATAATAGAACCGCGACGTATCATCGTTGAGGGCAGATGTTCGTGATCGAGGCAGCAGGTGGAAGCAAGCGAAAGACCCAGCTTCCAGACTTTGACAACCTCTGGGATTATGATCATCCCGGTGGGACCGAGAGAAAGTTTCGTGAACTTCTTCCCGCGGCCTTAGACTCACTAGACCTCACATATCTTTCACAACTTCTCACCCAGATAGCAAGAACAGAGGGCCTACAGCGAAAATTCCAAGATGCTCACAAGACGCTGGATCGCGTCCAAAAGGCCCTAGACAAGACAGATGACAAGACGAGGGTCCGGTATCTACTTGAACGTGGAAGAGTATTGAATTCGTCGAGGAAGCATGATGAAGCGCGGCCGCTATTTCTCGAAGCGCTGGATCTCGCTCAAAAGTCCAAAGACGACTTCAACACCGTTGACGCGGCTCACATGATGGCGATAGTCGAGCCAACGGAGAAACAGTTGCAATGGAACCTGAAGGCCCTAGGCATTGCTGAGAACTCAGCGGAAGAAAAGGCGAGAAAATGGAGGGGCAGTCTCTACAACAACATAGGCTGGACCTACTTCGAGCAACAACAGTACGAAGAGGCATTGCTCATGTTCGAGAAAGCATTGGAGTTCCGAAAACAAGAGGGCGACCCAAGCAAAGTCATGATCGCAAACTGGTGTGTTGCCAAGGTTCTCCGGATGATGGATCATACAGAGGAGGCATTGGAAATGCAGCGAAACCTGTTTGAACAAAATCAGGCCGCTGGAAAGAAGAGCGGATACGTCTACGAGGAGATCGCCGAATGCTTGCTGATCTTGGGTCAAGAACAAGAGGCTCGGGGATGGTTCGCGGCCGCGTATGAGGAGCTTTCACAGGATCCCAGGCTCGCAAACGAACAAGAAAGGCTGAATCGACTCAAGGAGTTAGGAAAAGTTGGCAGGCCGGAACCACATGGAACCTTCAATGGATAAGTTACAGTAGACTCACAAACTCCCAATTGCAATGCGAGGTCTTCGCCAATGGTGATTCTTGGAATACTGACTGTTGAAGAGATAGGCTTGGCAGCCCTCTTCGCGCTAGCTTTCGCCAATGGGGGCGAACGACGCGGGAAAGAGCGTGGCATCGTTGATTATGCCGAGCTTATCGGGGGCGCCTCCAGAGCGAAGGGCTTTGCTGTGGGGAGGCTTCTTCACAGGAGTCGGAAGTGTCACAGCGATTCTGATCTCAGGCAGGCTCTTTTCGGTCTTCACTCCGCAGAGTCTTTTGCGGAGCACGCCTGAATCCACTTTTGTCTTGGCTGCGCTTGCCGGCGCAACGTTGTGGATTCTTGCAGCTACTCTTCTTCGGCTTCCTGTCTCCTCGACGCATGCAATTGTCGGCGCCATTGTTCTGCTTGCCGTCTATGTCTTTGGAGTATCAGGGGTACAGTGGGGGTTCTTGCTGTACAGGGTCGTCTTGCCCTTGGCAGCGGGACCTATTGGAGCGATGATAGCAGTCTACATTCTAGATCGGCTGACTCGCCGACCGACAACTCCGGGTAAGGTGAGACCCCGGCTGACGCGAATTGAACACTGGACCTCTGGGGCAGCAACTGCTTATGCTCGAGGGATTAATGATGCTCCGAAGATGGCGGCGCTGGGAGCGTTCTTTCTCCTCGCGAACCCTTCCGAGGCGGTCTGGCTTCCTTACTCAGTAGTCGCGGTAGCAGTGTTCTTCGGTTCACTTGTACTAGGGCATCGAGTGGCAGTGACTGTCATGGGAAAGCATACCTCCCTTGACCAGCATCAGAGGTCTAAAGCTGGAGCAGCAACCGCGCTGGTGGTGTCTGCGGGAGCCTTTTTCGGAGCGCCCTTGTCTACGACTCAGGTTCACGAGGGCTCGAGCGCGGGAATAGGAGGGCGAGTAAGCGTTGTCAGGTCAACGTTGAAGGGAATGCTCTTGGCTTGGCTCGTGACCTTGCCAGGCGCAGGCATCCTCGCGATCGCAATGTCATATCTCGCAGCAATGATCTAAGCACGGAATTGGCCCCAGTTTTTGATTATCAATCAGAAGTCTTGAGAAATGTTCCAAGTCTAGCCGGGATCTCAATTGGCGTCTTCGAGTGAGATGGTAATCGGATACTTTCTGGCTGGAGGCTTGGTCAAAGGGTCAACGGTGTACGTGACGACCGAACGAATTATTGTAAACAAGGGCAGAGGACAGCTGAGCCTCAGGGCACACTTCCTAGTGGCGATATTGGTATTGTTCGCACCTGCGCTTCCAGCGATCGTTGCAGTAGCAATTCTTCTCGCCATTGCTGGTGTAATCGCATTTCTCTTGGTGAGAAGGAAGAGTTTTCGTCGGAAACTGTTTACGATAGAAAACGCTGAGAAAGGACATAGGCAGTTCGAGGTCAAGAGAGGGCAGGTTCTCAGCATTGAGCTAAGGCCGCCGGGAAGATTTCGGAGTGGACACACGGTAATCACGTCTCTGTCGAGTGACCAGATCGACCTGAAGATTCTAGGAGGAAAGGTCTTCAAAACCGCTCGAAGCCTGATGGTGCGATTCGAAGCAACCAAGGTGAAATTGACCAAGGGTCAATCGGGAAGAGTTCTGTGATTCTAGCGGCGGTGACGAATTGCTGAAATCTGATAAGGTCGAGTCCAAGAGAGTTACGCAATAATCCGGCCACATCTTAAGCGAGATCATGAGTGATCGTGCTTGGTATTCGGTGCTCTCATCGATGTTCCGCTGATCGTAGGAGGATTCCTTCTCATGTTTCGCTACAGGAAACAACTTGCGCGGGCCATACTCAAAGTGAAGCTGCCGCCTCTAGCACTCTATCTGATACTGTCTGTTCCGTTGATCATTTTTGAGGAGCAGATCGATTGTATGCCCGCTTGGTGCGGTATGGTGGCGATACCGCCTACACTTCCGTTTCTCTTTGTAGAATTGTTGGTTCTTGGAGGGATAGTGTTGTGGCGGCACGCGAAAGATGTCTTACGTATTACACTTGTCTACAGCGTCTTTGGGGTATTGTGGGAGACATTCCTGGGCGGCCTCGCCGGAGCTCCCCTCATCATAATAGCGATCTTTGCTCCCTATGTTGCGATAGGCTACGCGTTCGTATCGATGCTTCCACTCGAAGTTCTGGTCGAAGGAAAAGCAACCCTTGAGGCTTGAAAGCCGAGTCTGCCAGCACCCGTCAGTAGTGCCCCAGGCGCATTGTCACTGAACTCTTCTTGCCTTTGATTCGCCGTACAATCGGAAAAGCCCGCCTTGTTTGGAGACTTCTAGGCCTGTCCCGATCTCGTTCTCCGAGTATCTGTGGATGAAGCTTCGCCATTTGAGTCCCTTGAAGTAGTCTGGCTCTCCGTCCATTGAGACTACGTCGAAGGTTAGCCTGTCGTTGTGGAAGTCGCCTACTTCGTTGTTGATCCAACCGTACGAGAACATCGATTTCCGTACGTACTTGTTGATGTTCGCGTCCCATGTGAGATAGGACGCGCCCTTGTTTACCGGTTTTCCATTACTCCGAGATTCACCAATCGTGGCGATGAACATCTCGCTGGGTTCGTGTGAGCATTCAAAGATACTGTCGATGATGCCTTTTTCGCCGAACTGGCCCTCGGCCCTTCCTTTCCACTTTCCAATCAGAAATTCTAGACGCTTCAGAGCCTCACTCATAGCGACTTCTATAACTTCCCCTAGGAGCCAAGAATAAAAGTAGAAAGGGGCAGAAATTGATAGTTGATCAGAGCCATGTGTGACTATACTGAGTTTCTGCGCTACCCCATCGATGACTCGTTCAAACTGTTTGGCAAAGAGCGGGCGGGACCCGTACTAATGGAGCTCTTCAGAGGGACAGACCGTTTCAACACTTTGCTGAAGACTCTTCCAGGAATTAGCCCTAGAACGCTTTCAATGAGACTCGACGATCTCGAAAGAGCGGGCCTTGCACAGCGAGTGGCGAAGGATTCCAGTTCTCGGCGGATTCGTTATCGGTTGACTTCCAAGGGCGAGGACATGCGCCGTCTTGTTCGGGAAATAGCCAGTTTCTCTCTAAGATGGTTTGGGGAGAACGCACAAGAAATGAACCAATTCAAACGTAATCTTTAGCGGTAGAGACTTCTAGAGTGTTTCTGTTACTTCTACAGGCCTAAGAGCGGCCTTCGCGCCCGCGGCGTCCAGGTTTTCTATCTTGACTGGTTCTACTTGGTCGGCGAGATTGAACTGGAATATTCTCGAATAGAAGTACAGCTCAGCCTCATAGGATCGTTTGATGTTCTCAGCTCGACGGAAGCCATGTTGCTCCCACTCATATGCGATGTACGCGACAGGGAGGCCTTTCGCTCTTACTGCCTCAAAGATCTTCTTCGATTGGTCAGGAGGGACGACCTTGTCCTCTAGGCCCTGGAACAGGATTAGTGCGGAGGATATTCCGTCAATGTGGTATATCGGTGATCTCGCGCGATAAAGGTCGCGGCGTTCAGGGTAGGGCCCGACTAGCTTGTCCAGGTATCGTGACTCGAACTTGTGTGTGTCCTTTGCCAATAGTTCTAGGTCGCTGACGCCGTAGTAGCTTGCTCCAGCCTTGAATGTGTTTGTGAAGGCGAGGGCGCAGAGAGTAGTGTAGCCTCCAGCGCTTCCTCCACGGATGCCGAGTCTCTCTCCATCGGCTTGCCCCTGACTGGCGAGGTGTCGGGTGGCGTTGACGCAGTCTTGGACGTCAACTATTCCCCATTGATCGTTGAGTCTCTTTCGATATTCTCGACCGTATCCGGTGCTTCCGCCGTAGTTGACGTCTACGACTCCGATTCCACGGCTTGTCCAGTATTGTATTTCATATCGTAAAATGGATGGGCTGGCGCTGCTGGGACCACCGTGACTGACGACTAGGAGAGGCGGCTTCTCGCTTTCAGGCGCGTCGAAATCAGGGTTCTTGGGGGGATAATATAATGCGAAGGCGGTTCGTTCATTCGCTGTTTGAAACTCGATCGTGCTCGGGATCGAGACGTATTTTTTGTCGACGGTGATTTCTCGGGACCGGTGAAGGATCTTCGTCTCATTCGCTGAGAGGTCTATCTGTGCGATGGAAGAGGGTTCGGTGGGTGATCCTCCTATGAGGAAGATCTTTCCATTTCTTGCGGCTAGATTTCCCCAGAGGAGATGGCTGATTGGTGTCTCGATGGTTTTGAGGGTCCGACTCGTAAGATCAAGTCTGGCTAGCTTCCACAAGCCGTTCTTCGTGTAAGCGCAGATGATTTGGTCTGGGGACTCGAAAACGAAGGTGCGAGTTCCGAATTCCCATTGGGGGAGGCCGAACTCAGCCTCCATTGGGTGAAGGGATTCTATATGGTTGTAGCGCCAGCGGTAGAGGTTCCACCAGCCTGTCCGGTCGCTGCTGAAGTATAGGATGCCGTCTGGTGACCATTCTGGTTGGTAGATTGACTCGTCCGGTCCGCCGGCTAACTTTTCTGAATGTCCCACTGAGCCGTCAGCATGGATATGGCCGACCCAGAGCTCTGTCCCGTCCCACGGCATATTGGGATGGTTCCAGGTGAGCCAGGCAAGCCTGGACCCGTCAGGGTTGAGACGTGGGGTCGAATAGAAGTCGTTCCCGGAAACGAGGATCCTACCTTCGCTCTCTTTCTCTAGATCAAGGCTGACGATAGTGTTGACAGCTTGCCCGGTCTTGACAGTATGGTCTTCGCGTACAGCGATGATTCTGTTTCCATGATGGTCGATGATGCCGTCGGCATATCGCATGTCCACCGGCGGTGTTAGGGGCCTTGGAGCTGAGCCAGGGTCTTGCCGGTAGAGACGCTGGTCGGTATAGTTGGAAAAATAGGCTACTCCACTCTCGACGAGATAGCATCCGCCGCCGTACTCGTGGACTGTTGTTCGGGCGCTGAAGCCTGGCGGGGTGATGTTGTTCAGCGTACCGTCCAGTTTTCTCTTGACGATGACGTTGCGGCCTTTGTCTGCTGCTCGGAGTTCGTTCCAGTAAACATCGTCGCCATCAAGTCTAAGCTCGTCAAGAGTGACATAGGTGGAAGCGAGGATGTCAGCGGTAATGGGTGACTTCCAGGCACCGTAGGGCGCTACACGTTTAGGCATTTGGAACACTGTCTGGTCTTCGTGTCTCGGAAATAAGAGTGTACCTGAGAACGCACCGACGTAGTCTAATCTAGCCGGGACTCCTTGGGTACAATCCGCTTAACTGGCTGAAACCGATCGCGTTCTATGGTGGACGGCCGTTGGAGCCGACTGGGATCAAGGTCCTCGATGATCTTCTAGGAGGCGGGTTTCCTAGGCCTTCGGCTGTGGGAATAACGGGTCCTGTGGGTAGCGGCAAGTCGACGCTTGTGAAGCAGATAGCTGCCGCGGCGCTAGAACGTGATTTTCGCGTTCAATATTACGCTGTTGATGAGTCAGCTGAGGATGTAAAGGCGAGCATCGCCAACTATGGAGCGGACGTAGACAAGTACGAGGCAGAGGGCCGCCTCTCTTTTGTGGACATGTTTGCCCTGGGAGTTGAGAGGCTTGCAGAATCGTTTCCCATGGACCAGCCTGAACAGATTGTTGACGCTACAATGAGGTTCTCCGACCTTATCGCTCAGGGCCGAAGCTTCACACTCAAACATCTAGGCAAGAAGACAATGGGAATAATGGACTCTCTGACCCCCTTCTTTCTCATGGTCGAGGCGAAGAAGGTCTTCCAGTACGGACAGGTTCTGAAATACGCTACACGATTCGCCAAGTCCATTGGTATAGCGACTCTTCACACCCACGTCCTAGAAGAAACGATTGAGAATGCCATGGTCAACTTTGCCGATATCGTCTTAGACATGGAGAAATGGAAGGGTGAAGGGTCCAGCCGTGGCGGGACCTTGCGGCTTGTCAAGATGGGCAAAACATTCGTTCCCTCCAGAGGCTACTACTACGACATGACCCAGAACGGAATCAACATCAGCACCGCACCAATGATATAGTAATCTGTCTCGACAGGGAACAGGGAACGACCATTTCGTAGGGGAGCTAGTTGAGATGCGCTCTCTCAAATCTAGTCGTAAGCCGTTCATATTCTGCTAGAGCATCGATTTCGATATCATACTGAGAAAAGTAACGGGCCACGTTTTCCAGGTCCCGAAGCAGTAACGGTTTGGCCTCTTCGAATCGTCGGTACCGGTTGGGCCGCGACGAGAGATCGACTGCCTGAGGGAAATCAATGACGAAGACGCGATCTCGGTAAAGTAACAAGTTGTACTCTGACAGGTCGCCGTGAACGATGAAAGCGTCAAGAAGCTTCTCCACTATCTCGAGTGTTTGTTTTGCGTACTGTTCAGGTTCGTCAAGATCCATGTCCTTGAGTGGACGAGCGCTGGTCTCGTCGCCGAGGAACCTCATCGTAAACACGTTGTCAACTCTTCTTGCAGGAGTCGGCACAGGCACGCCAGCGCGATAGGCCTTTTCGAGTATTGTAAACTCGTTCGCCGCGATCTGGCCCATGAGGTCTACCGAGTACCCGATCTTGGTCTTCTTCTTGTGAGGGGTCCTGTGCAACCGGTATACTTTCAGCGCTAGTGGAACGTTCTTCCATAAACCGACGTACAAGTCAGCCTCTTTGCCAGTTGCTATGACCGATACGACTTCGTCGACTAGTCCGGCTTCTACAGCGTCCGCTCGCAAACTGTTGAGGGAGACCTCCTCCACCTCGATATACCGGCTTCTGCGTCCATCCCGGAGATTCTTGCGTTTCCAGAAGCTCCGAGCAGACGCGAGTTCTTTTGCTGACATGGTCTGGATTTTCTAATCAAGTCTGGTAACCACATGCAAAGAATCCAGGAATTCAACCAATACTCCAATGGCTCGAAAGGGATGCTCTCGTTGCCTTAGGCAGACTGGAGATTGTGGACATACACTGAGAATTCGATCAGGCTCATAACGCACAACCTCACCGGGACCTTTCTGAGCAGCGAATATTAGACCTTTCGATCTGGGACGCGTTGGCTAGGGAACAATCTTCCCAATTATTTGACCTCACTGAAGATGATGCATGGAAAAAGGGGTAGGATGTTGGGCGCAGTGGTCAAGTAATGAAAGAGTCGCTGCAGTAATCCTCGTCTCAGTGCTTGCAACATCCATTATTCTCTTGGGCCTGGTACTCTATGAGCCGCCCACCGGCCCCGGGCTCTGCGGAGCGTTTGAAGCGAGCCCTTGCCCTGGAAGAGAAGCTCTCAACGTAACTTCCGCAACAGTGAACTCGCCGACAAACATGAGTATCCAGATCGTAAACACAGGATCCGTCGCAATCTTTCTGACGTCTTACTACGTCAGGAATCCATACAGTCAACCTTACGCGAACAGCAACTGGTCAAGCCCAACGGCACCGCCTGGTCGAGTCATCACTACTAATTTAGTGATAGACGGGAACGCTTTCACATTCAGTTCCGGTACCTACTACACGATAACACTGATCTCATCGCGCAATACTCAATTCACTTTCTCAATCCAGGCCTCGTAACTCTATCACGACAACTCAAAGAGTTCTTTCCAGTCACCCTTTTATCGAGCCACGATGATTTCTCCTCAACATGCAATCTGTTACTAGCAAAGTGAAACCTATCCCTGAGGGATATCATTCGATCACTCCAATTGTGAGTGTTGAAGGAGCATCGAGTCTGATAGAATTCCTCAGAAACGTGTTTGACGCCGAGGAGGATGAGAGATTCGTCGGTTCCGATGGTCGAATACGTCACGCCGAGGTGAGGATTGGCGACTCAATCATAATGATAAGTGACGCAACTCCGGAATTCCCGGCATTTCCTGCCATGATCAATGTCTACATCGAGGATGTCGATGAAGCCTACAAACGAGCGCTCGCGGAAGGCGGGACCTCGCTGAGGGAACCGTCGAACCAGTTCTATGGAGACCGGACAGGAGGCGTCAAGGACCAGTTCGGAAACCAATGGTGGATAGCTACACACGTAGAAGACGTGCCCCAGGAAGAGCTGGAAAAGCGAATGAAGGCTCGCGAATCCCAAGAGACAAGGCCGGCCTGAAGGTCTCGTTGGTGAAGCTTTCCGGAAAAGCCCGCTAAGTGGTAGGGCTCATTGTAATCTTACGCTGGCACATTCCCTAATGGGGCTGTCTTAGTTTGGATGTGTGCGGTAGTGGAGGCCTTGTCGGCGCTGTCTGCGAAACTGATTAGATAGGTGATGATGACGGCAAGAGCGAAAGCGTTGGTAAGATGGATGACAACTGCGATGCTCGATCCCAGGGCGATCAGTCCCAGTACTATTTGGATGGCGAAGTCGGCGATTGCAGCGATCGCTACCTTGAACAAGGTGGAGGAGGTTCCGAAATCTCGACGGGCCAGAACGGTTGCGGCTATGAGCACTATCAATGTTAGAGCGCCCCAGACGATGTGATAGATGATGTTCGGGTAGCCTAGTACTGTTGCGCTTCCTCCGAGAATGACCTGGATGAATATCATCATTCCGACAAGATTCGCGGTTATCCGGGTCTGCCGAGTATGCTGCAAGGCTAAGCTGAGCCTGCCTTGGTTAGGATTTCAGTTTTTCCCTTTTGCGAGGTTGGCGACTGAGAGTGTAGCCTTTACCTTGGGATACGGCAGCGGGTGGACGATGCTTGGAGTCCACTTCTCTCCCCATCTCCGGTAAGCGGACAGGATATCAGCGAGGTCTTGTCCTTTCTCTGTGAGACTGTAGACGACTGAGAAGGGTTCTGTGCCGGTCACTCTCCTCTCAACGATTCCCATATTCTGCAAATACTTCAGAGTTCGAGAAAGAGTTCGCGCGTTAAGATCGTCGGGCTTGCCCTTCCGGAGTAGATCGTTGAATCGGAGGGGATTGTCGAGAAGATAATACGAGATCAAGATTCTCCATTCCGAGCCGAGCTTCCTTACCGCTTTGATGACCGCGCAGATGTCTCTCCTGCAAAGCTCGCTCTTGCCCGAAATAATGCTTGAGATATCGGGTAGGCAGCTGGACGCCAGCTTACTCAATGTTACCTGATGAAAGCAAGGTAAGCCGGGGATATAAGTAGCGAGGGGACATTGACGTTACTTGACGACGCTCTCCTACCAGTGTCACTTTCGAAAAAATGGGGACCAGGTGCTGGTGCCTAATTCGCAGGTGTAGCGTAGTATTGAGCCATTTGGACTCCGTTGTCGAAAACCCGGATTAGGTACTGGGTTCCAGCCGTTAGAGCGGGACTCCACGTGCTAGTTATTGTTCCGCCGTTAATTGTGACGCCGCCTGTGATTGTGGTCCCGAGGTTACCGTCAGCGTTGATGACGGAGGCCGTAGCCGTGATCATGTGTCCGGGTGGTGTGACTGGAAGACCTGTCGAAGTTGAGGTTGCACAGTTCACCAGTAATAGCGTGCTGGCGCCGGTCGTGGTTGTTTGGTAGTAGACGCAGGCGTTGCTTCCGGCGAGCTGCATGGAGTAGGGGTCGATTTGCGGGTCGAGTGCGTTAAGCTGGCTAGATGGATTGGCGTTATTTCCTCCGAACGGAGCGGTCAATCCCTGGTCGAAGCTAACGAGGAGTGCTGAGATATCACAGATGTCGACAACGCTTGCTGTCGGACTGCAGGAGTACTGTGGATGGGCCCAGTAGTTGTTAGTCTTATCGAAGAAGAAGGCAGCATTGCTAGCATCGAGAATATTGACCATACCATCATCGTTGACGTCAGCCCAGCTCTCCTTTTGCAGACTATTGCCCTGACCACTTCTGAGACCTCTCATATAGTTCGCGTAACCCGTGAGAAACACTCGACTACCTGTGCTCATCGCTCCCCCACCGATGAGCCCGCCCCCGGGGGGACCAGTAACGCAGGAACCTCCTGGCTTACCAAAGGCCTGACTCGTACTCGGACCGGCATTATAACAGGCCCGGGGTCCGCTACCAGTGAATATCCCTTGGAAGCTACCGTCGGGGAACGATGTTCCGCAACCCGCGACCAAACCCGCCGTTCCTGTACACGTTAACGGGTCAAAGTTCGGGTCAGCACAAGCTGATGCTGGTCCGTTCAACACAGCGTTCTCCGGTCCTGCTGGCGTGGTGACGCTAGATATGCTACCGCAGATCGAACCGCTAGGACCCTGCCACAAGTGTTGTGGAATGATAGGTATGCTGCCGATGTTCTGTTCATAATACGCACTGTTCAATTGAAGCTTCACTTGGACGGTTCTAGAATCCAAGGCGACGGCGTTCGTCACAAAGGCAGTATTGCTGAACAACAACGCCGCTGGATCATCTCTGCTTGTGAGAATCGAATACACAACATCCTGAGCTGTAACCGGGATGCCATCCTGGAATAGCAGATCGTTGCGAAGGTGCCAGGTTTGCGTCGTGATGCCCCTTGCGCAACTGGTGGCTGCTACGCTTGGGGGAGTTAGGCAGCCCAGCTCGTCAGGGTTGAAGCTTGAAGCGTGGCTGGTCGTCATCCAGTCAATGACCTGTTGGTTAGCGCCCGCAGTCTGCGGATTGACCTGGAGCAACGTGTCGAACACCTGACCGATAATCGCAAAGTCCCAGATGGTAGTTGCTTGGTACGGGTTTACTGTGTCAGGGTCTTGGGAGAAGCCCTGCCTGATAAGATTGGGGTTTCCACCTCCCCCTGCGAGCATCGGGCTTGTCGGTACGTAGCCTGGTAATTGCCGCATGTTCAGGAGTGCCCAGAACGGGTTCTGGAAACCGTGGCCCTTTTGGGAAACGAGACTGGAGCCCTGGCCGGTGCGGGCTTGTTGCCAGTTCCAGGCGTTCAATGCGGCGAACTGCTGGATGCGAGTGTATATTGCGACGTTGATAGGAGTATCGTAAGTTCTCAAGGCTGCTTCAGTGAAGATCTGAGCCGAAGCGCTCAGTGTTGGGTTGGAGATTGCCTGGAACTCGCCAGCATTAGTGAGAGCGTCGAACTGCGGATCACAGTGCTGAACGTAGTTGGATGGAAAGTCGTTGAACGGTCCACCGCAGAATGTCGAAGCGAACTGGCTGTGGAAGGTGGCGAAGAGAGAGTCCGGTGTTGAACTGAGCAGGGTGCCACCCGTGTAGAGGTTCCATAATGTGCCACCTTGGAAGATGAAGGGAGGGCAGAAGAAAGTAGGGAAAGAGGTAGTAGAAGTTGGCTGAAGAAATCCACAATTGCGTACGTATAGGACAGTGGCTGTTCCGCTGGAGTTCTGAGTGCAAGGCGAAGGGCAGGTCCCGGAGTCGTTGGGGGATCCGAAGAGCATGTTGAGACTGTCTGCAACTATTTGGCCGAAGTGGTCTCTGGGAGGGTCAGTGCGGAGGCTTATGACAACGTGGGTGCCTGATGGTGCGATGAGATGTGGGTAGGTTGCAGGTTGAGTGGTTCCAATGCTTGCCTGAGCTAATTGGGCGCAGTTCGATCCGCTCGGCGTCAGGCTAAAGCCCGCATTTAGAAAGTATTGACAGGCAGCGTCAATATCGGCTGGACCAGAGTAGCCTACTGCTACGCTACCTCTCGCGGTTCTTCCTGGTACACCCCACCATACTGCGCTACTGCCGATGTTATCATCCACAAGATTGTACGCCGAAACAGGACTGCACGATGCGATAACCGTGTCCAGAGAGAGATTTGCACATTCTCTCGTCAGCACGGAGGTTGGAAACGGTGATCCAGGTTGGCCAGGAAGAGGAGCCACGCACGGTGAGCCCGGAATGAGGAGGGCTGGAGCTAGCATGATGTCGTCGCAGGTCGCGTGTCCGTTGAGGAACGCATCATGTTGGACAAACTCTCGTTTGTCAACCAGATGTGCAAGTGCTTTCATGATGTTTGGAGATGCAGCGGCTGGTGTGATGGTGCTGGGACTGCTCCAGACAACATTCCATGTAGCCGAGATCGTTGCTCCGAGCCCGCTGCTCCCGGGAGGAATTGTAAGGGTGCAGCCTGTTTCGCTACCGCAGCCGAGGTGTGTTCCTGTGGTGGCGTTGCCCGTGACGATGGTGCTGGTCAGCAGGTAAGTGCCTGCGAGGATGCATGGGAACTTGTAAATTCCCGTGGGACTTGAGCCGCCGCTGTCGCTAACGGTTACGCTGGGGGTGCGACTAGGCTGGTTAGAGATCGTTATGAAGTTCAGCGGGTCCTTGAATGGTTGGGTATTGTTCTCAGCGTTCACGACACTCAATGTTAGCTGACCGAGACCATTAGCACAAGCATTGCTGATGGTCGATACAATGCCGCTCACTGAGCCGACAAGCGAAGGTCTAGCGACCTCCATCGACTGTCCCAGAAACGGCGCACGATTATTTACGTCAAGCTGAAAGATGTCCAAACCTGGTTCGGGGGCTGTACACCACATGTCCGGGTTGTTGCAGATACTCGGAATGTCCGGAGCTTGGACAGGCCAGTCAGTTATGTCGACCTGTCCGCTCAGGAAAGCGGTGAACATCGTGCCGAAGTCGGAATAATCAAATATGCGCAAGTTTGGCGTGGCCGGACCGAAAGGGGACCAGCTCGTTGGCCGTGTCACATCCTGGGTGAGAGCATGAACCTGAACGTTCGTCGGCATCGCCATCAGAAATGCTAATGTGATTAGAAGGGTGAACGAAAACGAGGTTCGATTTCGCAAGAAATTCCGAGATGTTCTGAGATTGCTCTAGATGAATTAAGCTTATTCCATTTTCCAAAGCGTTAGGGCGGGCATTTTGCGGCAGAAGTGCTTTCTCGAGATAACATTCTTGTCCGGTGTGGACTTGGGTTTCCGCTTAGAATTATTAGCTCTGATGCAAATTGTTGCCACTGAGAAAAAATGAACAATATTTGTGTGGGACCGTGTGCCCATAACGTAGGTTACAAGAGGGCTGGATTAGATTCATGCGGACCCGTGGCTCACGAAACAAAGCTCTTGAACAAAATACGACCGATCTCCAACGCTCCGAACTCCACGCGATCCAAGTTCTTTCAAGAAGGATCTCAGACTCACTCGTTTCGTGATTTCCATAGTTCGCGCATGATGAACAGAATGCGACTGCGAATAGAGTACTGGAAATATTCCGCTCAGCGGTACGCGTCGAGAAACTCGATCAGATAAGAAAGGTGATCTTGAGCAGTGAGCACCAAGACCAGCGCAAAATGGCCTGTCATGCCTGGAACATACCAGGTTGGCGATCCCAACGGCCCGGTGGCCGTATGCGCCCTTACCTCGGAGCGTCTCATCAGTCCGCTTGTAGCTCTTCCCGGAGTCGCTATTGCGGGCATGGTCTACACGGCCAATCTCGGCATCACCAGGATTGTCGTCAACATCACGTCTAATCCTGCGATTCGTTTCCTGCTCATCTGCGGCAAAGACTCCGCGCTATTCAAGCCGGGACAATCCCTGGTCGCTCTGGCCGAGAAAGGTGTAGACGACAAGAAACGGATAGTCGACGCAGCAGGTTATGATCCAGTCTTACCGTCAATTGATCCTGAGCAGGTGGCGCAGTTCCGGAAACAGGTAGAGATTCTTGACTGGACTGGTGAGGAAGATTTACAGGTCCTGCAGGAACGTGTGAAGAGTCTCTCGGATCGTAACCCAGGCGTTTTCGTGACCGGACAGAAAGAAACTAGTATGACTAGAAAGCAGGAGGAGTTTGAGTCTATTCGGCCGGGTGGTCAGCGTGAGCCGTTGTTGTATGACCCGAAGGGATACTTTGTCATAACTATCGAGCCTGAGCAGAAAGAAATTCTGCTAAGACACTATTTGCCTGATCATACGCCATCTCACGAGATGAGGGGTCGCGGTGCAACCTCGATGCTCCTCGGACTATTGCGTGACGGTCTTGTGACACAGCTGAGCCATGCAGGTTACCTGGGAGAAGAACTGGCGAAAGCTCAGACAGCGCTACAATTTGGGTTGCGATATGATCAGGACAGGCCTTTGAGGGCCAAGGAGACAGTGACTCCTCCACCATTACCGGAGACAAAGGCTGCTGAACCCGCGGCTCCAAAAATAACTCCAAGCCAGGCCTATTCTCTGAAGACATTTGGAGAGATTGGTCCCGGGACCCTGGTCGATCTGTTCTTCTCGGTCACTGATACGCCACGGGACCATATTCTGGGAGGAGTGTTCCTCGACATGGATGAGAGTGGCGCCGCCCGGGTATACACTCGAACCTCTCAACGACTCGAGGTTGAATGGACGGGGTCGAGTAAGCTGATCATGGGCGGTGCAGCCGACGTTGTCGTGGGAGCAATATTGCGGGTTTTTGGTAAGCTGAACGAGAAGAAACTGGTCCACGCGGAGACACTCATAATTCTGACGAGCGTGGCCAAGATCACCGAACCCGACCCGGGAAAAGGCGAATGATCTAGTATGTCCGATGTTGTGATAAAATCAAATGAGAACGGTCCCAACCTTGTCATAGTCGATGGGAAGGTTATTCAGGCTTGGTGCCGATGTGGAGCATCTACCCTGATGCCTTTCTGCGATGGTTCACACAAGAGGACAGGGTTTGTGGCTAAAACGCACGAGGTCAAGGTCCGTTGATAGAAGCCCTTGTGGAATGTCGCGACTAGAGATGTCGGGCCGCGAAAGCCGGTTCTGAGAAAAAAACGGTCTAGTCCTCATCGTCTGACGAAGATAGGAACACAGTAGCCATAACGGCCTCACGCCTGCTCGTCGTAAGTGTTCTCGCAATGACTGGCATAGCCGGCGCCCGGACTAGATCTGTGGCTTTGTTGTTTCTTGGGCTTGCTCTCACCTCGACTAGTCCTATATGGGTTCATGCAGATACTGCGCCTACTGGAATTTTCAGGATAACGCTGATGGTTCCTCAGCCGAATCAAGCCCGACAGGATTGGTCGCTGCTCGTCCAGAGCAACCTTCAGGCTTTAGGCATTGATGCGCAGAGGGTTGTTCTTGACTGGCCCACGATATACGCTAGGGCGCTTACGCCTGGCTCAGATGTTATCGGGAGAAGCTATGACAATGGTGGCTTTGACGCTGTTTTTCTCGGGTATGCTCTTGGGATAGACGCGGATCCATGGTCCTACTATCACAGTTCACAGTATGCTCCGATCGGTTCCAACTATTATCTATGGAATAACAGCCAGAACGATCAGCTGACCACACAGATCAAGCAGACACTCGACAAAACTCAGCGGTTAGACTTGGTCAGGCAGTGGCAGGCGCTTGCCTACGACCAACAACCCTCCGCCACAATACTCTACACGAAAGAAATTGTCGCCTTTGATTATACCATGCCGAATGCCCAGTACGTGTTCAGCACCTACCACTCACCGTACTGGCCGCCGATCGAACAATTATCGATGCTAGGCGGGGCTATGATGGGCTCGATAACGTTGGCCCAGACTGGACCGGCTCCGTCGGAGGGTTTCAACCCGACAACGAGCAGTTCCTATTACGACCAGACCGTGTACGGAGCACTGTTCAGTGCGTTGGCGCAGAGGAACGATACGATCTTCAAGAATATGATTCCTCAACTGGCGACTGGATGGTCTGTCGGGTCGGATCAGAAAACCTGGACCGTGTCGTTACGTCCTGGGGTGACATGGCATGACGGGGTCGCGTTCAACGCGACAGATGTGAAATTCACATTTGACGCGCTCCAGGATAATACTCTGGCAGCGGACAATGAGGCGTTCATCAAAGGAATAGTCGGTGGAAAAAGCGACGTAACAATCGTGGATCCGTATACTGTCAAGTTCACTCTACCGAATCCCTACGCGTACTTCGTCGAGAACATTCTCACAACACCAATCATTCCCGCCCACGTGCTGGCAAGTGTTCCCTATGCAAACTGGAGGACGAACCCATTCAACACCGGGATCGGGGGTGGACCTATCGGAACAGGGCCCTACAAATTTGTCAGCTATAATGCCACGACTGAGACAAATCATCTGACAAGGAATGATAACTATTTTGATTTCCCGCAAAACGGGAAAACCGCTCTCCAGAGCAGGGGAGCTTTCCAAGTCAAGGACTACTACGTGAAACACATACCGAGTTCCGACAACGCTGTCTCCGCCCTCAAAACAGGCTCGGTAAACGTTCTCGATTCACAGTACAATCTGGAAACCCAGACGAGTTTTCTCGCAACCTGGCCGTCGAACCAGTGGACGTCCTACAACGCGTTCGGGGTCCAAGAACTAGGCTTCAACATGCAACACGTAATATTCGGAACAGGCGTCAACACCCCACTAGGCCATAGTGATCCTTCGAAAGCCGCTCTTGCCGCAAAGTATGTTCGTCAGGCTATCAGCTACGCGATCCCGAGAGACCTGATAATACAACAGCTTCTGGCCGGATACGGTAATCCTGGAATAACAACTCCGGTCGTCGGCGACTACCGGACGGGATTCGCGGCCACCGACGGGTTCAACGCGGCTCTCACTCCGTACAGTTTCAACCTCACAAAATCGCGACAGCTATTGCAAGCCGCCGGCTTCTTCCCAGCTGCCCCTCGAACTATCTGGGAAACCTGGGGATTCGCTCTTACAATCATGCTGTCGGCAACGGCCTTGGCGCTCATGGCTATCTACATAACCGAACTGAGAAGAAACCGGTTGGTTCGCGGGTACAAAGCGCCAACGCTACCCACGACCTAAACGTTGCCGACACACACGATCAATTACTTGCTAAGTCCAAGTAACTCGACAAATTGTCGAAGTAGGAAATCTTTTCGAGGCTCATGATATTCTTCATTCTATTCCTGGCATCTTGGTCAGGGCTAACAAAGTCAATTTCAGGCGCTTTCGGTTGCCGAGCTCTGAATCTTCTCATAAGGGACAACATATCGAAGTCCGTATAGGGGAAACTGTATCCGATGCAAACGATATGGGAGATATTCTTCATCATGACATCTGCCTGGTACCAGAGGAACGAAATATTCTCATCTTGGTAATCTTTTGATTGGGTCGGAGGTATCATCAACCTCTGAGCAAAGGTGTCGCCTGCTTTACATCGCGGGCAATGAAATCTTATCGCTCCGTAGCGAACCTGTTTCTGGAGGTGGTAAAGCACGATGACTCCGCATCTGCCACACTTCGTCCAATTCAAAGACCCATGAAGTTTGAGCAACGTTACGTCAGAGACCGCATCATTCGTCGGGATCCATGTCTCATCTTCGTTGGCTTGGAAGAAATTCATCCAGTAGCCAGAGTCTGTGAGCTTTCCAGTTCGGAACAAGGCGTTGTCCATGAGTATATCATAGTTGAAGCTCAAAACCAAATCCCCTGGTCTCATTTGTTTGGCTAGGGCCAAGTGCTTGCGGCAAAGAGGCCCGATTAGAGCCTCGTCGAGTGTCCTGGCCAGTATGTCCTTGAGCACTCTCGTCTGGCGGCTTTCGTATTGCCCGAACTTTCCCGGCATTGATCCAAAAAAAAGCTTGGAATCTATATCGAGCAATGTCATTACTTCCTCAAGTCCCAAGTCCCGAGTGTCGAAGAAACTCAGATCTCTCTTGGTGCTACCATACATTGGCGCGACAGTCTTAATGAGAAGCTCGACCTCATCCATGAAGGAAGCATCCGACTTCATCCCAGTATTCTCGATTACCAACCTCGCCATCTTGAAGAAATCTTGATTCAATGGGCTCTTGAGGTTCGCAACTTCACTAGTTGACTGAGTATAGTTCCGGGAGGATCCGGCTCCTATTATGTAGACTTGTTTCAGGGTCTCCTAGGTCTCCTTTGCTTTTCAGGGGATTCGAGCACCGGTGGTCAAGAGCCGTTGTCTTACATAGCGAAAGGATCGAGTGATTCTCTCGGATTGTTCGTTGTCCTTCATACTAGAAGCGGTTGCAGCTGATCTGAGGGTCAGAAGTGCTTCGTGAAGTCGAGCGTCACAATCTTTGCTGTGCCTTTTAGTTCTATTTCCGTTCCAATTGCATTCTACGGCGGGGAGGGGCCGAAAGTATGGGTCAATATACAGTTGAAGAGCGTCGTCGAGGCTGAGCTTGTCTCAGTTTCTTCGGCAAAACGTAGACATCCTTGATTTCACTCATCCAAAAGCTAGGTAGGGAATCTCTTACAAGCTTGTTTTCAATTCTGATGTAGATATCATGATCCACCCACCTGCGCTGTTTTTTATCGATTAGTTTGGGGGAATAGAGCGAGATAACGGCCCGGCCATCATAATAATATTCGTCAAGCGCTCCACCATATATTCTGCCGTCGAGCAATTCAATGATAGCTGTATCGTCGAACATCTCACCAACCTGGCTTTTCCTTCCCTTGACTCTTTCAAAAGACATTGTTTGGAGCAGATCTATCTCTGAGACTCATCTAGTCTTGCGTGTAATCATTTATGCAATTGTGGCATCATAATTTTGAGCGATATGAGTTGAGCGACGAGGCCGGACCGAAATATCCAGTATCGAAACAGTTCAAGGTGCTGGAAGGTCACGACATTTATCGAAGCGGGAATCTGATAGTGGCCCTCGTAGCTGTCGAAACCGAGAAAGGAAATGATGTTAGGCTCTACCGCTGGCAAAACAGGCAGGGCGCTTGGAAGGTCGATCTTTGCAGAATGAGTGTTGCTAGGTGGTCCTGGGACGACTTGGCCGATTCCGCCAAGCGACTAATATCGAAATACGGCTCCCGCAAGTGATACTGGAAAGAGATTGACGTAATTCCCAATCTCCATTAGCTATCGTCAACTCATGCTTGACTCAATACCCACAACGTTTTACGCTTTGGACGTCAAAAGGTCTAGGTACGAGTGCGTTAGGATTTTTGTGACGCTCACTAGGTCGTTTATGCGTACGTGTTCGTCTATTCCGTGGATGTTGCTGTCGTGTCGCGTTGCGCCTATCACGGCTACGGGTATGCCTAGTTGGCTGACAACGGCCATGTCCGTCGACCCCTGACTACCAGCGGGCGATACATCCCGTCCCAGAACCTTTCTCGCCTGTTTCCTGACGACCTTGACAAGCTTGTGGTCGGGAGGTGTGACCATCGAATCAGTTCCGAGGATCTTCTTCATCGAAAATTTCGCTGGACTGTTCTTTGCGAACTCTCTGACCACCCTGCCTATTTCCCTCTCGGCTTCTTCCTTCTTCTCTTCTGGAATGTACCGTCGATCGATAAGGACCTCACACGTGTCGGGTATGATGTTGCCCTTCAACCCGCCCTTTATCATGTTCACGTAGAGGCCCGGTCGCATCTTCTTGGTCCCGTAGAACGCCTCCGCCGGTATCTTGGACCTTCTCTTCCCAATTTCTTTACCGAGAATTTTCAACCTCTCGATCAAACTGGCTGCCTCCTCTATCGCGTTGACACCAGACCAACCCCGCCCCGAATGAGCCGCCACACCTTTCACAGTAATGACGATGTTGGAATCGCCTAGACTCGCAACAACAAGAGACTCGATCCCACTATCAGTGGATATACAATAATCGAAATCCTTCGTAATCACGTGCTTGTCGACTAGATGGTTGACGCCGGAGTACTCTCCCACCTCCTCGTCTGTGGTAAAAGTCAGGGTAATAGATCCGGTAAACTTCGCCCCGGTCTCCACCAATGCCTTCAAAGAATAGACGAGACACGCGTCGGACCCCTTCATATCCGCCGCTCCCCGCCCGTAAATCTGCCCATTCCTTATCGTGGGCTCGAACGGATCATTAGTCCATCCCGTTGGGTTCGCGGGGACAACATCCACATGCCCATTGAGAAGTATCTTCGGGTCCGCACTCTCGCCCTTGAGAGTCGCGTACGTATTCGGCCGTGGACCCTTGAGCCCCACATCAGGGCTAAACCTCCGCTTGACGGTTGCTTCCGGCGTAAGGCTTACGGTAGGCGTAACGCCCAGGTCTTTGAGTTCCCTCGCAAGAACCTGCGAGATCTTCTGATAGTTCAGACCCGGGGGAACAGTAGTATCAATATTGATGAGACGGCAAGTAAGATCGATTAGATCCTTTTTGTGAGCATCAATCCAGCTATCAACCTGTCTAACAACCGGTTGAGAAGGCAAACAGCATCACGATGAAGCCTGATAACCATGTTAATTGTTCTTTCGGAAGCCGATGGTGCAATTTCGCTTCCTGGTCTATGGCCTTCGCACGGTACCTCCCGTACTGGGGACGTATTGAACTGTACCTATGACGGGATTGAACCATGATTGAAATTCAGCCGGGTTGCTGATTGTTCTCATCGCGGCGAAAGCCTGTATCTGTGCAAGTGGGAATGCTTCAGCTAGCTTGTTCGCAGCCCCTAGGGCGGTCGCACCCCGCGTGATGATATCGTCAACCAGTAAGATTTGGGTCGGAGTGTCGGGGATACGCTTCTGAACGCTCATCGATGCAATATGGTCTTTGGCCTTCGGTCTCTCCGAGGGCCTGCTCCAGGCTGCCTTAGGTACGGGTGTTTCTCTGACAAGAAGCGGGATCGATTCTTTACCTAAGCCAACTTTCACTAGCGCGGTTGAAATCCGTTCAGGAACCCACAGAGAGTCACGCTGCATCAATGAGCTGCTTGGCAAAGGAACCAAGACAGAGGCGTCTCTAAAAAATGAAGCGAATGGCAGCCGTTCTCTGAGGTCGCGGACAGTTTCCGCGATCCATTGTGACGTCAGCTTAGGCGGGTTTCCGAAATACCTTTCAGCTTTGATCATCTTCATCAGTTCCCTTGCCTCGTCCATATCTGCCGATTCTCCTCGAGGAACGTAGCTAAGAAGTGACCCGTAATCAAGAAGCGTTATGCGCACGTTTCGGAACTTGCAGGACTACCTCACTTAGACTTTTGGATGATGGTAGTACTTCCAATACCTGTTTGGAGTCGTTGAGCACGGTGGCACCGTAACTGATCATTCTCTTGGGCCAGCTCAATGAGGAGTCGTTGATGATGGCTTTCCAAATGAACAATGGTCGGCCCAGTCTCAGGGCTTCCCAACCTTGATGGAGTGACCCGCTGCTGTCTCCAGCTTCAACTATGATTGAAGCATTCGAAATGAGGGCCATGGTTCTGTTTCGAATGACGAAGTTCTTCCGCTGAATGGGGTATCCTATTGGAAACTGCGAGATTGCAAGATGGTTCTTCATTATCTCGTTTTGAAGTTGCAGATTCTTCTGAGGATAGGTACGGTTCAGGGGTGTTCCAAGGACTGCAATAGTCTTTCCACCCTGCGAGATAGCGGTTTGGTGAGCCATCGTGTCGATGCCTTCAGCAAGACCGCTGACTATCACAACTTCGTGGTCTGTGAGTGTTTTTGTAATGCGGGCTGCGGCTGCTCGACCACGTTCTGAAGCCTTCCTTGAGCCAATGATGGCTGCTCTTGGTTTCGGAAGCGGGAGCCTCATTGAGCCGGCCGTGAAGATCTTCGAAGGGGCGTATTTTCTTTCAATATCGTTCAGTGGGCCTAAGAGTTCTAGAGGTGTGACTGCGACAATCTTGTAATTTGAAGGGGTAACCATCGCGTTCGACTTAGGGTGATTAATGATTCTCCTATCCCATAAGGCAGTTTCAGTGCTCGTGAACGTTCCCGCTTGGTTACCAGACCTATTGCGGGCAGATATCACGACGCTTTTCAACTTCAATTTGGAAAGCTATCATATTTAAGGTGATGAGGAGCCGGAAACCCAGAACGATCCCTGGATTGCCTCTTGCTTAACACGGAGTTCTTTGAGCTCTCGAGCTAGAACCTGGGAGACCTTCGGACAGTTTAGACCTAGAAGAACAGTGGTATCAATACTAACCAGGCGACAGGTAAGATCTACTAGATCCTTCTTGTGAGCATCAATCCAACGGTCAACCTGTCTTAGAACGGCTTAAGACGGCAAAAGCTTCGCATTGAGCTGGGCTACGGTGTTAGTTGTTCTTTCGGTAGATGCTTCCCGATTTCTTCATCGAGCCAACGTCGCACCACCGTGTTGCCTCTCATCATGTCCATCTTCACCTTCTCGACGCCGTCAAGCTCCTGGATCCAATTGTGAATGTTTTCCGCTTCGGAAATGTTCAGGCAGAGCATTGCATATATCGAAAATCCTTTAGCGTCAGTAAACGAGAACACGATCCTATCCGTCTTGGCACGCACAAGTCTGTCGACTTCCACTTTCTTCTTCGAATCGGGGCAGAAAACTAGAAAATCAGAGGCAACGCCTGGGTACTTGTCATAGTCAAGCATCGGCAACAGATAGAAAGCCATCCCCTTCGTCAGGCCCGTTAGTCGCCTCTTCACTGTCCGGGTCGAGACCCCGACCTCTGCTGCTATTTCGGAAGGGCTTCTTCGGGGATCTTTCCTCAATGCCCTGATAATCTCCCAATCTGTCGCTTTGAGGTCCAGACTGGCCGGGGGAAAACCGCCCTTCCAAACAATCGCCTGATTGGTTTGACATATCGAATTGAATTCTCGAATTTTCCCCGCTAGATCTTGCTCGTCCTTGTGGTAGAATATTACTCGCAGACCATTGCCGTGGAAATTGATCATGATCACGACGCCCTCCAACTGTTCAATCTGAGAAATCACCGAGGTCTTCCTGTCTTCCTTGTCTACGGTCAATTGCGCTCCCGCGGACTCGAGGCCTATTACGTGGGGGTTCAGCACAACCTGCCAGCCTTTGAGGAATCCGGATTCCCGGGCCCGGTTGATTCTCCTCCTAACAGTCTCCTCGTCAACTCCAATCCTTGCAGCAATGCTGCGGTAGGACTCTCGAATGTCCCATCGAAACGAACTGGGACTAGCCAATTCTTTCATTATGCGAATGTCCAGGTCGACCGGGCGCTGCAAGTTTGCAGAACTCGGCCTATGCTCACCTTCTAAAAAGTGTCCGAAAAACGGCCCGGACTTAGGCGTTCAGCTATGAATCGCTCTGAGCCTGTACTATCCTACAAAGAGAATCAGAACGATGAACCATCTTCAACTATCTTCCAACGTTCAAGACTCTACAAAACCCTCGTCCCGGAGTCGCAAGAAGCTCTGGATAATAATCGGAGCACTTGCTGTCGTCTTGATTGTAGTCGCAAGTGTAGTCTACGTGGCAAACAGGGCCGGCGCGGCTCCTCTGCCACCAAACGGTCCCAATGTTACAGTATGGGATACGGGCTTCTGTTCCAACAGCGGAAATTGTGGCTATAGCCCCACAATCAAGAACGTAACCTCAGGAATCTCTTTGACATGGACGAACACCGGGAACCAGGCGCATACAGTCACAGAATGTATCAGCACAGATTCTAGCGTCGCGTGTCCTAGTGGTGCGGGAGCGAACAGTTCTGGATCACGTGGTTTTGACTCGAACACTCAAACTTCATCAGGGTTCGCGAAAAACCAGCAGTACCAGTATGCGATCAACTTGAGCCCAGGCGCCTACTACTATTATTGCACGCTACATGCTTGGATGCATGGAACCATAGTGGTCTCCTAGACAAACTGTCTTTTCGAAGGAAGATCCTTAAGGCGAGCGTGGAACGATGCAATTCCTCGAACTGAAAGTAATCATTATTCTTGAGTTGATGGTAGGCCTGATCGTATTTCTCGGCGGTGCGGCTCTAACCTTTCTTGCAACGGACAAGGTTCTAGGGATCATTCACGTTGTGCTGGGGCTTTTCGCTTTTCCAGTGGCGTACGGGCTCTGGAAGAGAGATAGTTGGGCGTGGATTGCTGCTCTGTTCCTGAACCTTGCCAGTATTCTCTATAGTACCTTTTCTGAAATAATCGTGGTTAATGGGACCTTACTCCCACCTGGTGCGCTCCAGGGTTCAATCGGGGGAACAATCGCAGCTGTTATAATGAGTATTACAATAATAGTACTTCTCGCCAGGGAAAGAACCCAGTTCAAAAGGCCAAGAACCTAGAGTAGAGAGCCCAGCCTCAACAGCTTCTCAAGTGTCTCTAGCAAATAGCATAGGGGAGACGTCAAGTTGGTCGTTAAGTATCGCGATTCGCTCTAGATCATCTATCTTCCAGAGGGGTCGACGCCATGGTCGAGATATCTGTCGAGAACCTAACCAAGCACTATGACAAGCTGGTGGCCCTGGACAACGTCAGTCTAAAGATAGGTTCAGGCGAGGTCTTCGGGCTTCTCGGACCCAACGGTGCAGGCAAGAGCACTCTCCTGAAGATTATGGTCGGCATTCTCAGGCCGACAAGCGGGACAATCCGACTGGACGAGTTTGACATTGTTGCGGAGCCGGAGAAGGCGAAGAAGCTAATCGGGTACTTACCCGAGAATCCCAGCCTCTACACCGGCCTGACAACCCTAGAGTTTCTCCAGTTTGTCGGAAAGATTCGCGGAGTAGGAGATGATCTTCTTGACCAGGAGATTTCTGATCCGCTCAAGAGTTTCCAGTTGGAAGACAAGCGTAACAGTCTGGTTGGTAGCTTGTCGAAAGGGATGAAGCAGAAGGTTGCACTGATCGCTACGAGTCTCCATAATCCCAAGATTCTCGTTTTGGATGAGCCGTTGACGGCGTTGGATCCGAAGACTCGGGTCTCAGTGAAGGACTGGATTGACGGTCAGACGAGCAGAGGTGTGACGACGATCTTGTCAACTCACGACTTGGATGTTGCTCAGACCCATGCGGGGAGAATAGGCATCATCGATCATGGGAAGATTGTGGCGGTGGGAGATGTTGAGAGCCTTCGAAAAATGGCGAACACATCGAGCGATGCGAGATTGGAGGACGTGTTCTTACGGTTGACTGAGGAAAAGGGGGAGGAGCCGATCAAACACTGAGCGTCCCTGGCCCACTTGGGACGATCGGTATTCTAATGCGCTATTGGGTTAAGGGTCGCTTCACAAAGTCAGCCATTCTAGGCCTCATCATCGGGGAAGCTTTCTCGGTAATTTTCATTCTCTTCGGCAGCTCCACCTATCTCTCCTTCTCCAACAGAGTTGGCCTGTCGACCGGTCTTTCCGAAGTGGCACTAAGCATTCTCCTCGCACTGTTTCTTGTCGGCTTGATTCAAAGCGGTTTCAATGGGAGCGGGTTGCCGGTGAGCTCGAGCGACGTAGACTACGTGTTCACTTCCCCTGTTCCCCCGCGTGAGGTCTTCGCGGCCAAAGTCCTGCTGAACTCCGTAACTACCGTTCTGTTCGGGTTTCCCCCGATCATCGTGCTATACCTGAGATTCGCCGGATACTACCACACTCCATGGCCTGCCGCGGTATTGGCCGGCCTCGTGACCCTAGTCTTTCTTGTGATAGGACTGTTGCTAAGTGCAGACATCACCCTCTCACTCGGGCATGGGCTGGGGGAGAGGAAGAAGCTCTGGAGGAACATCTTCATCGTGCTCGTCATCGTCGTCAGCCTGCTCTCCATCACTTTACTCATTCCCGGAATCCCAGCAGGAATAGCAGACGTCACTCGTGTCCTGCCGAACGGGCTCGCGGCGACGATAAGCGTTGGTCTCGTCAGCGGGAACGCGGGAGGGCTCACGTATCTCCTGGACCTCCTGCTATTGTTCGGCTGGTTCGGAGGGGTCCTTATTTTGGGCGTGAGAATGTCCCGTGGACACTTCTACGACCTACTCGAAGTGCGAGCGCCTACTGGCGAAAAATTTGATCACCCGAGTCAAGTCTCTCGGTTGAACCCGAGAGGAAAATCGATCTGGTCGATCGTTAGACTCAAGGAAAAGATCACTATCAGCCGGACCCGGGAGGCGAGGGCGCAGCTCATCAGCGCCATCTTTCTCTCTGGCTTCATGATCATCTACGCTCTCTCAGGTTCTTTCCAGTCATCGCCAACCTCGTTCCTATTCATTCTCTTCATAATCGGGTCCTTCGGGTCTGGGACGGCGTCCAGGTGGATAGAGAAGGAACGGCTCTGGATTCTGAAATCCTCCCCTGTAAGCATGCGGAGGTACGTGAAGGAAGTCTACCGGGCTCGAGCCTTGCCCTTGCTTCTGTATCTGGCTCCAGTAGTCATCGCCGTCGGCGTACCACTGATCCTCGGAGGCCTATCCCAACCAGCACTCTTGCTAGGCATGATCCTCGAGTTACCAGGAGCACTAGAGATCGCTAGCATCACCATGGCAGGAGGCACGTTCTTCGCATCGAAATATGGACAGAGCTCGGCTGACGACATCCTCTCGTCGCAGGCCCAGGAATTGGCAGACCTTCGAAGATTCCTCTTCCAAACAATCATCAACCTCGTAATGGTCTCTCCGATAATCTTGCTCGTCGTTGTCTCAGAGACACTCGTCGCAAAACTCGGCCCAGGCTATCTTCCAATCCTAGCACTTGGATTGTTATCGATCTCGATCATGTTCACTGGTCTTTCAATCAACTTTCTCTTGAACAAAGCCGGAGACGCCGTCACTAGGAGAGAAGACCTGTAGCTTCCTTCCAACTTCTGAGTCGTCGATAAAGCGATAAGCACCAATTCTCCCACCCATGCACTATGAACGCTCAGAGGTTACGCCAAACCCGTCCCAAACGAAATCCAAACACGGATCAAGGGATCGATTTCTCTTGGGGTGCCAAGATTCCTATGCGAGATGGCGTCCATCTCAACGCCACAGTGTACAAGCCGAAAGGAGAGGCTAAGATCCCAATCGTATTCACTCTGACACCGTACGTCGCAGATACCTATCATGAGCGTTCAGTCTTCTTCGCTCGTAACGGCTACGCCTTCGCACTAGTCGACTGTCGTGGCCGAGGAAACTCTACTGGCATCTTCGAACCTCTCGCAAACGAGGGACGGGACGGCCACGACACAGTAGAATGGCTAGCTCGCCAGCCATGGTCGAACGGCAGTGTCGCTATGTGGGGCGGCTCGTACGCGGGGTTTGACCAGTGGTCGACGCTGAAGGAGTTCCCACCTCACCTCAAAACGATAGTGCCGGCAGCATCTTGTTATCCGGGCGTTGATTTCCCTATCATTGGAAACACATCGTATTCCTACTTGATGCAGTGGCTGACCCTGACGAGTGGTAAGCCGGCGAACAATGCCATCTTCGGAGATAATGCTTTCTGGAATGAGAAATTCAGGGAACACTACCTAGCGAATCGGCCGTTCCGAGAACTTGACAAGACCATCGGCAACACCTCTACGGTCTTTCAAGAAATGCTGAAACATCCTGTGCCCGATGCTTACTGGGACGCCATGGTCCCAAGTCCCGAACAGTACGAGAGGATCAAGGTGCCTATCCTGACGATCACTGGCCACTACGATGGGGACCAGCGGGGAGCCTTGGAGTTTTACGACCGGCACATGCATTACGGGTCCTCTCGGTCCAAGGATCGTCATTACCTGATTATTGGTCCTTGGGATCATCCTGGGACTAGAACTCCGAAGCGGGAGGTTGGCGGCATCACGTTTGGTGAACCAAGCGTCGTCGACCTGAACCAGTTGCACAAAGAATGGTACGACTGGACGATGAAGAACGGCAAGAAGCCCGCGTTCCTCAAGAAACGAGTCGCCTACTACGTGACGGGAACAGAACAGTGGAAGTACGCAGACAGCCTCGAAGAAATCGCTAGAAGGAAAGAAACACTGTACTTATCGACAGCATCGAAACCCCTTGGCGCCTTCTCCGCAGGAATAATACAACCACAAAAACCGGGCAAGTTACCCCCTGACGAATACGTCTACGACCCGCTCGACATTAGCCAGGCGGATCTGGAAAAGGACGAGGTCAAGAATTTCATCACCGACCAGCGGTACTCGATTAACCTGTCCGGTGACGGCCTCGTCTATCACAGCAAGCCGCTCAAGGAAGAAACAGAGGTCAGCGGCTTCATTCGGCTATTAGCCTGGATATCCATGGACGTTCCGGACACCGACTTCTGGGTCCGCCTCTACGAGATCAAACACGACGGGACAAGTATCTTCCTCACAGAAGACTGGATGAGAGCCCGCTACCGAGAGTCAACGACCACAGCCAAGCTCATCAAGCCAGACAAGATAGAACGCTACGAATTCAACAAGTTCTACTTCTTCTCCAGAACCATCGCAAAGAGAAGCATTTTACGTCTGGTGATAAGGCCCCCGAACTCGATCTACTGGCAGAAAAACTACAACAGTGGCAAAGACGTGTCGGCGGAGTCTGCGACCGATGCTCGAACCGCGCACGTGAAAATCTTCCACGACCAAGAACACACCAGCTTTCTCGAAGTCCCGACAGTGAAACCGATCAAATTCGCGTAGCTACAACGAAAATAGACTCTCAGGCGAACACCGTTTTCACGCTTGAACAATCGAAGAATCGGCCGAGATCAGATGCCTCTTCCCTCGCTCTTTCCGTTACCTGGGTCGAGAGCCTCGAAAATGGCGTGATCTTCAATTCTAGATCATTTTTCTTATGAACATGGGACCAGACCCCTTGGGCTCGGCCGTCAACTAGCAAGACAGGAGAGACCCATCCCTGGTTCCGATAGATCTTCTTGCGGTTCTTCTCATCAACGATGTTCAGATGAGACTTGTGGCCTAGGAGGAACGAGTCGAAGTAGGGAACGAGTCGTACAACCGGCTCCTCAATCCTCATTTTCTCCAGTTCAGGAAGATCAGATTCAAGAATACTAGCCTTCGTCCCCTCAATATCGACCTCGACCATATTCTCAGATTCCCTTGACCAGATGTCCTTCGCGTCCTTCATGTAGAGGCCCTCCCATATCGCAAAGTCGTTGATTGTCGCAGGCCCGTGTGCTTTCAGGTACTTTACAAGTAGCTCTCGTTCGGCCCTTTCCTGTGGGACATCTTTCCAGTTCTTGATCCATTTGTCAGCACGCACATAGCTGGCTTCAGTTCCCTGGTTGGGTCCCGAGCATATGACATCCCGTGCGCGTATTATGTGAAGCAGGAAACCCATGGACAACGATATGTTCCCCACCTTGACGTGAGGCACCTTCCTCTTGTCTCCCCAGCCTCCAGCAGCCTTCGACTTTGTCTTGTATCCATGCGATTGAGTCAGCATCTGTGCAAGATCCGTTCGGGTACGAGGCTCCTCCAAGATCTCGGCAACGCGATCCAGAAGCTTGTCAACATCTTCCTTTGATCCCGAGTGTCGGATCGCCCAGTTGAGATTGTACGCCGCCCTCCGAACACTTCCCCTTACAAACACCGACAACTCGTCTGAGGGAACAAGAAACATGGTCCCCCTCATACCCCACGCTCTCACAAGCGAATGGTCCTTCCATAACGCAGAATCCACATCCCGGAGTCTCGCCCCTTTTACTCGGGGCCAGATAGACATCTGACCCGCCAAGAGAACCTGCGCCTGCGCTCCCGCAATATCGCCGGGTACAGAGGATAATTTCGCAAGAGATGTTCGCTTGGACAAATGGTGCCTGGAAAGTCTGAACGCGGCTACCTGTTTCCAAGAAACCCTAACTGACCTATTCCCAGACACACCGCTCACTTTCACTGGCAAGCCTATGCTTGTCCAAGATTGATATCAAAGAAGTTTCGCCAACGAAGGAGCGGTAAAAATGGCGCTTTTTGTCGTGATTAACGAGCAGGGACCAGGATGGGACCCGAAACGCGTGATGCGGGAACAAAAAGGCTGGACCGACCACGCCAAGTTCATGGATGCACTCGAGACAGAACATTTCGTCGTGTTAGGCGGTCCCCTGAAGTATTCTAAACATCGGGCCATGCTAATCGTCAATGCATCTAGCGAACAAGAACTTCGCAAGAAACTCGCGGACGATCCCTGGATGAGCACTGGCATCCTTCGGACCCTCGAGATCTATCCCTGGGAGATACTCCTCGGGAAACTCTCGTAAGCAGAATCATTGAACGAGGTAATGTGCTCTAAATATGAGATAGAGCAAATGGACACACTATGAACGCGAGAATTTCACTCGACAAGGAGAAGTCGTCCTTCACGACGAAGCTCGTTCGGCCCGAGGGAGTAGGCACATGGACCTTTGCGCCAATCCCCGCCGATATCTCCGGTCAAGCCGGGTTGAAAGCCAGGATGCGAGTCAGTGGCACCATAGATGGAGTCCCGGTCAAATCGTCCCTGGTGGCTGGAAGCGGAGAACTCTTCATTGTGATTGCGAAGGAATTGAGAGACAAGATCGGTAAACAGGCGGGAGATGTTGTCAAAATGACTTTTGGACTCGACACGTCGAATAGCGCGGTCAAGGTCCCTACTGATCTAAAGAAAGCACTATCGACTAACGAGAAGGCAAAGAACTCGTTCGAGAAAATGGCCCCCTCGCACAGGAAGGCCTACGTCCAATGGATTACTCAAGCAAAAACAACGGAAACCAGGGCAAACCGGATAGGGAAAGCGATTCAACAGATATCAGTCGGCAAGAAACTGAAATGATGTTGACGAACTCATCAGTTACTAGGATTTTCCTGCGCGCGTCCCTTTTTTAGATCCAGTGGTCGAGGTGAGGAGGCCTCTCAACAATTTCCTCAATTCCTTCTGCAGTTCCAACCACTCCAGGAACTGTTTGTCAGTCAGGGAGATCATTGAGGCCACGCCTGAAAGTTCTTGTTTGCCGATAAAGTCGACATCGTCCAACTTTGAGACTTTATCCTCGATGTCTTGTTTGTGGCCAAAGCTCTCAATTTTTCCTTGAGTCTTGATAATCTGTGCTACAGTGTCTTCTTCGACTTGGACTTTGATTCCTAGCTTGTCGAGTGACATCAGGGTATCTCTCAAACGTTGCTCGGCTTGAGCCTGGTTTTTGCCGCTTGTTCCCCAGGAAAGCGAGAAGACTTCTGCAGTTGCTCGGTAGTATGTTTCGATGAAATTGTCAACTCTCTCCTCTCGAGTAACTTCAACCATCTCCGCAGGCAACAATTTCTTGATGTGATGGTAGATGGCCTGAGGCGTCATCCTGAGTTCCTCGGCAATCTGGCTGATTGTGAGCTCCCGTGCCCTCAGCAAGTATATGATCCGTCGCCGCGTGTCGTCCCCTAAGAGTTCCATGGCAGCCGGATCAGTGATCATCTTGACAGGTTTCATTCTCGGTTACACGACCGTTTGTTTGGGAGTTGAAATCCCTATTCCTACAACGTGAAGAGATAGCGTTATTAGTAAGCCATTGCTTACTCGCTAAAGCGAGGATTTGAACGCTAAAATGACCATGACACAACAAATCTCTAAACCACAACCAGTAAAACAGGTCGCCAAACGCGTCGTCAACGAATGCCTACAAGTCCAACCGGACGAGCAAGTAACCATATTCTCGTGGGACCACACGCTCGACTACGCCAACGCGCTAGCATCAGAAGTCGAACATGCTGCAGGAATATCTACCACCATTCTCCAAGGCAACGACTCCTACTGGGCATACCTGAAAGAAGTTCCTGTGGCTCAATACACTCGTCAACAGAAAGGACTCCTCTCGCTTCTGGACCACACAGACGCCACGATCCAGCTCGGCGACCCAAAGATCCATCAATCTACCCGACAATACCAGACGAAAGAGTTAGCAAGTGGATAGAGGGACTGAAGCCCATAGGCGACAAGTTCCTCGAACGAAAAATCCGCGTCCTAAACCTACCAATCGGATTAGTGACTCCTGAACGCGCAAAAACGTACGGTTTTGACTATGAAAACTGGCAACGCGTAACAACGAACAGTCTCGATGTTGATCACGCAAAGATATCGGCCCTAGCCTCGAAGATCGAGTCAAGACTACGAAACGCGACGAACGTCAGAGTAACCGCGTCAAACGGCACCGATCTGCAGCTCAAACTGAAGAACCGGCCAGTACACGTCCATGATGGCATCATAGACACGACTGATCTTGACAAAGGAACAATGTTCGAAACACTACCTGGTGGAGCTGTCGAAGTGGCCCCCGACGAGACAAGCGCTCAGGGAACAGTACTCTTCGACAATCCCACTGCATTGGCGGGAAAGATGCTCTCAGGACTCAGGTTGGAATTTGAGAATGGACATGTGACGAAGTACACTGCGCAATCCAATCTTGACGTCTTCAAGGGACAATACGAGAAAATGTCCGGCGACAAAGACCGCATAGCCAACATCGTCATCGGTCTTAACCCGAGAGCCGAACTGATAGGCTTCTTCACCGACCGCATCGTCCAAGGCACCGTTAGCATCGGGATAGGCGGCAACAAAGGCATCGGCGGAACAAACGACACACAATTCGGCCACGAAGAGACCCTCAGAAAACCAACTCTAGAAGTAGACGGCTACTCGCTGGTCAATAACGGCAAGATCCAGCCCTAGACCTCTAATCTCAGAGGCATAAATCCCCCAATCTTCTTTTTTTCTCTCAGTCTAACCGGATGCCATGATTGCGTCGACCACGATTGCCATCGCGTCCGTCCCATTACAATCCACCTGCACGTAGTTCTGTTGCTCAGTAGTTATTGCATAATCGACCTCGAATCTACCGTTCTGGTTTGTTATATTGGTGAATCCTGGTATTGAGCCACTTGGATAATGAGGTCCGCATGGGCCAGCGTCGTTTATCGGAATGCTGGCTATTACGAAATCATGTGTAGTGGTCTGTATCGAGGCAGAACAGGCGCCGTGGGCGAAGTTTGCTGTACAGTCACCACAGTCAGGACCTGGACAGGAAACTGTGGCGGGAACGGAGGGGTCTTGATCAAAAACAGTCGAAGTGTCCGCACCCGAGACGGCGAGAACCTGCATTCCCCAGACTCTGTAGCAGCACTGATCTGTAACCACCGTAATATTGTCTGACTCCAACCTTGCATTAGCTACTGCATAGTATTCCCAAATCATTTGTCCTCCACTAGATGTCCGGGACGCATAAGATAGGCGCTCGGAAAACGTTAGACCACTACTATCACTAACTGAAGAGATTGTAGTGTTACAACATGTTTCAACGATAAGGAGAACCACATCGTTATTCTCAGCCGTGGACAGTAGCTGGGATTGTTGGCAGAACTGTCTATGACAATCGTTGACTCCCAAGCCGTCCAGCCGCAACTGTGAGTCTGCTCTGACAGGATTCGTCCCAACACCCACCATGACAACCGAGGAGATCAGGAGGGGAAGGAGGGAGGAGTAAATCCACTTTCGTGAAGCCACGAGAACAAGACTCCCGGTTGATAGCTAGTAAGGCCACCGTAATACTTCAATGGGCCGTTTACAAGTGACCACAATTGAGGAATCGCAAGACAATCGGACGTTTATCCCGCAACTTTATGTTTCGATAACAAGATCAGTCTTCCTAGCTTTGTCGGCCGTCTCATATCGGAAGGCGCGAGTGGAAGACTTCCCAGGAATGCTCAGTCTCATCAGAACCTCTTTTGACGGTGTCTTGCGAGAGCACGGATTCTTCGACGCGTCACCCTTCGCCTCCTCGAAAATGCCCGCGATTCCTCAGCAAGGCTTTCCCTGGTTCGAAATGGGCCTGAAAGAGGATAGCGAGGGATTCTGGGTCGCAGAAGTCGAAGGGAAAATGGCCGGACTGACATTGAGCTGGGTCCGAGGATCGCTTTGGTATCTAGCCCATCTGTTCGTATCTCCTGAGCACCAGGGCCTCAACATCGGACAGAACCTCATGGAGAAAGCGATGAAACACCACAAGAACTCCGCCATCACGAATAGAGCGTTGGTGACCTTCGCCTACAACCCTGTGTCCATTTCCCTTTACGCGCGTCACGGAATCTATCCCCGCGAACCGCTCTACTGGATGGAGGGTCCAAGCCAGAATGTGAAGACCAATGCTTCGAGTACGAAATTGCGAAGCGAGAAAGTCGTCGACTTTGAGAAAAGCAGACGCATTCTTTCGAAAATAGATGAGCTCAGTCTCGGTTATCCTCGAGAGAAGAACCACGAGTTTCTGCAGAGCCTTCCAACTGTTCAATGCCACCTATTTTCAATTGGGAACGAACCCATCGGATACGCGTACGTCTGGAAGAATGGAAGGGTAGGTCCATTAGCGTCCGTCATGCATGAAATATTTCGCGATGTCTTGAAGTCAGCTTTCAAGCTCGCCGCAGCCGAAGGAGCAGCGACCGTGGGTATCGCAGCGACAGGCTCGAATGAACAATTGATGCAGGTCGCTTTGGAACAGAAGATGAGAATCCTGGACAACTATCTCTTCATGTCGTCTAAACCCTTCTCTAACTTTTCCAACTACGTGTTGTACCCAACAGGCGCGATGCTCTAGGATCGAAGCGTCTCAGCTTGAAATGAGAGCGTCCCGAAATTCTGCTTCTACTTGAGCGAGCTGTTCCAGCGAGTCTGCTACCCTCGCCCATTTCTTCAGAACGGCGAAGGTTTGCGAAGCACCGAAAAGCTCAGCCTGCTTCTCCTTCATCCGCGCTAGTTCTGGATTCTTAGAGCCGAAGAAGTTGGCGAAGTCTAGCGCTCTCCTGGCTCCCAGTTTGAGCGAGAAGAACACCATAAAGCCCCGCTCAGCTGGTGAGACCTTGTCCTGTTTCACATGTTTCGCAAGTGTCATGATGGCATTCGAGTCTATGGTCCAGTTTTGCTTCGCCGCCAGGCTCTCAGCCTCTGAGTATACTTCTTTGAAGGATCTGAGGGTCGAGTCGTAAAGTTCATTCTGGCTCGGGCGATGGATCCGTCGCGGATAAGTCCAGTAGCGATAGTGTCCCCGATGGTAAGGTATACTGTCCGCTCGCCAGGCCAGCTCCAACTGCCGAAACGGAAGAAGAACACTTGGGAAGCCCTCTGGGTCATGAATCATAACGCCGTCTTTCTCAAATCGGTAGGCCAGAACGAAATGGTCGGCGCCCATCATTCTCTTGTGCAACGGGTTATGAGTAAGGAATCCCATGTCTAGCGGTCCAAGAACAGCCGCTGAGGTGGCAAGGTCGGATCTCAATTGTTCAGTGGGAGGTTGGCCTGGGTCGCTGGTCATCTTCTCCTCGAAGCCAAAGCCTAGCAGGTGAAGAGCGCGGGTTATTCCTAGATCTGGCGGGTTGGATATGCTGCTGAAGAATAGAAGTTTCTCTTTGGGCAGCCAGAACGCTCCAAGGCCGACCCCTGTGTAGGCTTCCATTTCGCGGGGGGAAACTTGTTCTCCGATCGTCGAGAGCAGCATGGAGGCTGTGTTAGAGTAGCAGTATGGGCCATTCCCGTAGAACGGGATCAGTTTCGTTTCTGCTTTCAACATCATACCCGCCTATAACCGGTCTGTTCGTATTATGTTTGATGAGTTCAAGTTATAGCGGTAGAAACGAGGCTGGCCGGTCGACCTTGGACGATCTTCTCAACAACCTGATCGGTCGCTGGTCCCTAACTGGAAAGATGGGTGACACAGCTCTCTACCAAGAGGTCAACGCAAAGTGGGTGCTTCGGGAATTGTTCGTGGAGATGCGCTGCTCCCCCCTTAGAGTCGGCGAGAAAGGAAACCCCGACTATGAGGCTCTCTATCTGATGGGGTATGACAAGAAGACCGGTGAATACATTCTGCATCTTTTCGATACGTTCGGTGTGACCTCGAAACCCGTTCCAGGAATCGGCGTGCGCAAGGACAACTCCATTCGCTTCAAGTTCGACTACACAGTTGGGCCGTGGTTTAACACATTCACCTGGGATCCTGACAGGAGATCTTGGAAGAACATCATCACATACGAACAGAAAGATGGACCCAAGGGAACGTTTGCAGAAAAAGAACTGATTGCTATCAGATGAGCCATACGGATGAGATTGGTGCTGTTAACAGTCCGAGCATCCAGACCTTAGCGGTTCGAAGACTGTTTCGCCGCAGTGTTCGCAGACAAGAATTTTTCCGATGAACTCGTTGTCAGAACGATATCTTGTTTCATGAACTGTTGATGCGCTACACGTCTGACAGAACAGTTGAGGTTCGAGACCGCGATCCATGAAGACAGGTTATCATTGCCCACGAGAATAAACGAGAGAGTGCAGCAAATCTAATGTCCGTTTGCTCCATGCGAATTCATCGGCAGACCGGTAATAATTAGCTGTTAAGCCTGTTCTGATTTTCTATCGCCCTTGTAATATTCCTCCTTCATCTCTGAACTTTTGAGCGCCCGGAGCCATGAAGACGTAGACTCCCAATCTCCTGTAGTTCTTCCGTATCCAGCGGTTTATCGACTCGAACCAGTTTCTGAATTCCGCAGGCTTCTTTGCAAGATCCTGCCTCTGGTTGTCGATGTAGTTCATGTCGGCCTGAATTCCTCCCGGCAGCATGACTCGTGACACCATCCAAGAGCGCCAATACTCGATGACAGGCGACTGAAACCCGTCAACTACATAGTAGCCCTTCTCAGGGACCTGTTCAGTAACAAGTGGCATCCCAGCCTCAGCATACTGCAACCAAAATCTCCGGGTCGACTCGTCCTGCGACGCCTCGGGAAAACTGTCTACAGGCGAAAAATCGGACCTAGGCGAGGTAGCGGGCAGAATCAGCAGGTTACCAAGGGACCGAAGATACTCCAGGAAGCGATCTTCGTCTTCTCTAGACATGTAGAGAACCAGCAGCTTAGGCAAAGTCTAGATCGCTCGGTGTGATCCAAGCCCTTCGAAGCCGGCCGATACATGGCTTACTGCCGTTCTTGAAGCCGCCTCGTCGGATCCGCCCCGGAAAAGGAGGGGAGCGAAATCGCCAAGAATCAGCCCTGAACTCGGATCTTGAAAATGCCCCGATTCTCGCCTTCGAATCATTCGAGAATAGTGGCTGATTTCCCCTATCTTTCCCCCGTCATCCAAGCCCGATCGTGCCTTGAATCAACTGTCTCCCCGAGAAATCTTGCCAGATGGAAATTTTCTCCAAAAAGAGGGGTAGGGGGTCTTAGCGATCGGGTCTCACGACGCAAGTCCGGTAGTCCGACTGGAATCGGCGCTTGTGAATCCGCGTTTCAGTCTTGAAATGAGTCTCTCCATGTCAACCTTGTACAGGACTATCCCCAACACGACGAACACCATGGAGAATAGAATGGAGGCTTCGATACGCGACAGTCCGGTCAGACCAGTGGCCGTGTACAATCTTCCAAGCCCGACATACTCAAGGCCGATTTCGAGGAAACTCTTCAGAACCTTCGCGACGAAGGTGATGATGAAAATCCCGGTGAGCTTTGAACTGCTTGCCCCTGCCCCCAAGTACACGTAATCGTCGAGTGGGAGACCTGGGATCAGCGCGGTTACAAAAACCACCGCCCGACCTGTCTTCCGTTCGAGCATTCTTCCAAGGAACATCACACTCTTGTTACGTCCCAATCGCCCGCTGAACCCCTTTCCACCAGCATAAAGTACCAGTTTTCCCAGGGAAGCTCCAGCTGCGGTGGCTAGAACGATCAGTGCAAAATTTCCAACTGAGAACCCGGCGGCAAGAAGTGCAGTGGTAGCAATCAGAGTGTAAGACGCTCCAAAGAAAGGAGTCGCGTTTGACCCCAGAGACACTAGGAAAAGAATGAGGATCGAAAGTAAGCCTAGAGCCAATTCTTCACAACTAGAACTTTCGGCTTGATCCCTCTAAGGATTTGCGGATCGTGGCTCTTCTTTCTTGTCAAATTTGACTCTTCTCAAGCGGTTGGGACCCCACCAAGCCCTCTGACCCAGAACAGACATGATCGCTCGGACAAGATAGGTGCGAACAACCATCGCGTCCAGAACCACAGCCAGAGCGATCGCGAAACCGAACCCTTCCAGCAAACGATTAGATGACAACAAGAGCGATCCAAGAGCACCGGCAAGAATCAGCGCCAGAGCGGTAATTATTCCCCCAGTTCGATCAACCGCGTCAACCACCGCCTGACGAGTTTCCTTGCCCTTCTGCGCCTCCTCCCTAATTCGCGTTAGAATGAAGATGTTGTAATCCATCCCGATACCGTAAAGCAATAGAAACAGCACAAGAGGGATGATGAACAAGACCCCTGACTGCAGTACATTGTTGAAAAAGAGAAGAGTAGCCGCGTAAGCCCAGGTGATACTCAATCCAATCGAGAGAATCCCAGTTACCGCAAGAGGATACGACCCAAGCACCACCAGCAAAACAACGAAAATCGCCGCGACCGTTAGAACTCTCATTGTATTGAACTGGTTGACCGTCTCGCCTGCAAAGTCTAGAGTAGAAGCGGAAGCACCCCCGACCAATATCATGTCCTGCGCTAGTGAAGCGTCGGATCGCTGAAGGCTCGTGACAACGCTTCGGATCCGGCTAACCGAGTCGAGAGACTTCGGAGTGAAGGGCTCGTCAAAAAATAGAACCGTTACCAACGCGGTTCGATTATCTTTTCCGATATTCCCTAGGACCGCAGATCTCGTTAGTGGGTCCAGAGCTCTGATATTGGTCGCGTTCACGGGGACACCACTGGGACGAGTGGGTCCAATAACCTCCTTCACATTCGACAAGGCGGTAATATTCTGACTCAGTTTTTCCAGGCTAGCTTGTGCACTAGCCGTGAGGTTCCCATTTGTAAGAATCGATGTGGGAAACTGCACGAGCACTTGTGTGGGGCCTATCTGGCCAGCACCGAAACTTTTCTCCAAGACTGCAAGACCATCAACACTCTCAGCATGAGTGAGTCCCGCCGTAAAGTCGTACGAGGTCGCACCTGTTAGTGATATGTATATAGCAGGGACCGAGACCAGCAAAGTCAACACCAGAACTAATGCCGGTCGTCTAACGCTGAAACTTGCCGCCCGCCGGAAATATCCCGGCCGCTCAGCTCTCTTCTTCCTCGCCTTGATCGCGTAGCTCTCGAATCTCTTCCCTGACCTCGGCCAGAATATTCTGTCACCTGCAAGAAGGATGAAGGATGGTATCAGTGTTAGGCTCACGAGCAGAGCGATTAGGACGCCGAAGCCGAGGCCGACACCAATCGATCGAAGCAGTGTGAAGCTGCTTATCGTCATTGCTCCGAACGCTATGATGACAGTAGTCGCACTGGTGGCGATGCTCTCTCCGGACCAGGTTACAGAAGTGTGGACTGCATCAGTCTTGGCGTGACCCTCGACGCGTTCTTCCCGGTAGCGCGCCATCAAGAAGATGGAGTAATCAGTTCCTACTCCGAGCATTATTGTGAACAAGAACGTTGTGGTCGTGTCCTGAATGGGAATGATGTACTTGCCGATGAGATACAATCCTCCTTCAGTGATCATTAGTGCCATTCCGACGATGGTCAGAGGCACGAGGGGAGTAGCTATTGCAAAGAAGAACAGTCCCGCCAGAATCAGTATTGCGCCTATAGTGACGGGTTCGATAAGGCTCAGATCCCTTTGGCTTCCAAGGGAAGAATCAGCGGTGGTAGCCAGATCTCCAGTGACGTAGGTCCGCGAAGGGCCGCCGTCGCTGGTCTTCAGCTGAGAGATAATATCCCGCATAGTCACTACATTCTTCAAGATCGGGTCAGTGTCGGCAGAGCCGAACGAGCCAGGGGATTTCGAGAAGCTCACTAGAACAATTATGACCTTGTTGTCCGGGCTGATGAAATTCTGGCGAATCGTCTGTGGGACAGGTACTGGATAGTTGGCGAGAGTGTGGTTCAATAAGATCTGATTAGCGGTTGACTGTGCGGCTGCGAAACTGTAGCCTTGTTGCAGGTAGTAACCAGTTAGGTACGCTCTTTCTATGCTGTAGATCGAGGTGACGTTCTCGACGCTGTTCAGAGTTCCCGGCACTAAAAGCCTCGTCTCTAGATCCAGGGTGAATCGCTTTGTCGCGTTGTTAGTAACATCGTTTCCTTCGAGCAGAATTATGGCGCTGGTGTTGGCTTGTGGATGGGGGAACTCTTGAGCCATTAGGCTCTGGGCCCTTGCAGACTCGGAGTTGCCTGATTGGCCGCCACTAGTGCTTGAGGTGACAACCGAGTTGAGTTGTTGAGATAAGGGGAGACTTACAGCAAAGAGCAGAATCCAAAAGACGATTATCAGCTTGTATCTTCTACCCACGAACGAGCCGATTCTCGCGAAAACCGGAACGCGAGATCCTTGAGTTGCTTGGGACGAATCGGGCCTGTTCATTCAATACATGCACTCATGGCCGTCGAGAGATGGCGATGCTGGCTTTCTAGGCTATTTACGCGTGATCATCAAAATTGTTTCAGATATTTGGCGCAAGATTCGGAGTCAAACTACTTAGGTCTAAGTTTGAATCCAGTATGATCGTAGTCTTGACAGAAAAAACCCGTCTAGTCGTGGCCATTCCAGCTCGCTCGACAAAGGTCCAGACGGAGCGTCAGAACTGGGCGGTTTACGGCGGACTCATCCTCACGATGTTTCTCTGGGGACTCGCATGGCCTGTTGGAAGACTCCTCGCAACAAGCCTCCCACCCGTTTCTATCGCCGCGATTAGATATGCAATCGTCGTCCCAGTACTATTTGCTATCCTCTGGTTTAGAGAGCACTCTTTCAGAATCGAGAAGTCATGGATTCCAACTCTCGTCGTAATGGGAATTCTCAACACAACACTCTATCAGATCTTCTTTCTCTACGGCGTCAAGTACGCAGCTGCCAGCGACGATTCTCTCGTCATCGGGATAGGGCCCGTGCTGATCGCAGTCATGGCCAGCTTCATTCTCAAAGAACGACTCACATGGATCAAGATTCTCGGCTTCGCTTCGGGGCTCGCGGGCATCCTCACAATCTCTATACTCTCTCCTAACACCCAAGTGATCAATAGACCGCTAGGCGTGACCCTTGTATTCGGTGGCGCAACAGTGTATGCACTCTACACTGTCTTACTGAGAAGATTCTTCTCAAAGAACCGTGCAGACAATCTCGGGCCTCAACAATCATCGCTTTCTATCCTATCGTGGATCAGTCTGTTCGGCTGGTTCTTCCTAATTCCCTTCTCGCTGCTTGAAGCACCTGGGACTTACGCTTGGGACGCTGGGTCATGGCTCGGAATTGTCTACCTCGCTATTCTCTCGACCATAGTCGGATACTTCCTATACATCGAAGGCGTGTCGAAGATCGGAGCTGGGAGATCAGGAATCTTCGGCAACCTCGTACCAGTCTTCGGTGTGCTAACCTCCTTTCTCTTCTTCGCTGAAAACCTGAGCCCTTGGACCGCGGTCAGCTTCCTACTCATTTTGGCTGGAGTGCTCCTGGTCAACCGGCGAGTGAAGACCTCCGGTTCCTGAGCCCATTTCTAATACCCCTGACCTCAAGGGAGCACTAGGAGCCCTGCCCCCGAATGGGTCTCGACCCTTCAATATCGTCGCGGAAGGTGGAGAAGCGGCTCTGGATTGCTCTCATCGTATCATTGGTGATCGCCATTGTAGAGTTCACCGGAGGCTTTCTAGGCCAGAGTCTCGCCTTGATCAGTGACTCCGGTCATGTACTAACTGATGTTCTAGCCGTGGGAGTGGGAATTCTAACTCTTCGACTAGGTCGGAAGCGTCATACCGCGAGACGGACGTTTGGGTATCACAGAGCCGAGATATTCGCCGCGTTGATCAACGGCTCGACCCTGATAGCTATCGCCGTTATAATAATCTACGAAGCCTTCCTCAGACTCCAGCAGCCCCCAGCCGTCCAAGGCCCACTAGTTCTGGTAATCGCATCAATCGGCCTCCTAGGGAACCTCAGTATTGCCGGGTTGCTGTCCCGCTCTGAAGGGACCAACCTCAATGTTCGAGGAGTGTTCCTGCATACTCTCGGAGATGCCCTATCATCCGTAGCCGTGGTCGTAAGCAGCCTCATCGTCATACTCACCGGCTACCAGGGAATAGACCCGCTAGCAGCAGCCATAATCGGAGTTCTCATCATGCTCAGTGCCTACCGCCTTGTAAGAGACTCGACAAACATCCTGTTGGAAGCCACTCCTAGACAGATGAATCTAGAAACTATCGCCAAGACGATTAGCAGTGTTGATGGGGTAAAGGGAGTTCACGACCTTCATGTCTGGACGATCACTTCCGGCCTCTACGCGCTAAGCGGACACATCACTGTAGACGCAGACATGATCAGCGATGGGTCAAAGATATTGGGGAAGGTAGCATCTCGGTTGAAGGAGTCGTTTGGAATAGAACACGTTACCCTTCAAGTCGAGAAAGAGACACTTGAGAATATTCAGGGACACGAAACGTCTTCGATTTGATTCCACGCACGTCAGCGTCTAGCGACGACCAGAGCCATCGGCCCTTGGGACAGCGAGCGCGTTCAACTCATCAAATGTTATCGCGCTCTCGGTCAGGTTCTCGTAGGTTCCTTTCTCGACCACCTCCCTGGCAGCCCGTTTGAGTAGGCCCATCGCTGCGTAAGATGGGCTGGGACCGAAGCTCACACGTGCGACGCCGAGCCTCTGTAGCTCACTGATTTCCGGCAGACCCTTTCTCACCATGACGTTAACCGGAAAATCCAGGGCCAAGACGAAGGCCGCGATTGAAGCTTGGTCTACGAGACCCATGGGGTAGACGCAGTCAGCTCCTGCGTCTCGGTAGGCTGTGGCTCGACGAACCGTCTCCTTGAATTTCGCTCCCTCGTCGCCCTCAGCGAATCTCAGTGCGTCGGTCCGAGCATTGATCACGAGAGGAATCCCTGTGGTCTCGCCGAGTTTTCTGATCGCCTTGACGTTTTCTACCTGTCTCTCAATCGGATAGAGTTTCTTCGTGGCATGGGCAAAGTCTTCGATGTTTATTCCGACAGCTCCGTTCTTCAGAATCGCCTTAACCGTCACGAGAACTTCTCTCGTCGTCCTTCCAAAGCCAGCGACAATGTCAGCGGAGAGTGGAACAGACAAGACCTTGGAAATTCTCCCAACCGCTGAGACAAACTCTTCCCTACCAATCACTTCACCGTCAGGATAACCTAGGGAGACTAACATCCCCGCGCTGGAAGTCGCGACAGCAGGGAACCCGGCATCTTCAAACACTCGTGCGCTTGGAACGTCCCATCCGTTCGGAAGGATCAGTATCTGTTTTCCTTGGTGGAGTTCACGGAAGTCTTCTGCTTTCCTTTTCTGAGTCTTCGCTGTGAATTTGGGCAAGACTGTCATGCCGTGTTGGCTTGTCGGTTTTGTAAGCTTATCTAGGTTCCTTCAAGGATCGCTCTCAGAAAATTCCGAAAATGGATTGAAGCGGGGATTCACGCGGTTCTAATCATTTCTCTGGGAACAATTCTGACTGCTTCTGGGTGAGGGTTCTCTGGGAACAGTTCGGGATGGATTATGTGAGCTAGGATCTCAAGTCCGGCCACCACTCTCGGGCCTGACCTGCTGAAATATGCGGACGCGTTGACCGCATAGATTCTCGAAGATTCGAACGCTGGAATCTTCTCCCATGATAGGTACGATCCAAGTACATGGGCTTCTTCCATGACTTGGTTAGCATCGAACCCGCATGGAGAGAGCACGATAATCTCAGGCTGGTACTCGACAATCTTTTCCCATCCTATTCTGTGGGAAGGTTCGCCGAGACGGCCAAGTCCGTCGATTCCTCCAGCGTAGTCGATCATCTGAGGAATCCAGTGTCCACCAGTCCAAGGAGGTTGGAGCCATTCCATGAAGAAGACCCGCGGCCGATTTCGCACCGTGCGCGTTTTCTCCTTAACTGTGTTTATTCTCTGCAGCATTTGTGAGGCCAATTTTCCGGCCTCTCCTATCTTCCCAGTCATCCTGCCAACCAGCAGGATGTTGTCGACGATCTCTTCCAGATTAGTAGGCTCCAGCGAGACGATCTTCGTGTCCGCATCCAAGACTCGGGCCGCTTCCTTGACCTTCGTGTAGGAAATGGCGCAAACGTGGCAGAGTTCCTGCGTCAGAATGAGATCCGGCTTCAATTTCTGGAGAAGCTCCTCGTTAATCTCGTAAATGTCGCCTCCACGTTTTTCGACTTCCCGGTCAACCTCAAGACTACGATGGATCTTCTGATGAATCGCAGACTTCGTCAAGATACGTCGCTTAGACGCTTCAGGAGGATAATCACACTCGTGGGACACAGCGACAACTTGGTCCCCGAGCCCTAAGGCAAATGCGATCTCCGTGGCACTGGGGAGTAGCGAACAGATTCTCATTGCATGCCTTGCTCTTGTTTGTTTAGCGAAAGGATATTTAACCGGCGGGTAACTTTGCCCGCTTCATCAGATAATGACCGTCACGACAGTCACCACGAACGGCGCATCTGTGTTCGACAGACCCTCGACTAAGGTTTTGGTCGTAGCGGTCTTCACGTCTCTTTCGCTCGCAACAGACTATGCAATGAGTGGTTTTCAAAACATCAAGATGATGGACACTCTTGTTTTCCTCTCAGCGTTTCTTTTTGGCTTTCGCCCGGGAATAGGGGTTGCATTATTGACTCGCTTTGTCTTCGGGTTGGTCAATCCCATTGGTCCGGCTGATCCCATTACTCTCTTGTTTATCATGACTGGAGAGTGTTTTTTTGCAATCGCTGGAGCCATGCTGCGAAGAACCGTCGCAGTTTCAAGTTTTCCGAGAGGAAGTCGGGACTATGGGCGGTTAAGTCTCGTATTGTCTTCGGTTGGGCTATTGGCGACCTTTGCTTTCGATATTCTCACAAATTTTGGGAGTTGGCTGTTCGAAACGAACTCTCTGTATCAAGCTCTTCTTATTGGAAACATTGTTGGAGCGCCTTTTTCAATCGCACACGAGGCTAGCAACGTTGTTTTCTTCGCAACGATTGCCCCTGCTGTAGTCGTTGCAGCGACACGACTAGGCCTTCGAACGCCGCAATGATGTGAGGTGGATTGGGACTCAACATTCTCGGCGAACGCAAAGTGTTCTTCGCTGTCCTGTTGCTAGTCGGGGCAGGTATCGCTGCTTTCCAGGCAGGCGCCTACTATTACTATCAGCGATCTAGCGCTTGTCCAAGTCCCTGTAGGGGGTCCATGGTATCAGTCGAGACTCTGATAAATTATGGCAACACGACAATTCAGTGGATCAACAAGACGGATGTACCTTCGGATTGGAATTTCTATCAGCTGACGAATTCCATCACGAGACTTGAGGCCACATATTATGGTCCTCCCACATCTGAGCACTTGATCACAGGGTTAAACGGAGTCCAGAGTAACCAGTACTACTTCTGGAGTCTGTGGGGGGTATGCGAGAAGTCCAAGGCATGGGTGGCCACCAGCGTTGGTGCTGACGCAATTCACTTTACACGATATCATACACTTGCTTGGTACTATCAGGCGTCAAACCCGCAAGACTCGTCCTCTTGGAACCCGCCAGTCCTAGGAGCGGCGAAGGTAACAATGTGCAGTTGAGACTCAGGCCTTCCCATTGGCTCTATCCTGCCGGATTCTGTCGCTCGCTCTTTGGCTGGGTGTGCCGTAGCCACCACCTCCCGGTGTTGTCACGTTTAGAATGTCTCCAATGTTTGCGGAAAGCGAGGTCTTGGAAGACAGAGTTGTGATCTTCTCACCTCGAGCAATGCCATACTTCCCCGGCGCTCCAGATTTCCCTTCCATGAGTCCCCAGGGTCCATGCCGTTGTCGTTCACCCATCAAGGAGATAGTTGATCCCTGAGCTAGGATCTCTGTTTCTCTTCTAATCCCCAATCCTCCTCGAAATCTTCCTCGTCCACCGGACCCTCGCACCAGTTCGTATCTTTTGACTCTGAGAGGGTAAGCAGATTCCAACGCCTCAACAGGTGTGTTCAACGTATTCGTCATGTGACTATGAATTCCGTCGATACCGTCCTTGTTGTATCGTGCGCCGAACCCGCCAGCGATGGTCTCGTAATAGGTGAAATATTTCCCGGTCCGGGGGTCCACTCCTCCAATCGTTACATTGTTCATTGTTCCTTGGCAAGCAGCGCAGACGCTCTCCGGAATAATATTGGAGAAGGCCTTAAGGGTGACATCAACGACTCGTGTCGAAGTTTCCACATTTCCTCCGGCGACCGGTGCTGGTGGCTTCGCGTTGACGATTGTTCCGGATGGAGCTTTGGCCTGAATGGGTTTGAAGCATCCAGCGTTTGCTGGAATCGAGGGATCCGTCACGCATCTTACCACGTAGTAGACTGCTGAGAGGGTGACGCTGTAGACTGCGTTCACGGGTCCCTGAACCTGCTTTGCACTGCCAGAGAAGTCAAAGGCTATGGAATCTTGACCGACTGTGACTTTGACCTTGATCGGGATGTCGGTTGTGCCTAGGCCATCGTCATCAAGATAGTCAATGGCTGTGGACGACTTTCTAGGTAGCTCGCGAATCCTCTTGATCATCAGCTCTTCCGAGTAGTCGATCAATTGTTTCATTCCTGACTCAACGGTGGATACGTTCGATTTTTTCAGCAGCTCGGTTAGACGTTTCGCAGCGACAAGGTTCGCGGCTCGTTGGGCTCTAAGATCTCCCAGCCTTTCTTCAGGAGTTCGAACATTGGTCAGTACGAAGTCGAGTAGTTGCCGGTTCGGCTTGCCCTCGGCCCAGAGTTTGATGGGAGGGATTCTGATTCCTTCTTGGTTGACATCTCTCGAAAGAGCCGACATGCTTCCAGGCGCAAGTCCTCCAACATCAGAGTGATGAGCGCGATTAGCAGCAAACCCGATCAGTCGTTCTTTGAGGAAGATCGGTGAGACCATGGTAATGTCGGGAAGATGGGTCCCACCGCGGTATGGATCATTGAGAATGATGTCGTCTCCTTCCGAAAAATCATCTTCAAACTCTTTGAGAACAGCCTGGACAGAGTATGGCATCGCGCCAAGATGGACGGGTATGTGCTCAGCTTGAGCTACCAGTTGTCCTGACGCATCGAATAGCGAGCAGGAGAAATCTCTCCTCTCCTTGATGTTCGGAGAGAAGCTCGATTTACGAAGAACGACTCCCATCTCCTCTGCAATCGAGATTAGCGAGTTCTTGAGGATCTCAAACGAAACCGGGTCAGGCAATTCCAATCTTTCTCTACGCTAAATCCTCACGCGATGTCACTTGGATCTCCATCGCCTTTGATATGCCCGGCGTATTTTGTCAGCTGTTCGGTCAAGTTCCTCTCGGGAGGGTCTGGAGCCATGGTCCGCTGGTATTCGAAAATCGTCTCCGTGGAACTTGGAATTACGTGCATGTGGAGGTGAATCTCCTTTGCGGTTCTCCATCTGCTAGGAAAAGATTGATTCCATCACATCTCAAGCCCGACTTGCGGACGGCATCAGCTACACGCGTTGTGATCTTGAAGAGATACATGCCCATTTTCTCCTCCATACTTGCTAGAGCTGGAAAGTGTTTCTTCGTAATGACCAGAACATGGCCCAGGTCTGCTGGAGCTATCGTCATCAACGCCATGATCTTCTTGTCCTCATACACGAGACTAGCAGGTGCTTTGCCGCTCACTATTTTGCAGAATACGCAGTTCTTCATGGGCGGAAGATCCGATTCTTTGCTTTGGCTGCATCGAGCTTATATGGCACCTAAGCGTAGAGCGGGTAACTTTGCCCGCTCCAAAATATCCTATCAAAGCCGCAATCTGGATCGCTCTTCTCGTGACTCTCAGCCTGGTTGCGCCACTTCACTATGCCAGTGCTGCATCCTCTCAAAGTTCCGCTGCAAGATCCGCTCTGAGCTGGCTGTCGAATAACGAGAGAGCTGACGGGTCTTTCGGGGATTATTCTCAACTCCCGACTCCTGGCGCGGCTTTTGCACTTTGGCTGAATGACTCGCACTCGCAGCAGGCTGCGAAGTCTTTCGCCTGGCTTGCTGCTCAGCTTGACGACTCCTCTAGCTTTGCATGGGGAGAAGCTGACATTCCAGGCGCTATGCTTCACGTGATTACTGCAAGTTCCAATATTGGTTTGATCCATAATCAGTCGGATTTTTCCAACCTTTTGAGCTATCAACAGTCCAGTGGGGGATTCGCCGGCTATTCTCCAGGACCATCATATGTGGCGGTTGCAAGTAGTGTGGATACCGACATGGCATTGTGGGGTTTGGCCAGCACTCCTCACATAACGGGGCAACAGCGGACAACTGCGGTCAACTTTCTTTTCTCGCTTCAGAACCGCGACGGTAGTTTCAATCTGACTTCCGCGGTTTCCTCGGATCCTCTTAACGCGTTCGGACCTGAGCCGATCAGCGTTACTGCATTGACTGTTCTAGCTTTGAAAGAAGCTGGCTATACTGCGAACGATAATCATGTTGCGAAGGCTTTGGATTTCTTAGCCAATACTGTTTCTAAGAACTTCACGTCTGCAAGCGATCACAAAGGGCACGTTTATGGTGCTTCATTGTCCGCACTGGCGTTCGATTTGTATGGCAGGAGCGGCCAAGCTCTGGCGTCAATCTCTTTCGTCTTGTCCCAGCAGAATTCAGATGGCAGTTTTCATGATGTTGTGCGGGGTTCTGCTCAGAAGACTCTTGATACGGGCTGGGTGACTGTTGCCTTGGAGCAGGTTCAGCCTGGTCCGTTGCTCAGTTCCTTTCTGCCTCCGCTCGTTTTCGTCGGAGTCATCATCCTGGTAGGAGTCGTAGCGGTTGTCGGGGTTGTCGTCGCCTACATTCTGTTAAGGCGGCGGGCTCTCAAGCGAACCCTGACCTCTGGAGCATCAACCATTTCTATCTTTTAGAGTAGAAAAGATGAACTCGTAAAAATCGCCTATTATCAGTGCCAGACAGGAAACGATTTCTGGAAAATAGGGAGTCTTAGCGACCGACCCTCGCGACGCAAGACCAGTCTCTCCGAGAATTTCCCGCGGAGGCCTTCATGGTCTAGGAAAGAAAAAAAATTCTATGGGTTCCCAAAAAAGTGGGGGCTATGAGCCTAGAGCTTTGAGGACTCTAGGGGTTTGTTTTTCAGGCTCGTATTAGCGTTCTTAGTTGTTTGTGGAGTGCTTTGGTGTTGATGATCCTTCGAGCGCGTGGACAATGTTGACGACTACCTTCAGCGTTGGGATCAGCGCGATCAAAAGGAAGATCAGTGGGTAAGCCCAGGGCTGGCTGGCAAAGGATGGAGCAGCAAGACCACTAGACACGTTGTATAGTATGACGATGGCGATGATCTGGAAGATGTACGCGAGCAATGGCACCCACGTCTGGTAATTCTTGTAGGCGTCTGAGACCGCATTGGAGAGTTGTGTTCCGAACTTGAAGACGATCAGGGCGACGATGAGCCCGATGCAGAACACGGCCACGTTCGCGATCGATATGGTGCTTCCTGAGATATTTTGTCCGATTCCTGGAAAGCCGAGAACAACTGCCTCGATGATCACGAGCACAATAACACCGGCGATCAGTCGTATGAACGCTGGCATCACTGGAGTGAACGCTCCCCAAGAGCTGTTCGAGCCGCTTGACGTATTGGTCATTTTTTATCTCACTATTAGAGAAGCTATGCCTAGCACGACTGGATATTGCAGTGTTGAAACCGGACCCCTAGCTTTCGAGTAACAAGCTTCTTCATCAGGTCATATCGTAATAGACACTGAGCCATTCCGGTCAATCACATATCTTGCTCTGGGCGGAACAACCAAGGTCGAATCATAGTCCTCTATCACACACGGTCCTCTTCCCTTGCTTCCAGGAAGCAAGCTGTTTCTCTGGAAGACTTGACATCGGATACTATGTCCATTCGTGAACCAGACTCCCCTCCCTTCCGTCAACTTCTGGCTTCGTTCGAAAGTACCCGCTACTCTCGGAACCATTCCAGCCTTACCTCTACAGTAGCTGCGAACATTAACGATCTCAACAGGCTTGTCCGTCTGAGAATATCCATATTTCATCTGATGTCTCTGGTGGAAGTCTCGAATAGCGGATCGAATGGCACTTCCAGAAACCATCCCGCCTCTAAGAGAGATTGATAATTCGTAAGATTGGCCTTGATACCGCATGTCAACGAATCTCTGATAATTGACGGCTCTCTCTTCTACTCCTTCCGCTCCCAGCAGCCTTCTCGCTCTCTCTTCCATTTCGCGAAAGATCTTCTCAAGCTCCTTACCATTCGCACCCTCTGCGATTCTCAGAACTGTCTGGACAGAATCGTGCAATGGCTCTGCGAGAAGAAGACCCAGACTCGATAGCAAGCCCGCGGCAGGGGGCACGACTATCCTCTCCATTTCTAGTTCTCCAGCAACCTCGCACGCAAACATGGGTCCAGCTCCTCCAAACGCTACGAGAACCATTTCACGCGGGTCGAGACCCTTTTCGACCGTCGCAGCTCGTAATGCCTCCGCGATTTTCGCGATTGCAATTCTCAAAACACCGATGGCACCATTGATCGCATTTGTCCTCAGCGGCTTCGCCACTCTCTCAGCAATCGCTTCGTTAGCAAGCCGTGGTTTCAAGGGCAGATCTCCCCCAAGCAGGAAGCCTGGACTCAACCGGCCAAGAACGAGAGACACATCCGTTAGTGTCGGCAACGTTCCCCCATTTCCGTAGCAAGCTGGACCCGGCGATGCCCCCGCACTCTGAGGCCCAACATGTAGAACACTTGCATCATCAACCCAGGCGATACTACCTCCACCAATTCCAACCTCGACAAGATCTACGACTGGAAATCTGACCGGGTATCCTGATCCTTCAACCCGTCGGCTTCCATGCAAGCGGCCGCCAACCTCATACTCGTTAGTCACCTCGAACCCATAACCAGACCATACTCCCGCCTTTGACGTCGTCCCGCCGACATCAAGAGAGACAAAGCTCTCAGATCTCCCAGAATAGAATTTGGACGCGACTGCCCCGGCAACAGGTCCGGACTCAATGAGCCGCGCAGGCTCCAACGCAGCTTGGGGAGAGAGCACCGTTCCACTGTTGGATTGCATCACAAATAGAGGCGCGCGAACACCAAGCTCTTCCAATCCGTTCTCGAGTTTTTCCAGATAGTCTGCGAATAACCGCTGAAGACACGTATTAACCACGGTCGTGCTGGTTCTTTCATATTCTCGAAACTCGGGAAGAAGCTCCGAAGACAATGACAGCCTCGCCTGTGGATGCTCCCTCCTGAAAATCTCGCCAGCTTCCTTCTCATGCTTCGGGTTAGCGTAAGAATGGAGAAAACAGATGGCAACTGATCCGATCCCGAGTCTCCGAATTCTTCTTGCAACCCGAACAACCTGTGAGGCATCAAGTGGTTCCAAGACCTTCCCGTCATACGTGATCCTCTCCGTAACCTCGAACCTGTATCGTCTAGGGACTAATGGAGGAAGACGTTCGACCTGAAGATTGTAGAGTTCAGGCCTGTTCTGCCGCCCGATCTCCAGAACGTCTCGAAAGCCTAAGGTCGTGACAAGGGCGGTTTCGGGAATGTTTCCGGTCAGTAGAGCGTTCGAGGCGAGTGTCGTTGCATGAATAACAACCCTTACGTGGCTAGGGTCAGTATTCTCTAGGTCCAACAATCTTCGAACGGCATCCAGCGCTCCTATCGATGGATCCACAGGCGTGCTCAGGACCTTGATCTTCCGGACCCCGCGCTTCCCGTGGGTTGCCACTAGGTCCGTAAAGGTCCCACCGATGTCGATTCCCACCCTGATCTTGTTGTCAGCAACCATTTTCTTTCTCTTGGCCTCGGAAGTATCTCACGCCTGTTTGTGTCCAGGATCTTGACAGGGTCACGTTCGGCTATCTCCAACTCTTAATATCGTTCCAGTTCATCCAAAGATATTCCGTTTGAATTCGGTATCTGAACCATGACAATTCACGTTCTTCTCACCGCCGACAACCATCTAGACCCCTCAGCTGTCCAGTACGGACCCCGACGATTCGAGCGCAAGCGCGACTTCCAGCGCTGCTTCGAAACACTAGTCAACTTCGCCTTGGAGAACAAGCCCGATCTTCTCCTAATTGGTGGAGACTTCTATGACGGCATCCTTCCCGGCAACCCCACCCGAGCGTTCGTGGCAGAACAGTTCAAATGCCTCCATGAGAGAAACATCAAAACCGTTCTAGTAAGCGGCCACCACGACACTCCACGTAGCGCAGAACAAGGCGCCTCCCCCCTCGCAGTCCACGCCAGAACCGGACACATCTACTTCCTACAAGAACAACACCCAACAACCAAGAAGTTCAATTTCGGACACGAAATAGTCAACGTCATAGGGATGAGCCTCAATCCAACCCTACCCGCAGACACAGATCCCCTCTCTGGTCAAGAGGTCAACCGAGATGCAGACATCAACATTTTCCTGACACACTATCCGATCGAGAGCTTCGACGGCTACTTCGGCCAAGAAACTCATATCCAGAAATCCTCTATCCCGAGAGATCTACAGCTCTTCGCCTCAGGACACCTGCATAAGCATCAAAGAAAAATAATCAACGGGACCCCGGTCATCTATCCTGGAAGCACCGAGAAGGCTTCGTTCAACGAAGAGGGTGAAAAGAAAGGATTCGTCTGGCTCGAACTCGACAAGACAGGAATAGTTCAGCAAGAGTTCCATCCAACCCCTGCTCGGCCAATGGAAACTCTTGATCTTCGACTGGCAGGAGATAGAAGCCTCACCCGACAAGTAGAGGGAGGGTTGGAGAAGAGAATCGACAACGAGAAAATACTTCGCGTCCGGGTTTCTGGGAAAGTTACTCTAGATCAACTCTCAACCTACAAGCGATCAGCACTCTACACATACGCACAGGACAAATTCTTCCACATCGAATTTGATGAGGAACAACTGAACGTTCTGACGATGGTTCCTTTGGAATCGCTTCCAAAAACCACTCCCCTCGAAGAACTAAACCGGACATTCCAGAACCTTCTAGAGAGAGCCGGTGATCAAGGAAGGCCTCTCGTCCAAGAGGCATGGAAACTTACTGTTGCAAAGCTTCAGGAGGAAGGAGTCGACTGAAACTTCTAAGCCTCTACGCTCACAACTTCAAGAAACTGAAATTCACGCAGCCGTTACTCTTCTCAGAAGGCATCTCGGTCATTGCAGGACTGAATGAGAGCGGAAAATCAACAATCCTCGACGCGATTCTCTTCGCCCTGTTCGGCAAGATGATGAGACCTAGTCAGCGACCAAGCAATGAAGAAATTCTCAGTTACGGGACCGGCGAAGCTCAAGTAAAACTCGACTTCGCTATCGGTGACCTGAAGTATAGAATCGTGAGAGAGGTTCACAAAACAAGAGCCAACAGGGCACAGCTATACGAATTGGCCGGTGACGGTCGACAAAAGACACTCGCCACATCGGCGATGGACACAACGAGCGAGGTTGAGAAGCTCCTCGGTGGCATCACTTACAATGAAATTGTCGCCAGTAGCGTGGTTGCGCAGAAAGATCTCGAACGATTAATCAATCAAAAACTTGACGACCGCAGAAAAGTTGTCAATGTATTCCTCAATTTGGACAGCTTCAATAAGGTTCAGGAACAATTTGATACCGAGAGAACTCGAATTGAGGGCACAAATCGAAATCCGGGGCAGCTAACGGTCGAACGTGAGCGTCTCCAGTCTCTTCAAGAACAACTGAAAAAATTCAGAGAGGCGCAAACCCAACTTTCAACCCTCGCAGAAAAAGTCGAGAAGCTAAAGTCTGAACTTTTGGACTTGGAGAAGAAATTCGCAGATACAGATTTTTTCCACAAAACCCTGAACAGATACGGGGAAGCTTTGAAGCTCCAACGATCTCTGCACCAGGAGATTCAGGATAAGTCCCGGCTTGCGGAGAGCCTCCAACAACAGTTAACCCGGATTTCCGCCCAGAGAAACGAACTGGAGAATGCTCGTTTGGAAATTGACAATTACTCAGGACTTTCCGAAATAGAATCCCAGCTCTCCCAAGCATCGAACATGCTTGACGGGCTTCAGTCTGCTGAAATCCGCAGAGTTCAATTGGAAGAGTCGAAAGACAATCTACATGCTAAAATTGTCGAGAAGACGAAGGAAGGCACAGGCCTTGGAATTACGAAACCGTTTGACTCCAAGCCAAGACGGGTCTGGACCTACCTAATCTCGACGTCGGCCCTCGGCGCAGGCGCCATTCTCTCATTCTTTCTTGCGCTCCCACAAGTGGCCGTTGCATTCGGGTCGTTGACCATAGTCTCGCTTCTATTACTGTCCAGACAAATCGTCTCGCTTTCCCAACAAGCAGCTAGCTCAAGATACGATCAGGAGCAATTAGCCAGAGCACATCTCGTTCAGTCATGGGAAACCGAGCTTGTAGAGAATGAACAAGATCTGACGAAGGTCCAACAGGACATTGCCGTAAGGTCAGAGAATCTGTTTGGAATACTTGGGTCAATCACGAGATACTCGACCGAGATTGAAGCGGCAAAGGACCCTAAGATTGCTTTTGAGACGATCTTCTCCCGATTCGACAACGACAGGCAATCGCGCCAGTCTATGGAAGAGAAGGTCAAATTTCTGGATCAGCAATTGAAAGAAGAACCCCAGATCAAAGAACACTTGGATCACATCCAGACTGAGATCGAACAGGTCGAAGAGAAATTCAGCAAGGCTCAGTTACCAGGTCTTCCCGAAGGCCTACTCTTCTCCGAGACATTGCTTGAGGAAACTGCCAATTCGAGAGATAGGCTGAAGGAATCCGTTTCAAGAAATAAGGCCCAAATTGAAGAATCAATTTCGCGACAACTTGAGTTACGCCAGCTACTAGAAAAGAACGGCGATATCGAAGACCAGGTTCAGACGCAAGTGAAGAAGGTGATGCTGTTAGAGAAAGACTGCGCAGTTGTGAAGCTATCTATCAAAGGACTTGAGCAGACGTCTGAGTCCTTGAGAAACCGTGTCAAGCCTCAAGTCGAACGTTACATGGGGCTCATCCTTCCCGTAATAACTTCTGGAAGATACAAGGCCGTCCAACTGGATGAGGACTACACAGTCAGAGTCTTCGATCCTGAGGCGGGAGAGTTCAAGGCAAAGGAGGTTTTCTCTGGAGGCACAGAAGACCAGCTCTTACTCGCGATGAGGCTGGCCTTTGCCCTCGCCTTGATACCTCAAGCCAAAGGCCATAATCCGGAATTTCTATTCCTCGACGAGCCTCTGGGCAGTTCAGACAGAGTGCGGCGAGAGGGAATTCTCGCATTGCTTCGTAGAGAACTATCGCAGAATTTCAAGCAGATTTTCCTCATTAGCCATGTTGGAGATCTTGAAGCAGAAGCCGACACGATAATCCAAATGGACAACGGGGCCGTGCGTGAAGTCGTCGGGCGAAAATCTCCAGCGCGCCAACCAGTCGCGGTTCCCGCCTGAGTTTTCTAAAATCGTTGGACTAGCTGATGTATGGTGAAACCGAAGGCACCTGAAGGGCTTTCAAGGCTTGTAAGAGAGTCTGTTCAGCATTAGTTCTAACATCGCCAACTTCTGAGAGGAGAGATGTCCAGAGCATGTAGATGCTACCTTCGTTCTCTGTTGCTTGGAAGAATCCGAGTCTTTCGAGGGAAGATGTCAGTTGGTGGAAGCGGGCTGATCTTGATGAGAGCCCAACGGTTATGGTCCAGTCGCCTAGCTTGTCAAGGCTGACGCCTACGGTTGCATCGGTGAGCGTAATTGAGAGACCGGACCCACGCTTCAATGAACTGTCAATCATTGTTGCCACCGACCTTTGGTTTGCGAAACCAAGGTCTAATCCGGACTCGCGCTTCTGGGTCTCTGTCATAGCCTCAGCCCACCCTCAACAATGAGCTTAACAATCATGTTACCTGACAGGCTATTGCAATGGAAATCATGTGAGTTTCTCGGGTGTTTATATTGGGCTCCGCCCTTCTGGTAGCTTCTCCCCGGCGAAATTGCCATGTCGATGTTTGACCTCGAAGAGGACAAGCTCCTAGCTGAAATAACAGGGAGAGGTGCCCGAAGGATACTGATTCAACTTCCGGACGGTCTGAAGAACGAAGGCACTCGGCTCGCGAAACTGGTTCGAGAGAAAACGGGAGTGGACGTGTTTGTCTCCGCTGTTTCTGCATGGGGTGCATGCGACCTTTCTCTGGATGCCGCTGCCCGTCTCAAAGCAGACCTACTAGTCCACTACGGGCATAACGAGTTCCTTCGCGACGGTTCGAATGAAGTGCCAGTAGTGTATATTCCGGCGAAAAGTAATCATGAGATTATTCCTGTCGTCGAAAGATCCATTTCCCTTCTCCAAGGCAAGAAAGTTGGCTTAGCCACTGCGATTCAACACTTACACAAGCTCCCCGAAGCCGCAAAGGTCCTTGAGACGAAGGGATTCAACGTTCAGACACCGGGACGCGGCCCTTGGGCGCATGAGACCGGCCAAGTTCTAGGATGCGACTACTTCGGACTCAGGAGGATTCAGCCCCAAGTAGACTCCTTCCTCATCGTCGGTAGCTATTTCCACGGTCTCGGTGCGGCTCTCTCAGTAGAGAAACCAACGATTCTTGCCGATCCCTACGATGGAACAGTCAAGGTCCTAGACCAAGACAGAGATCGAATCGTGCGCCAAAGATACGCAATGGTCGACAAAGCTAGGAGAGCTAACAGTTTCGGAATAATTGTATCGACAAAACCAGGACAGAGCAACCCAACGATCGCGCTCTCAATTCAGAAGCAGGTCGAAGAAGCAGGCAAGAAAGCGGTAATTCTCTACGCGGATGAAATTGTGCCACAGAAACTACTCGACTTCATCGATATTGATGTCTTCGTTGATACCGCATGTCCTCGTCTTGCTCTAGACGACCCAGAAAGGTTTCCGAAACCGATCATTACTAGAGACGAGATCATGGTTGCAATCGGAGCCTGGACTTGGGAACAGCTTTTGGAACGTGGACTGGTCCGCCTATAATTGGTCGAAGAACAAACAATTTCTAAACGGGGACTGGAAATTCAGCTAGCAAAGCTGAAGACTCTTCAGACTTCCCGACTAGGACTCGAACAATATCCTGTATCTCCCGAAGTAGCCGCTGAACTTCTCTATATGGCCGGGTTTGAACACCACGATCTTGAAGGACACATCATCGATCTCGGAACCGGAACCGGGCGTCTGGCTATTGGAGCTGCACTGATGGGCCCAAAGAAAATCGTTGGCGTAGATATTGACGAGAGATCAATTGCCCTGGCAAAGGAGAATGCGTTGGCCACGGGAGTCAAAGTCGAATGGGTGCTCTCAGATATCAATCAGATCACGGGAAGATGTGATACCGTGATCATGAATCCCCCCTATGGAACACGGACGCCTCATCTTGATGTTCGGTTTCTCGAGCGGGCCTTCGAACTTGCGCCAATTTCGTATTCTATTCACAAGAGCTCGACCAGAGAATTTCTCAAACGCGTCATTGCAAGAAAGGGTCGGAGAGTGGATGAAGTGCGCAGTATGAGTTTGGATATTCCCCATCTGTTCTCTTTTCATCAGAAACGATCAGAAATGGTCGAAGTAGACCTTTACCGCATTCTAGCCTAGGGCTCCGATTTCTTCTCTCCACTTGAAAGAGGAGGTGGCGTGGCAGTCTGTTTTTTGTTTTCAAGCGATGGTTTCAGTATTGTCTCCGTTGAGCTTGTTGCACCCAGTGGCGGAGCGCTAATCGAGGGACTGGAAACGACCGCGACCATTGGAATTTTCGCGCGTCTTGGGCGAAGTTTCGTCAATTGTTTGCCCGCGTTGCGGAATATGGCTAGTTTGCCAGCACCGTGCGTCTCGGGCTTTCCTCGGAGTAGAATGTAGGTTGTCAAGAATGATGTTACGCCAAGTATCACTCCGGTCCAGACATTGATTCCAGCCAGAATCTTCGAATTTGTCTGCTTCACGAAGCCTTGTAGGTATTGGTTGTTGATGTAATCGAGATAGAGTGTGAGTCCAAGCCCCACAATCGCTATAGTCTCCATGGTAACTGTTAGCTTTGTTTTCATTGGGATTGGAGGTATGAGCTTCTCTTCTGGGGTGATTGGCACTCGTCTGATGCGTCCTGGGGCCCACCAGTTGAGTCGCTTCATGTGCCTCATGATCGAAGGTACAAGGTAGACTCGTGTCAGGGTGGCGTCGAGAAGCACGACTATGAAGAATGCTAGTCCGAGCTGCTGGAGCATGGGAATCTGGGAGATCATCATTGTTCCGAAGGCGCCCGCCGTCACTAGACCTGTGGCGGTGATTATGCTTCCAGTGTGTTCTACTGCTGATTCGATGGCCTCATCATCTTTCGCACCGCCTACCACATATTCTCTGATCCTAGTTACTAGGAATATGTCGTAGTCAAGTCCCAGTCCAAGCATTATTACTAGGAGCATGATTGGTAGTATCCAGATCAGTTCCATTCCAAAATAGGCGTGGAAGACGTAGATGACCGCGGCCATCGCCCACGAAATGCTGAGAAGAATTGTGAAGATCAATCTCAACGGAGTGAAGATTGAGCCTAAGGCGATCATCAGAACCACGAAGACTCCCACTAGAACTAGCGCGGTCATATTGAAGTAGTCAGCAGCACTTGAGTTGGCGAGATCAGCGACAGAAGCAGTTTCTCCCCCTACAAGCATTGATGATGCAGCAAGTAGTTTGTCATTGCTCCGGAGACCGTTGACGTTCTGCCTAATTTTCGCAAGAGTGGAAATCGCCTGGTCCGTATAGGGCTCATTCGACAAATTAGCCCAGACCATTGCGGATTTTCCATCACTGCCGAGGAAAGGCTTCATGCTCCTGATCATTGTTTGTTGCTGCGCCGCGTTCAGTTGCATGAACGACGAGTAGGGAATGGGATCACCTGATGGGTGCGTAAGCCCGTATACTTTCGATACACCAGGGACGGACAGTGTCGAGTTTTCAGCGTAGGATAGAGATCGTAGAGCGGTGATATTGATCCAGTTGTCGGTTGCGAGCAGCACTGGCGTCTGGACGATCGTGTATGTGGGGGTGATTGTGCCAGGTCCGAATCCTTGGACCATACTGTTGTAACCTGCCCTGCTCTCAAGGGAGATCGGAACTTGAGAAATGAGGTCGTGACTCGTCTGGGAGGAAAGAACAGTGCTCGTTGCCGGCAGACTTACGGCTAGGGCGACTATGAGGATTAGTTTCGAATGTTTTGCGGTGAATCTAGCGGCACGTGCGTAGTAGCTGTTTCCTTTACTCTTCTTCTTTCTCCATAGGCCAAGTCCGCCGGGCCAGAACATTCTGTCTCCGAACATTGACAAAATGGCCGGGACTAGAGTGAGGGCCACTAACAGAGCTATGGATATTCCCATCATCACGGCGATTCCGATGGATCGGAGCATGCCGAATCCGGCGATGGCTAGGCTTCCAAACGCGATGACTACTGTTGCTCCGCTCGTGGCGATGCTTTCGCCCGCCCATGTTACTGCTCGTTCGACGGAGTCTTTCTTTCCTCGCCCCATTCGTCTTTCTTCGGCATATCTGCTGACTAGGAATATGCAGTAGTCTGATCCGGCTCCGAACATGGCAACGGGCAGTAGTGTCAGAATCAGGAAGTGTACGCTAGTGAAGAAGGTGCCGATTACATAGACGAGGCCGAAAGCTATGCCTACGGATATTCCGATTGCGGAGACCGGGATTAGTGGCGCTGCTAGGGATGCGAAGAATATGCCGACTATGACCAGAATCAGGATGATTGTGATGGGGTCTATTCGTTCGACGTCTCTGATCGATTCATTTTCAATATCGAAGTTGAACGCTGGTGCGCCAGTGACGTACACTAGGAGGTTTGTGTTGCTGAAGACGTTCGCATGCTGAACGTCTGTCCTTATGCTAGCTATACTGTTCTTAGGGTCCGGTCCTGTTGTCCTAAAGTCGAGTATGACAAGCATCGTGTCGTTGGAGCCTGAGACGAACTGGGTGTAGACGTCTCTGCTCGGCTGGACAGGGTAAGTGTTGACATTATAGTTTCTGAGGAGCGTGCCCGCGAGGCCTGTGAGGTCCCCGAAGCTTGCCGAGGGGCCGAGCAAGTAGATCTCGCTAATGATGAACTTCTGGGTTGGGGTTGCATTGAACGCTTTCGAGAAACTGTCGATAACGAAGGTCTGGATTGCGACAGGGTCGGTCCAATAATTGTTGGGACATGTATTAGGACAGAAGTTGTATAGGTTGAAGAATCTGGCAGATTCGATGAAGAGAGCGCGCGTAGTAGCGTCCATGATGCTGGACTGAAAGAATGGGATGGTGATGTTGTAGTAAGCTGGCTGAGTCGCCAGTAAGGGGCTTCCTCTAGTCACATTTTGAGCGCGCGCAAGTGGAGGGGCGACTATCGTGAGTTGTGTTTGAGTGTAGGTTGCCGCAGTGAACGTCTGATTCCATGATTGGTAGAAGATGTTTTCGTAGGCCAGAGCGATTGGGAGGTAGGCTTGAGGGGTTTGCGAGGATATGCTTAGCCACGCGGACTGGTTAGCTTTCTGGTTGTAAACCGCGACTTGTGTTTGGCTTACGTTGAAGGGCCCAGAGTTTACGAGGGTCGTCCATTGGCTCACGTAGGTCGAAGGTATTCCGAACTCGAGAGAGGTTGCAAGGCTCGTCAAATTCTTCTCCTGATAGAGCTGAAGATGAACCACGCTGTTATAGCCGACAAGGAGTTGGTAGTAGATGTCGTAGATGCTCGTGATGTTGCTGATGTTTGTGATGGTGCGGTCATTATGGAGGGTTTTGTTGAGAGTGAGGGTAAAATCGCGAACGTCGTTGCCTCGGACGTCCTTTGACGTAATTACCACGACGACGCTGCTTCCCTGGCTGATGCTGAACTCTTTGCTGACAATGGATTGGGCAAGGCTGGACTCTGAGTTCTTGGGGTTGTATGCTGTCTCGGTGTAGACGATGACACTCTGAACCTGGAGAATCGCAGGGACGCTCAGCGCGAGAGCTACTAGCCAAATTACGAAGACTGCCCGGTTGTGTTTGATGATGGTACGAGCTAGCCTTGTGAACAGCAATTCATTCCCTCTTCGGGGGTGTGAAACGAGCCGGAAACGGGCTGAGCGTCATAAAGCGGTACTGTAACCCTAAACGCTAACCCGAGGCTAAACCGAGGCGTAGAGTATGTCTATATGGCGAAACTGAGCCAGAATCTAGCTAAGGCGAGCGTGGATGAAGCCGGTAAGCCTCCTACTAGCCCAAACTGGTCCCAGAGTCGGTAACAAGGAGCGAAATCTCAACCAGATCTCAGAACAAGCATCTAAGGCTAGAAAAAAGAACGTTGACCTGCTAATCTTTCCTGAGCTTCACCTAACGGGCTACACGATGCGGGACGAGGTGTCCCATTGGGCAGAGGCCGTTCCAGGTCCTAGCACTCGGAAGGTCGAAGCCATCGCGAAGGAGCACAGTGTCCACGTCATTTTCGGAATGCCTGAGGAGAGCGAGGTCAAGGGAGTAATCCACAACACCGCAGTGTTCGTTGGTCCGAAGGGTTTGATCGGGAGGTATCGGAAAATCCATCTCCCAACGCACTCTGTTTTCGAGGAACGTCGGTACTATCGTCCGGGACAAGAAGCACCGGTTTTCAAGACCGACATCGGAACCATAGCTCTGAGCATCTGCTACGATCTCTACTTTCCCGAGCTGACTCGCTTGCAGGCGTTGCAAGGCGCAGAGCTAGTTGTCTGTATCTCTGCAAGTCCGGGGTTGAGGCGTAGATTTTTTGAGGGATTCTGTCTGAGCCGTGCTATGGAGAATGCCGTCTATCTAGCCTATGTTAACCGGGTTGGGGTCGAAGAGGGCCTGCAATTTTGGGGTGGAAGCCGGGTTGTAGCGCCTAGCGGTTCAGTTCTAGCCCAATGTAAGTATGATGTGGAGGAGTTTAAGATCTGCAAAGTTGACCTTGATGAAGTTTCTCGAGCAAGGGCATTCATACCAACGATAAAGGACCTTGAGCCAGCACTTTTTGACCAGCTAAGAACCAAGAGCCGGGAAGCGTAGAATCAGACTTCGTGAAGGGCGGGAGCGAGATCGCCTCCCTGAGGAACTAGCCAAAAAGAAGCTGCTTCGCACGCGATAAATCATGAACAAAATGGTACAAAACGCAATCCATGGCATCCTTTCAGCCTACGACATCGTAAAAACCCTCATTAGCACCCTCAACTATTGCCCCTATTGAATTTACTGATGAAGGGTCGTAACTATCGTTCCCCATCGGGCCAGGCTTTCACTCGGATGAAATACATCCGCGGGTCCCCCGCACCTAAGGTTTCCAAGTTCAACATGGGAGACCTATCCACCCAGTTCGCTCGAAAGATCCATCTTGTCTCCAAGGAACACGTGCAGATCCGACATAACGCCCTAGAATCGGCCCGTGTATCCGCGAACAAGATCCTAACCGACAGGTGGGGAGAAACAGGATATCGATTACAGCTTTGCGTGTACCCGCACATTATCCTCCGAGAAAACAAGATGATCGCCACCGCCGGAGCCGACAGGCTTCAGGAGGGAATGCGCCGAGCCTTCGGCAAACCCACCGGCCGAGCAGCCAGAGTCGAAAACGACCAGGACATCTTCATCATCTACGTTCCTGAGGATGGCGTCGAAACTGCCAAGAAAGCAATGGAAGTCGCGGGAACAAAACTCCCGATGAAAACCCGGATCATAGTCGAAGAACCAGTCGCCCCCCAGATGCCAGCAGGAGCCTAACTCTTTGCCCAGGCCTGACGCCATAGTTGTCCGGCTTGAAGACGTAAGAAAAGACGACATTCCACTAGTAGGTGGAAAATGCGCTAACCTTGGGGAACTAACAGCCAAGGGAGTGCATGTTCCTCCCGGGTTCGCTGTCACTGCTGAAGCGTTCCGCCAATTTCTGGAGGAGACGAAGATCGGCGAGATTATTCACAAGACCCTTGGAAGCTCCAACGGTTCCAAAGACCCGAAACAATACGAGGAAGCGTCCGAGGAAATTCGCAAGATTCTAGAATCCGCCCCCATGCCCCAGGACATCGCGAGCAAGGTCAGGAGCGCTTACCGGGATCTCTGCGAGAAAACAGGTGACAAAAATGTAACCGTGGCCGTCAGGTCCTCCGCTACAAGCGAGGATTTGCCCGACGCATCGTTCGCCGGGCAACAGGACACTTACCTCAACGTTCGGGGCGAGGACCAACTCGTACACTACGTGCAGAAATGCTGGGGCAGCCTCTACACACCCAGGGCGATATTCTACCGGGAAGAGAAAGGTTTCCCCCACGAAAAGGTCCTCATCAGCGTCGGGGTTCAGAAAATGGTAAGGTCAAAATCCTCAGGCGTAGCCTTTACCCTGGACCCGATCAACGGCGACCCATCGAAGATCGTTATCGAATCAACATGGGGACTCGGAGAGGCTCTAGTCGCCGGAATCGTCCGCCCTGACAGATTCATCGTCGACAAGGGCACAATGCAGCTAATCCACAAGGAGATCGTCCCAAAAATGATCGAACATGTTCCAAACGAAAAGACTGGGCTGACGATGCAAAGCGAGGTTCCTATAGAGCGCCGTAACGTCTCAAGCCTAACCGACGAGGAAGTTATTGAAATTGCAAAGACCGCTGTGGACATTGAGGATCACTACCGAAGCGCACAGGACGTCGAGTTTGCAGTCGAGCAAGGGTCTGCCGGACGCTCACTCTACATTGTCCAGACCAGGCCTGAGACGTTCTGGAGCAAAATGAAGAGTCCAACAGACGAAACCGATTCGCACATCGTTCACAGGGTTGCAGTCGTGCACGGTCTCCCCGCGAGCCCAGGATTGCACGCGGGAAGAGCCAAGATCGTCCCGACCACCGTTGAAGCGGGACGCCTAATGAAAAACAAGGACATTCTCGTCACTCGAATGACGAACCCCGACTGGGTTCCCTACATGAAAATCGCAGGCGCAATCGTCACGGAAGACGGGGGGACAACATGTCATGCCGCCATTGTCTCACGGGAGATGGGTATCCCATGCATCGTAGGAGCAAGGAACGCGACGAAACTGATGCAGACGGGACAAGAATACACTGTTGACGCGAAATCAGGAGTCGTATACAATGGTCTAGTCGAAGAAATTCTCAGGGCAACGCAACCCCAACACGAGATTCCCACTGTTATCCCAATAACCGCGACAAAGATCTACGTAAACATCTCACTCCCAGAACTCGCCGAAAAGGTCGAACGGGAGACGCACGCAGATGGTGTAGGTCTCTTGCGAGCAGAGCATATGATGCTCTCCGTCGGAAAACATCCCCGCTTACTAATAGAAGAGGGAGGCGCCAAGAAGATGGTTGATGCTTTCGCAGAGGGCGTCAGAAGAGTCGCGACCCCCTTCGCTCCAAGACCCGTCGTATACAGATGCCTAGACTTCAAGCCCGACGAGTTTCTCGGACTTCCAGGCGGCGAAAAATACGAACACGAAGCTGGACACGTCGGACCCAACCCGTTGCTAGGATACCGTGGCTGCTTCCGATACACCAAAGAGCCCGACATTTTCCGATTAGAGTGTCAAGCTATAAGAAAAGTCAGAGAGGAGTACAAGCTCACCAACGTCCACGTGATGCTACCCTTCGTCCGGACGTTAGAGGATTTCAAGAACGCGAAGAAGATCCTCGAGGAAGAGGGATTGAAGAGAGGCCCCGACTTCAAGCTCTGGATAATGGTAGAAGTCCCTGCTACAGTGTTGTTGATTGACAAATTTGTCGACGAAGGAATTGACGGCATTTCTTTCGGAACCAACGACTTGACGATGCTGATTCTTGGCATTGATCGGGATGATGCTTCGATACAGGAGATTTACGATGAGCGCAATCTCGCAGTGCTGCGGGCTATGAGTCATGTCATCAGGATTTGCAATGAAAAGGGCGTGACAACATCAATATGCGGTCAAGCCCCCTCAAACTATCCGGAGGTTGTTGAGTTCTTGGTCCGAGAAGGTGCCGTCAGCATGAGTGTCAACCCTGACAAGGTTATCGAGACGAAACTGCTGGTAGCGGCCATCGAACAGAAATTGATGCTTGAAGGGATGAGAAAAATGCGTCAGGCCAACGGAGACCAGGGAGCAATGCAGCCCCGCTGGCCAAAGTGATCCGGAATTCACCTAGAATTTTGTTCGAGCAGCTCGTAGACTGGATCAAACAGAACTATAGCGACGCCAGAAAAATTATCGAGGTTGGGGTAGGCCACAGGATAGATGTGGCGGAACAGATAGCCGAAGCTCTTCCTCGAACAGAAATTCTTGTGACCGACAAGGACGAGTCGTGGGTCCGCACAAGGAAAGGTGGCCGAATCAGAGGTATCTCTGATGATGTGATGTTTCCTCGCCTCAACCTGTACCAGGGCGCCTCCCTCGTCTACAGTTTGCACCCACCCGTGGAGATCTTCCCTGCCCTGGAGAGGTTGGCGAATGGAGTCGGTGCAGATCTCCTGATCGTTCCGATAAGCGATGAACGACACGAGTTTCAACGGGCTATGTGGCGAGAACTCATCATTCAGGGGAGAATGGTCGGCTGGTTTCTCGACAAGCGCTCATGATCACAAAGAGGCATTCTGACTAGTAACGCAAACACGCTCTCCCCGGTATTAGACGGCTAATACCGAAGACCCTTCATCTCACCTGCGCCGAGAAGTTTCGCTTGAGCATGGTCTCCCCATCAACTGCCGAAAGAAAGGGACGGGTCGCCCGGATAATCAGTTACCTGAAGGCACATCCACTACTTTGCTTGCTCATTCTAACACCTGGAATTCCAGAGTATCTTTCAGGGTCAAGCAACATGGCCTTTCTGATTCTGAATCCTCCAGTGTTCTTCCTATTTCTCGCTGCGAATCTTGCCCTGTATGGGCCAGGCGTTATTCTGATCCGCGAAGCTAAGATTCGATGGAACAAGGGCTGGGCGTCGGTCTTCCTCATGGGAGCCGCCTACGGAATCGTAGAAGAAGGACTGGCACTTCGAACACTGTTCAACCCTACGTCCTCGGTCGTAGGAAATCTCGGTGTCTACGGGCACTGGCTCGGAGTGAACTGGGTCTGGACCGTTGGACTGGTAATTTTTCACTCGGTTTTCAGCATCGGCCTACCGATCTTCATCTTCGGACTGGCCTTTCCAGATCTGAAGTCAAAGAGTCTCGTTTCGACAAAGGGAATGCGAATCAGCATCCTCACATTGGCCGCCGATTCTGTTCTCCTGTCGTTACTCGTAAACTATTGGCCCGCCGAGATATGGGGTCTACTGATATTTTCAAGCATCGTGGTCACACTGCTAGTTGTTGCTGCGAAGAAATTGCCCCTTGACTTTCTTAGGTCTGTTAGAGCAGAGCCTAGGTGGAGGCCTCGATCCTTCTTTCTACTCGGAGCCGCGTTCTTTCCTATCTGGCTCCTTGCAGGAGGTTTTGCAGCAGGCGCCAACCTTTTTCCACCGATCGTTATTGTTTTCGATATTGTCGTCTCACTCTGGGTTCTTCGGCTTGTCTTCAGGTCTATGGGAACACAGCTCAACCAGCCCCACAAAGTTGCATTCGCTTTCGGACTTATCTCTCCGATTATCATCTTCGGAGTCGCAGCAAGCGCATCCTTCCCCCTCATCCTCTTGAACGATCTACTGGTTGTTCTCTTCTCCAAGAAGATGTGGAGAAAATGGAAATCATGGACCTTCACACAGCATTATTCGCTGATGCAGACTCTGCCAAAATTTGGCGACGGAAGCCCACTGGCCTAGCCTGACCAAATTCCCGACAGGATATCCGACCTAGCGAGACAACAAAAAAAGAGAGTTGATGCTTGACCCCTTGGGTTCAGCATCAGTAAGTTATGGTTCCGGTCGTGGTGGCTGTGAAGGTTCCTGATATCATTGAGCTCATAGTGGCAGAAATGTTCACAGACCCTATGCGTGAAGCATGCTCAAAGCGGCCAGTGCCACCTGTAATAGTCAACGGGCCTGGGGAGTCCCGGTTCCACCCTAGAACACTCACAAATCATCTTCAGCATCTCGAAGACCTACTCCTCGTACGCATCGAGCGTGTAAAGAATTCAGATCGTTGCAGCCTAACAGGCTCTGGTGAAAAGGTTGCGGCTATGGTAATTGCGAACGAGACTGGAATCCCGGTTGGCCCTACAAAAGAGAAGCTGGATCTTCTCTTCGATGAAGCCAATTCAAATCCGCCCATCCTTGACGACTTCGCTGTCAACATAGCCCTTCCCTCATATTTTCCAGCACATACATCCGGAGCTCATACAGAGCAAATCAAATTTCACAGGCGCAGACGACTTCGGGAACTAGATTGGTACGGCAAGGGACCCAACACAACTGGGATTGAGATTCTCTCAATTATGGAGAACCTAGCTAATCTCTCGAGCACCAGCGTCCAATTCGCAAGCGCTGACCTCAGAACGAATCAAAGCCCGGGATGGCAAACAATCTCCTAAAGAACTGCGAAACATCTGCCTCCAATTGCCGATCCCGGTCTCAATCCGAACGATTGGCAACAAATAGCGAGAAGAAAGTTCGAACTCGAATCCGTATTCAAAGAGGTTCTGATCGTAAAGCTCCCTCAATGGTTCGAGTAGTGAGCACTAAATCTTAGGGGGATTTTCAATTCGGCCAACCTTTGGCCATAATCTCTTTGGTGTGTTGTCCCAGTCGTGGGGCTGGTGTTGTCTTCTTTGGTTTTGTCTTGCGGAATCTTATTGGGGACCCTAGACGTGGAATGTCTCCTTCCGACTTAACAATCATTTTTCGATAGCGAGCGTGGGCATCGTGCACTAGGTCACGAATGCTGAAGGCTGGTGTAGCCGGGACCTTAACTTGATCAAGGATCATCTGCCATTCCTTGGCATCTTTGCGGCGAAACATTCGCTGTAAGACAGGAATTAGGAGATGTCTGTTCTTGACTCTCGCCGGGTTGGTGGAGAATCTTCTATCCGCGATCAACTTCTCCTGACCGGTGGCGTGGCAGAAATTGGTCCACTGGTGGTCGTTTCCTATCGCTAGGACCATCTCTTTGTCTTTGCATCTGAATGCCTGGTATGGGACGATGCTTGGGTGGGCGGAGCCTAGGCGTCGGGGTTCTTTGCCTGTGGCGAAGTAGTAGTTGGCCTGGTAAGTGAGCCATGATACGATAGAGTCGTGCAGTGAGAGGTCGATGTAATCTCCTCTTCCCGTTACTAGTCTTCTGGAGAGCGCGGCTAGTATTGCGGTGGAGGTGTAGTGTCCTGCAGCGAGGTCGGCAACAGGAACGCTCATCCTGATTGGCGGTCGTCCCTGTTCCCCGGTTGAAGCCATGATTCCACTCATCGCGAACGCGATGAGATCATAACCTAGTCGGTCGCGGTAGGGTCCTGTCTGGCCGAAGCTAGAGATAGAGGCGTAGACCAGCGCGTTGTTTATTCTCCGTAACCTTGCATAGTCGAGGTTGAACCGTGCCATTCTTCCTGGTTGTGAGCTCTCAACAAAAATATCCGCGTCAACAACTAGTTTTCTGACTTTTTTTTGGTCCTCAGGCTTCTTGAGGTCTAGAACAACCGATTTCTTTCCGCGGTTGAGCGCTTGGAAATAGTAGCTTGTCCCGTTGATCCAGGGAGGTCCCCAGGAACGGGTCTCGTCCCCACCGTCAGGCTTCTCTATCTTGACTACTTCCGCTCCGAGATCCGAGAGCATCATGGTGCAGAAGGGACCCGCAAAATCCTGGGTCAGATCGATTACTCGAAGACCCTCTAAGGGAAGACCCATGTTCTGGGGGAGAGTATTGTGACGCAGTTATGAGTTTGGACTGGGGAAAGGTGGAAATAGATTCGTCTAACTAGTGAGTTGTGACTGGCATAGAAGTCGTTCGTCGTGGTAAGCTGCGGACGGGAGACTCTACAAAGGGGATCCTTAGAGACAGGGCGTTCGAATCTGAAGAGGTCTTGCTCGGCCAGTCAAAGATAGCAACTGGGACCCTGTCCGGTTGGCATCATCATGGAACACGCCACCTCTACGGATACATCGTGTCTGGAAGGCTCCGATTCGATTGTGTCACGGCCAAGATAGAGTCGATCGAGGTTAGCCCTGGCGACTTTTTCCATATCCCCGTTGGGCTGGTCCATAGGGATGTGAATCCGGATCAGACCATGGAAGCGATCGTGGTGAACATTCTTCTAGGCAAAGGACCGGCAGTGGTCAATGTGCCAGACCCATCTGTGTGAGAGCATCCACCAGTCCATCCAAGGATAACCAAGACAATAGCGAGCTTGGAAAGTCCCTGACTGAACTCTCTGGAAGTACCGCCATCTCAGACCCCCTGGACAGCTCCGCTTACATTAGACACTGACTAGCTTCCCTCCGTCGGGTCTTTGAGCAAACCTAAGATCGTCAGTTGGAGTGAGAAGATTGGTTGTGGTTGTGTTCTTGTTTTTTCGAAGGATCGTAAGGGACATGTGGAGCTTGTGGAGCGCAAACCCTGCAGCCGCCATAGGTAGTCTCTGAGACAAGTTCTTCTTCCTCTCTGATACAATGCTCAGTTGTGTCGAACGTTTTTCCGAATCCCGTTTTGGTTGCTGGCAAACCCGTGGCGGAGATCCTTGTCGAGGGTGAGTTGTCACCGTTTGAGCATGAGGCATTGTACAAGCTTCTCAAGAAACACTTCCAGCTAGAACAGCCTTCCTACTCTGAAATTCTTGATGAGGCCATCGGGACCCGGGTCAACCTCATCTTCCATCATCCTTACGACCGGAGCTTCTTCACCGGCATCCTTCAGGAGGACTGGCGCGGTCTCAAGGAACTGTTCAAGCAGATTAGATACCGGCGGGGTCGGCTGGGTGCAGCGTTCAGCCTGACCTTTGACGATCAAAAAACGCGTCTCGTTTTTTCTATGGGACTTCTGGGCGATGAGCAACTGGGCTCGGCACTGGACCAGTTATCCCATCTGACTGGCGTTGTCGGGCTGATGATGCGTCCCGATACGATGGTCGAGTCGATGGAACGAGTGGAAACTACCTACGATAAGAAGACGGATAGGTGGCAGGATTTTCGTGGGGTTGGGAAAGACAGGGTGTATGTTTTCGACGAGTCTTCATTTCGATGGACGCCGGTCTCTTAGGAGACGAGGGACAAGACAGAGGGAGGACCTGTCTGCTATGAAAAAGAAAGAATGGGAAGTTAGGGAATCGTCGTTCTAGTGTTTGGTTATTGTTAGTGTTATTGTTGTCGAGTGCGTGAGGCTGCCGCTTGTTCCTGTTATGGTGATGGTGAATGTTCCTCTAGATGCGCCGCTGCTAGTGAAGGTCAGCGTGGAGGTTCCGCTTCCTGTTACGCTCGTCGGGTTGAAGCTTGCCGAAACACCTGCTGGTAGCGAGCCGGTTGAGAGTGAGACTGTGCCAGTGAAGCCGTTCAGCGATGTTATTGTGACTGTCGTTGACCCAGAACCTGTCCGGTGTATTGTCAGGCTGGAGGGTGATGCGCTGATGCTGAAATCCCCGGTTACCGGTCCGATGACTGTGAGACTGTAGGTTGCGCTGTGCGACAATGACCCGCTTGTACCTGTGACTGCTATTGTGTAAGTTCCTGTCGGAGTATTCGTCGCGGTTGAGATCGTCAAGGTGCTGGTGTAGGTGGGGGTTCCGCTTGTCGGATTCACACTGGCGGTAAGGCCGGTTGCTGTTGGACTGATGCTTGTGGTGAGTGAGACTGTTTGACTGGTTCCACTGACGAGACCGACTGTTACGGTTGAGGTGGTGCCTGATCCCTGGACGACGGATCCGCTTGACGGGTTGAGGCTGACGCTATAGTCGAAGGTTGTTGATGTGCTGAACGAGGCGACCTGTCCGATGACTGTGTTCCAGTCTTGGAAGGTGGTGGATTTACGGTATTCGCCTGCGACCCAGAAGGTTGAGGACGAGGTCGGGGTCGGGTCTGTGGCCGCGCCGAAATAATCGCCGTAACGTGTGCTGGTGTCAGCGGTTGTGCCTGCTCTGACTACGGCGGGGGCTTGTAACGTGTTGAGGGGGTCGCTAGAGGCGCGTCCGGTGGCCATGGCTGATGGAAAGATGCTGCTGGATGATCTGCCGAAGGAGACGACTAGCTGTCCTTGGTAGCTTGAGACGGCGGGGTAGAAGTAGTACTGGCCGCTGGCTGAGAAATCGAAATCCTGAGCCTTCGTTGCTGTTGCGCCAGAGGTTGTGGCCTGGACGAGGCGTAGACAGGTTCTGGTTGATGAGTCGCCGCTGGGAACGCACGCGTCGTTCCATGAGGCCCATAGGCTGTTTGATTCCCAGACAACGCTCTCGACACGGTTATCGTTCGTGGTCAGTGTCGTACTGGTGCCTGGCTGTGCAGCGTTCGGTCCAATCACGCTGGTCGCGATTGAGAAGCTGCTGGTGCTGACTGTTACGGTTGCGGGAGGTAGACCTGTGAGTGATACTACGGTCTCGGTGGTTGTAGTGCTAGCTGGGTCGGGCACACATGATCCAGTGCAGTCGGTTACCATGTAGAAGGTGGTGGAGGAGGAGAGGTGTTGTGCGGGGTGCAGTGAGAACATGTTCGGGTCCGGGGTATTTGTTGCAAAGTGGATGGTAGTGGCTCCGGCTACGAGCTCTGACTTGTTCACGGCCCAGTAGTGGACACCAACGTATGAGGTGCCGGCAGAGTTGAAGTCGTTCACCGAGATTACGTACTTGTCATCGTTGGTTCCTGTGACAGGCTGGTCAGGAAGATGACCCGAGTCAGAGACAGAGTACAGGTTGAAGGTCCCTGTGGGGTCATTGCTTGTCGAGACGGCGAAGACGACTCGAGCGTTAGGAATGTCAATGATCGATGCGAACCATCTGCCGCTACTCGAGTCATAAGAGACTTGCGGGTCAGACATTGACGAGGCGGGGAGGCCGAAGAAGCTGTCCAGTCCGAAAGTCGCCTTGGCAACAGCTCCAGTTTTTGTGTAGATTATGCCGGCGAGGTTGACCATTTCGAAAACATGGTTTGGCCCTGCGCCGACGATCACGTCGGGAGGCGAACAGCCACAGGGATTCGGTGATCCGCCTGGAGCTCCCTCGAGGATGAGACCCACGGTCACGGTCTGTGGTGTGGGAGTGCTCGGTGCGGTTGCAACTGTCTTTGCGGCTTCACCTGTTGGGACGTATCCTGTCTGTTCGGCCTGTGTCTTGGCTTGATCGTAGGCTTGGAGGCCCTGCGAGTGCAAGGGCGATTGGTTAGTGTTTGTTGTTGACTGTCCTGTCTGCTGGAGACTGCTCACATCCACAGTGCCGATGAGACTGGTTGTTCCCGGTGTTAGCGTAGTTGAAACGGTTGATTGTGCTCTTGCTGCGGTTGGGAGGAGTAGGAGAAAGCTGGCGAAGAGGAGGAGTAGTACGCGACTATTTTTCATGAAAAACACCGGGGCTACCGGTTTTGAATATAACAGTTTCCGGAAAGAGTGTGTGTGTCGAGGATAGTGCGCGGCCGGCAAGAAATGTACGTGTTCGACGAGACGCTCTTTCGATGGCATTAAACGCCACCAATTCTTGCTCTCGGTGATTCGACAATGATGCCGTTCGAGGAGGAGCATTTCATCGGAGGAGTTGCAAGCACGGGGATGGCTCGAAGAACTCGGAGTTTCAAGTCTGCCTACTACATTAGCACTGGTGGCCCTGTAGGCTACGGAATCTACTTGACTGACAAACGCCGAGTAGGCGTTTCATACAACAGAATAGTCTCTAGGTCTTTTTACCCGGCCTACGCGCTTTTCCTCATCTGGATTATCTCTCTCATCGGCCTCATTGCCTATGCGAGACTGACAGGCTCTCAGGAACTTTTGCCACTCCCGTTTGTGATGGGCTTGGCTGTGGTAGCCTTGGTGTTTCTCGTCTACTGGAGTCCAAAACAAGCATTAAAGAGAGTCGAGCATAGTACCATTGCCTCGATTGAAGGACTTAGGAACGCGACCTCTGACATTGCGCTGAATAGAGCCGATATCTCCAAAGTGACGGCTCGACCGGGCTTAACCATGATCACTATGAAATCCGGAGAAACACACGCGTTCCTCAGCGGCCTTAGAGGAAACAAACCCAAACGTTTCCTCAGCCTGTTAAAGGCGTTCTGTTCATTGACTCCATCAATTGAGATGACCTTGTCCGATTCTTCAGGAAAGAACATGCAGGAGGTCGTAGGACCGATCCGACACGCCTAACTACCGGCAGCGAAGCGCGGCTTCATTCTGACGAAGTCGTTCATCCATCCTGCGTGATTCGCTGAGGTTGGCTGATACAAGGCTCCAGGCGGAAAACTCGTCAGGGTCCGAACTATCTTTCCTATGGTGGTTGCTATGCGAGCAAACTCTATTGAGGTTATGAATTTCCTGGGGGCGTAGTATCATTGTCCGAAATCATACTCTTCTTGGCGACGATGCGCTCGGTTTTCTCGATGACCTTCCGGACTATGCCCAGATATGTTAGAGCTTCATGGATTCCTGTTGCCGCGAATCCGACACCTTGAGCAATTTCCTTATTCGAGAATTTCTTCGACATGCGGCTAAGATCCCTCTCCACACCTTCCAAGTAGCTCTTGAACTCCTTTATGGCAAGCAAGGTCTTTTCTGCCCTTTCACTCTGGGTCTGTTCAGACTCCCTTCCCAACCTAGTTGCCTTTCTAATCAGGGTCGTAGCCGGTTAATGGGGGTCTGAAATATTTGGTCCCGTTGACCGGGATAGATTGACTGGCGCATCATGTCCGGTGCGATTTCTCTGCGCTCTAGGGAACGAAGGTTCATCCGCGATGCCATCGAGGACGGATTTGTCTGAAGGTTCCCGCTTACCCATTCCGGGACAATGACTGCTCTGAGGAGTTGTTGCACTGTGACGTCTCTTCTCCTAGCTTCAGAGGCTAGGACCTTGAACGTGCCGTCTCCGACAGATAGGATAAACTTGGCCATCTATTAAGCACCCGACCATTGTCGGTCAACCCCAGCCTTAGCGTCTGATCCGTTCTTCTTGTCTACTCTTCCCTCGACTTTGAAATAGACATCTCGATCACTCATCCAGTCTCCGTGGACTTGTTCGTCACCGATATCAGTGTACACCCCGTCAAGCCAGACCCTAACGTCCAGTGCTTCTGAAGAGTCGATGAGGTCGGCTAGTAGGTCTTTCAGACGGCCGTTTTCATTGTTCGAGAGAGTCGCAACCATTCTCCATCAATCGTTATCTTTCTCTACTTTTCTATATAACCACGATGTTTACAACTTAACACAGTGTGGACACCCAGCTCGTGTCTAAGTTCCTAATGTTGGTTCTTCGCAAATACGTGGCCAGGAATCGCAGGATATTTTTCCTGTAGCTTCAGATGGTATTCGACACAGAAGCTTATCGCAAATCATAATCGAATTCTAGGATTGTTCTTCTTCCTGTACATTGAGGCTATCGCGCCTATCGTACCGATTGCTGCAATCACGTTGCCCGCAACTATGATCCCAACAGGGTCGAAGACTGTTTGCGAGCCCTGACCCTTTGGCGTCGAAGGGCCCTTTGGATTGGAACCAGACGTGGTCATCGATGGTTGATTATTGTTGGAACCCGACGGGCCTTGCGGATTAGGAGATCCAGAAGGCGGAGATTGTGGCGGACCTTGTGCGCCTGTCACTTGGACCGTTACGATAAGCGATTGCGAAGCTGCCAACGGAGCGGAGCCAGTTACGTTGATCTTGTATTCCCCAAGCTGAGCAGAGGTCGCGTTTATCTCAAGAGTGGAGGCCGCGTTTCCTCCAGGCAATACGGCAATCGTCGAAGGGTCCGCTATAGCTTGAACCCCAGAGCTCGGGGAAACTGAGGCGGTGAGAGATACTGGCCCGGTTAGACCCTGACTGGTTACAAGGATGGCACCGTTTGCGCTAGTGCCGTTGTGAATGTTGAACGTGCTGGGTGTCACAGAGAGATTGAATCCGACTAGAGACGCTTGCGTTGTGCTCAGCGTTTGGCCTGCGACACGAGCCGGTGAAATTGGGATGACGAGGGCCATAAAAATTAGGATGACAAGTGAGATCCGCAATTCTGACCACGATTTGGTTGTCTTTAGTAGCTCCTTGCTCATTGGAGCATATTAGCTCGAAGTGTATAGGTGAACGCATCTGAACACAATGAAACACTGTGATCGCGGAACTCAATATCTACCTGTCAGACTGGACAGGGGTAATCGGAACAATAGTTGGATACAGTGTCGGTTTTCGCGATCGTCTACGTCATGGGCAGTTTCGTCAGGATTCTAGGTTCGACATGCTGGCCGCTTTCAGACCTGAGAGCTCTGAGGAGCCTCTGGAAAAGTCTGTTGAGAAAATAACCAGCATCAATGGAATCACAGCCAGCGAGACCCTCATATCATTCAGCCTTCCCGAAAACCTCTAGATTCGAGCCATCGGACTCTCCAAAATCCACCTTTTTCTCGCGACCGAGACCGGCGAAGACTCTGCGCATATCTACCTAAAGTGTTCGAAAGTAATCAGTTCTGGGACTCTGTGGACTGACCACTCAAATACATCGGCAGAGAGGGTTACCTTGGGGACCCGTCAAGAGATTGCTATCGAAGAACATGATAGCTGTTCGCATTCTCCCTGTCACACTCATCGTCCTAGCGGGAACCATAGGAATATTTGGCGTGTCACAAATGGTCAATCAGGTTGGCGCCGCTGCAACCGTGCGCGGCACTTACTTCGATCATGTCGTGATCGTTGTCATGGAGGATCATGGCATGATGGAGATTTGTGCGCAAAACCCACCCCCTTGTTCCAGTTCAAATGGAGACCCTTACATTTCCGGTCTAGCGAATACCTACTCGATAGGAACCCAATACATCGGAGTTTCTCACTTCAGCCAGGCAGATTATATCGCGCTTTTGGGGGGAGGAACCTACGGTTGCGTCAGCTATCCATGCCAACCATCATCACACTTGAACCTTGTAGACCGTCTTGAAACAGCGCGGTTGCCCTGGAAGGGCTACATGGAGAACCAGGGTGCGGCGAGTGGTTGCGATCTCAATTACAATCAGCCATATACCCCAGAACATAATCCGTTTGTCTTCTTCAAAGATATCACATCCAACGCTGCACGATGTTCCAAAATTGTCCTAGCAAATCCAACCGGCTGCTCCGCGACTGACTGCGCGTTGATCAATGATCTGAACTCTGCCACCGCGCCCAGCTTCATGTGGCTCACACCGAACAATTGTAACAACATGCATGGCTATCCCAGTGGATGTGCTTCCTCAGTTCCGACGGGGGACAACTACCTTAGCAGTCTGGTTCCCAACATTCTCGGAAGCCAGACATTCAAGACAAAACGTTCTGCTCTTTTCCTCGTCTTCGACGAGGGAAACGGCTACTGTCCCCTTGACGGCAGCTCTAAAGACTGTGTCTACGCCGTCTGGGCCGGCCACGAAGTCAAGGCCAATTTCGTCACGAACAAGTCCTACGACCACTACTCGTTCACACGGACGATCGAAGACAACTGGAAGCTGGCTAGCTTGGGATCTAAGGATGTCTCCGCAACTCCCATGACAGAGTTCTTCTCAAGCACACCACCGCCGAGCAATCTAGCTACGGGTTTCACCTATAGCCCATCCTCACCACAAGTGAATCAACAGGTTACTTTCACAGGCTCGGCGACAGGTGGAACTGAACCATACACTTTCACCTGGGCCTTTGGCGATGGTTCAACAGGGACAGGAAATACCGCAACCCACGCCTACCAGTCAACAGGAAACTTCAACGTAGTCCTAACTGTGAACGACAATGGGTCGCCGAAACAAACCGCAAACTCACAGCACTTGGTCACAGTATCCAGCCCTCCTCCTCCACCACCTTCTACCCTGACAACTAGCTTCAACTACAATCCACCATCACCGACTGCTGGCCAACAGATCACGTTTACGAGTTCCGCCGGCGGTGGAACTGCTCCCTACGTCTTCAACTGGAGTTTCGGCGATGGATCAACCTCGACAGGCTCCACCGCGACACACACTTATCCCACTGCGGGATCATACACGATTGTCCTCAAGGCAACTGATAGCGGATCTCCCAAGCAGACAGCGTCTTCTCAACAAACCATGACCGTCACCAGCCCACCCCCACCACCTCCCCCGCCATCCACTCTCACAGTGAGCTTCACCTACAGTCCATCCTCGCCTCAAACAGGACAACAAGTAACATTTATCGCCACAACATCAGGCGGCACAACGCCATACTCTTACGCCTGGGATTTCGGCGACGGCTCGACAGGAACAGGTCCTTCACCAACCAACACTTACTCGTCGGGGGGAACTTTCACAATCATCCTGACCGTCCGAGACAGCGGGTCGCCGCAACAGTCGGCCACCTCTCAGCAATCAGTCACGGTCACCACTCCGCCACCTCCCCCTCCTCCGCCCACGCCGTTGACCGCTAGTTTCACCTACACCTCGTCAAACCCCACCGCGCTGGAACTCGTACAGTTTACAGGAATCGCTTCTGGAGGGACGCAACCTTACACCTTTAGTTGGGACTTTGGCGACGGATCCTCAGCCACCGGTGCCTCGGTCAGCCACTCCTATCTCCTCCCCGGAACCTACACGGTAACGCTGACCGTGTCGGATGCGAACGGCCAGACAGCTACACTATCGAAAACCATCACCGTCAGCGTTCCTCTTATTGGCCCCTAGTCCCGCGATCCTAGGTGGATACTGCAAAGGCAGGAGCGATGAAGCTGCAAATCTACGCGGTCCGAAGAGATTAGACGCGTGCAATCGAGGGAACCTAGTCCTCAGCCTCCAATTGTTCTCTTTCAGAATCGCGCCGAACACAGGTGTTCGCTTGTGTTCGATGGTGTTCCATTGTGGACAACTCGGACGTGTTCTGTCAAGTTACGGAATGTTTCTCCCAGAAAGACAACTCTTTCTGACAGGAGTGTCCCATGTTCGTCAAAAATGATCTCGTAGCAGACGAAACCGCGATAGAACAGGAAACCGAAACAGAAAGGGCCGGCATCGAGCCAACAGGGCCAGACGACCTGCTGAGTCTATTGTCGAAGTTCCTCGAGTCTCCCGGTAATGTATTGCTTGTCAGAGGACCACCGGGCGCCGGAAAGACCACCCTGGCATTCGAACTGCTCAAGAAGACGAAAGGGCCTCGAATTGGCCGTCACATGATTCCTCCCAACAAGGTCTACGTGTCCAGTCGAGTCTCGCCGACAAAGCTGCGGAAACATTTTCCCTGGATAAACGAGGTAGTCGACTCAATGTCCGGCAGAGTCGCAAGACAAAACTGGACAGAGTCATCGCAAGATCTACTGGTCACAGAGACGGACAACATCCTAAGCAAGGTTGTCGCTGCAAAGCGCTCAAAACAGAGAGGGCTCCTCGTAATTGACAGTTGGGAGGGAGCACTCCGGAACACTCCAGAATCCGGGCGCCTAGCTCTCGAGTCAAACATCCTGTCAGAACCTGGCGAGAGCATGGTGGGAGTGATACTCGTCAGTGAAGACGGGGAACTCGGACTCGCTCACCTCGTCGACGGCATTGTCACACTATCCTCATCCCTGCTGGAAGGAAAAAGAATCCGGACAATCTCTATCAATAAGCTTCGGGGACTGCGAGTCCAGACACATCAAGCGCTCTTCTCCCTAGACGAAGGTCGATTCAATATTCTGCCCCAGGCAGAATTCCTAGTCCCCGCGGCGTCAAGCCCTAGAATTCTTGCGGCAATTCCCGACTCCGAGCACTCCTTCTCCACAGGAAATTCGGATCTCGACAAGATGCTGAGCGGCGGAATCAAAAAAGGCTCATCCCTCCTGATTGACATTGACAACAGCGTATCGCCTGAAGCGGTAAGACTCCTTCTCAATATGTTCAGGGCCAACTTCGTTAATCAAGGAGGCGCATGCTTCATTATTCCCCTCGGCACATTCAGCTCAGAGAGCGAGGCAGAATCCCTCATACCGCTCGTTGGAAACAAATCGTTCGGGGAAAGAGTCCGAACCGGAGAGTACAACCAAGAACTTCCAGCAGCAGAGTGGAGAGTTCACCTCAAGGGCAAACTCATCGAGGACCTCTCTCAGTTTGACAGTTCCTGGAAGGAGCTCGGAACGATCTCGCAATCAAGGATGCTGACCGCCGATATCGACAAGGTCGTACAAGTCTATGGAGAAGACCTAACACTTCCAGGCCTCAGTGAGATCGGGGCGAGCGTTCGTGATTCAAGGGCCCTCAGTATCGGTGTAGCCTCCCGGCCGACCAAAGTCCGAGAGGACTTTCTAAGAATAGCAGACTATCACTTGAAGCTAAAGAGCATCGATGGTTCCCTTGTTATGTACGGGATGAAACCTTCCACAAACATTCACGGGATCTCATTCTCCTTTGAGAAAGGATTGCCACTAGTCAAATTGACCGAGGTGGTCTAACCCCGAGATGAAAGATTCTGGTCTAAGACCATGACTCCAGAACCTGAGAAACCGAGCTTCTTCGTTAACGAAAAGGAAACCGTCGATCCCAATGTGGAAAGTATGCATGAAAGGCCCAGTAACAATACCTTTAGGGGAACGATTCCAAATGCTCCTTGCAGGCGGAGAAGAAAGCTAATAGTAGCTCACAAAAGAGACAAGTCAAGCAACACCATCGTTCTTGGACTAGGCACGGCACCTCAAAAAGGACGACCGTCACAAAATCACTCTTTCAGACTAGATCAGGATACGATTGATGGGTTGCATGCCATTTCAGAAAAGGAGAGAGTCAACGTCAATGCTCTGGCCAACAAGGCGCTTAGGAGATACGTAGAGTATGATGTTCTAGCCGAGAAATTCGGACTCATAACCATATCCAAGGCATTGTTGAGAACTCTCTTTGCTTTAATGACTGAACAGCAGGCTAGAGATTTAGGCCGGAAGTCAGGGCATGAAGCAGGCCCAGGATTCGTAACTTTCTGGTACAAGAAGTTCGATGTTGAGAACACGATCAAGGCCATTGGGAAAGTGACGTCTGAGTATGGGAGAAACTTTAGTTTCGACTCATCTTTCGACGGCAAGACACATGTTCTCGTTATGCGGCATGAAAGCGGGAAGAATGCTTCTGCGTACTATGGAGAGTCTGTGAAAGCTGTGTTCGCGATGCTCGGACTTGATTGCAAAGTAGAAGAGAATGAAGACCAAGTCACGGCACACGTTGACATTCTTCCCTCAATCAAACTACCCCCATCTACGCCGAAAGTTGTAACGACTTCCACCTGACCGTGCCCGAGTCGCGGGGATCGAACCCAGACGTTTGTGGGCCAATTCACGCTTTTTCTTGCTTGAATGAAACTACGGGAGCCGGCAGCCCCTAACCCGAATGATGCAGGGTGTGCCTGGATTTAAAACCGGGCCCCACATCGTTCTCCTCCAACACGAAAGATGGAAAGATCCGCAGACTACAAGGCCTCAGGGGGAAAGTTGGTCCGGATCAGACTGAAAGAAGAACACGGCCTAATCAGAACGATCAAGATTACCGGAGATTTTTTTCTGATCCCTGAGGAGAGTTTGCGGAAGCTTGAGAGGATGTTGGAGGATGCGCCGTTGCGGGAGCCGGAATTGCGTCTTCTTGTCAATCGTTTTTTCCGTGGGACTCAGGCCCGGGGGCTAGGTGTTTCTTCTGATGATTTTGTGAAAGCAATTCTCTCAGCGAAGGAGACGATTTAGATCTTGGAAACTTGGCGGCTGGTTGATCTAGAGTATCGGGATAATCCGTTCATGAACCTGGCTGTTGAAGAGGCGATACCGCGAATGGTCGGGGAGGGAAAGGCTCCAAGCACGGTCCGTTTCTGGCATAACTCCAACACGATCGTCATCGGCTGTTTCCAGTCTGCAAAGTTGGAGGTGAACATGGAGGCTTGCAAAGAGACCGGGACCGAGATTGTTAGGAGGTTCACGGGTGGAGGTGCGGTCTATCATGATAGTGGGAATTTGAATTATGCGATATCGTTGCGAAAAGGTGATCCCATCGTCCCGGATCAGAATCTACAATCTGTATTCCAGAGATTATCTGAAGGCGCGGTCGATGGCTTGCGAAAACTGGGCGTAAGGGCAGAGTTTCAACCGGTCAACGATATCCAAGTTGACGGGAAGAAGGTTTCTGGGGCTGCGGGAAGCATTCGGTGGAACACAGTCTTCCATCACGGATGCATTCTTGTCAATTCCGATCTCAGCATTCTTGGAAAGGTCCTGAATGTTCCCCGAGTGAAGTTGGAGGAAAAACATGTTGCGAGTGTGCTGAAACGAGTGACGACTGTGCGAGATGAACTGGGCCGGGATGTATCCACTCGTGAGGTTCGGGACGCTATTGTGGATGGGATAGAGAATTGTTATGGGGTTAGAGTGGAGCCTGGTGACTTGAAGAAAGAAGAATTGGGGTTGGCGAAGGAGTTGTATCAGACCAAGTATAGCCGGTTGGAATGGAACTTGGAGCCCTGATCAAGACTCGGCTCCGGCTTCGTCAAAGGCTGTATTCTAGCTCTAGCTTCAGGCATCGTGATCTTTGTCAGAAGCTCGCCGTGTGTTCTGAACCAGTCCGGTATTATGACCGCGCGCAATAGCTCCTGGACTGTTACTCCGCGCTCTTTTGCTTCACTGTCTAGGAGGTCGAAAGTTTGCTGTCCGAACGCTACCATCACTTTTATCGAGGACACTTTTCCGTTTTCACACCATTTTCGCGAGTATCCCTGAGGTCCTACAAAATGGACCCGAGAGATGTTCACACTATCGACTACGCTTACCAGCTAGAATTGATATAAGTCTGCCGGAAATAATCCTATCAGGAAACCGAAAGAGCGACTCCTAATTGGCGACAAGGGCTCGGCTTATAGACTCGATTGCTGGATGAGGAGAGAACTACCACTAGTACAGCTACTGGAATGGTGGCGCGAGAGGACCCACACCCGACCACCTACTGCGCAATGAGTCTTGTCCTGCTGGATCTGAGGACCGGTCGGGGTGTCGGGGCTTAGAATGTCTAAATTGCCTTCGCTGGCAGGACTTCGCGGGACAGTTGGTCTGACATGTTGCCTTGTGGCTTGCTATCGCTCGTCCGCCGATGATTTAGTGTGCCTTCGAAGCTGAAGCTCACAGAGTTCGGACTCATGGCCTCAAAGGTGACGCTCGTCCCGACGGTGCCCCCGCCTCGGAGGGCTCTAGAAGTTTGTTTTTCTCGTCCTGCCACGCTGGGACAGGCCCTCCTTGAGGGCTGATCCTTCTGGTCCGTACCCGTAAGTTCTGAGCCACAGCTTGACGATCCCGATACACGTTCGACAACGGATCCTCTTGGCTTGGACAAGCTTCCTCTTCCATATTTCCCTAGTAGCGTTCCAGCTCTCCTGGCTGGCCTTTCTCAACTGTCTACTCCGGTTATAGTAGTTCGTCCAGTAATCAACCCAACCCTCAGGTGTTGTGGGTGGGTGCAGACTTTCCATGTCCTACAGGATGATGCCCCGTCATTCTAGTTCTACCGATCGAGATGATCAGGCATCGGTATGACCTTTTCCACGTGTCTTGATGATGATATCAAACTGGGGAGATCTTGAGAAAACTTATCTTCGATCGTTTCGATCTCTCTTCTGATCTTCGATAAGGCGAGTGAGCGATTCAACATGTCAGAGGATGCTGGGAAACGTCGACAACCTGCTCGTAACAGCAAGAGCAGGCGTAGTCGTAGGCAGAGACGGTTCGAATCGAAGAAACACAAAAAGTAGGACGGACTTCTGAATTCCTGCGGGAACTCACATTGCGGGGTCCACCCAAGTGTCCAGAAAAAAGCTCTCGGGGAACCGCGCTCTTCTCAAATCCTAAGGCAAACTTGAGATCTGTCTCAGGTAATTGTCAAACTATCGGTCGCGCAACAGGATTCTATTCGGGGGTCTAAAAAAGGGGGGAGGTTGTCGGAGCTATTATCGGATGATTACGCTTTGAAGAACGGTGCATAAGCGAGAAGTGTCTCGCTCTTGAAAATTCCATCAAGGTGACTAACTCTCTCAACGGAAGTCTTCACAATGTCTTCAGAGGTTCTTGCTTGCCAGAGGGCGACTATGTCGAACTGTCCGGGTACCGTAGATGCTTCTACGAAGCCTGGGATGCTGCTGAGCTGCTTGATGACGTTCTCGCTGGTAGTGTGCTCACATGTTAACAAAGAAACGCCGAGAGCCATTTGGTTCTCGAATTTCTTAGTAGGCTGAATACCGTCGAAGCCCGTGTGAGTGTCGGTGGTGCGGATGTCGGTGATATTGCGGATTTCTTTGACTGTCTGGTATACGTTGTGTGGTGTGTTTGGTTTCAGGCGTAGAACTAGGTCGTATCGGCCTGTAACCGGTGCGATGAGGTCAATCTGGCTATTGCGCTTTAGCTCCTCAACCACGTTGGTGCTGCGGCCCGGATTGACGGTCGCGAACACGTAGGTCGGGAAATTCATATTGGTTTGCATTGTTGTTTTTTCTACTGCATTTTATTGCAGAGTAGTAATACCCATTACTTGCTTATAAGACTTTTATTTGAGACCATACGCTATGTTACATGAGGATAGAAGGTCACAAGGCTCATGGCAGCTCAAAGGAACAGCGTCAGCGTCCCCGAAGCGGTACGCGAGATTCTGACCAGAAACTACCCCATCTACCAATGTTTGAAGATGAAGCTCATGAATTTCCACTCCCTCGCACAACTCATCCAACCCCAAGTCAAACAGCTCAGCGGGAAAGATGCAACCATCAACACTCTAGTCGTAGCGATCAAAAGATTCTCAGACACATTATCCAACGACAAAAGCCCTGACGCCTCAAGAGTCCTCAAAGACGCGAGAATATCCCTTTCAAGCGGCATAGTCGATGTGACGATAAGAGCGCCTAAGACGCAGTTCTCAACCATCATCAAAGAATTGTCAGAGGTCTGGGGCGATCTCTCAGAGTTCCCGCATGTTTTCCCATTATCAAACTCGATTAAACTCATCCTCCCAGGAGAAGACTACGCTCTGGTCCGTGGAAAGCTGGAACATCTTCGGGAAGCAACCACACAGGCGAACGTGGCCAAGCTGACACTCAACCTCCTGCCCCGCGCCGAGATGACCCCTGGAATAGCATCATACATAACGGAATTATTGTTCAGAAACGGCATCAATATCCTAGACGCATTTCTGGGCTACGGAGACATCATAATGGTCGTTGACGAGAGAGACGGACCCCTGGCCTACGACATTCTACAGGGAGAAATCCACGGCTCCACCAAATGGAGGAGTGGAAACCACGAGCCCCCACGTTAAGGCGGACCCTATCTCGTAAACCGTGCAAACTTTCTTGAGCAAGAAACACCGGCCCGTTTCCCATGCCAAAGTCGTACGTAGCTAGGCAATCATACTATTTCGAGAAGGCGCCGCCTGAGAAGGTGTTCCTGGCCCTAACAGAGCCGAAGATGCTTGTGAAATGGTTCCTCTCGAGAGCAAAAGTCGAACCGAAGAAAGGTGGAAGTTACTCCTTCGATTGGGTCGGTGGATATCACATGACGGACAAGGTGAAGAGATTTGAGGCGAACAAGGCCGTATCGTTCGCCTGGTCAGACAAAATAAAAAACGGAGAGATCGCGAAGACCACTGCCTCGTTCGAAGTAGCCAAGAAAGGAAAAGGGACGCTATTGAAGCTGCGCCATACCGATTTCAAAGACCCCGAACATTTCGCTGACTGTTCGTCACGATGGGCGTACTACTTGACGAATATGAAGTCGGTTTTGGAGCAAGGCGTCGACCTACGTTCAAGATACGATGGGTAAACGTGAGTCCAAGTGAGGACAGTGACTCTCGTGCACGTACGCACACACTGTGTGTATAAGAAGGGGCCAGTCGGGCCTCTGGGGAGGTTGAACTGCTGGTCGCGGTCTTACCAGACCACTTAAGTAGTACTGGAGACCTTGGTACTACCGAGAAACGTTGGCGGAACGGCTTGTCAAGGTAACCAGAAAAGGCCAAGTTACGATACCATTGGAGCAGAGGAAGAAATACAGCATACGCGAAGGTATGAAGCTTCTCGTCAAGGACAGCCCTCAAGGGATCCTGTTGAGCCCGGTCAAGCCAGTAGAGGATCTCGCTGGGATCGACGCGGGAAAAACCAGTATTGAAGATATGAAGAAGAAACTTGACAAGATGCGCTCCGAGGACCGTTATTGAGCCCGCCGCAAACCGTTGACACTCGTTTCTTCCTCACCCATTTCCTTGCGCATACCGATTCTCTGAGAGATAGGTCGCGACGAAAGATCACTGAGCTGCAGCGCCAGAACGCAATAGTTCCCACAATAGTTGTTCACGAGGTCTACAAGTACGAATATGAAGAATCGGGGGTGGAGGTTGCGAATTTGCGGATCGATTCGATACTGAGGTCCAGCTTCAGGATCATCGATCTCTCCACGCCGATAGCCATCACTGCTGCAACCCTAAGAGCTCGCCACCGGGGACTTCCAACCGCGGACGCTATAATCGCAGCCACAGCCCTGCACCAAAAGGCTAGAAGAATCGTCTCAGACGATCCACATTTCTCGAGGATCGAAGGACTCACGACAGAATGGCTGTAAGAGTGGACAGCAGTGTCGAAGGAAAAAATTGCAATAGAAAACACTCATTCGGTATTGAGAAATTCTTCCTGTGGAGCGAATAGGTCTCAATCACGTCGTCTCTCGGTTCGTCTTCGCTGTCAGTGGTTTTTGTCCTCAAACGTAATATTAGTCAAGTAATCAGCCGACGAAGGGATTGGGAGACTGAGACTATCCAGAGTGTAGGTAAAAAACGGTCGTGGGTCCAAACCTATGCCAGGATTGCCGGGATAATCTTCCTGGTCGCAGTTGTAGCAGGCCTCATCGGCGAGGCCACTGTTCCATCAATGCTTGTCGTGCCAGGAGATCCGGCTGCTACCGCGCGCAACATCGTTGGGAACGACTTGCTCTTTCGTCTCGGCTTCGTTGCCTACATTGTAGAGGCGTTGACCGATGTGGCTCTTACCTTCCTGCTCTACGTCCTGCTCCGGCCTGTCCGTGCAAATCTGGCCTTCGCCGCTGTACTCTTTCGAGTCATGGCCACTGCAACGTTCGCGTCCGGCGAAATCTTCTACTTCGCCCAGAGACAGATTCTAGGAGGAGACCAATACCTGAACAACTTCACGACTCCACAATTGCAGACGCTTGCACTATTGTCATACAACGTCTCCATCGCGGCCGGCAACCTCTCCACCATATTCTACGGGACAGGCTCGATCATCCTCGGATACTTGATCTGGCGATCAGGATACCTTCCGAGAATCATGGGCCTGTTATGGGTTATCGGCGGAATAGGATTCGCCACCGGAACCCTAGTATGGTTCACAGCTCCAGCTTATGCTTCCATCCTCTTGATGCTGCCGATGATCATCGCGCTAATCATACTGGGCGCGTGGCTTCTCGTCAGAGGAGTCAACCTGGCGAACTGGAGAGAACGCGAGCCGGGCGGAACCGTCTAGAGTGTCGATCTGATAACAGATTATACCTGCCTCTTACAGGCTATCATCTGATGCTAATTGTCGAAGGATCAGAGAGAGACTAGTAGGATAGAGGCGTTCAGCGACGGGGTCATAGCCTTCGCCATCACACTCCTGGTCTTGAATCTCAAGGATCCTTTGCTAGATCCGGCTTTGAGTCGGGGATCACTGTTTCAGGGATTATTGACGCAGTGGCCTGCGTTCTTTGCTTTCGTCACGAGTTTCGCGACGATACTGATAATGTGGGTGAACCATCATAACATGTTCACATTCATACGGCGGGTGGACACGACCCTATTGTTCTTGAATGGTCTCTTGTTGTTCTTTATTGTCCTGACAGCTTTCACGACCTTGCTCGTCGCGAACCACGTTGGTCTAGGCCAAACCAATGATGGAAGAACCGCTGTTGCTATCTACACTGGGAACGCTATGATACTGGGTCTGGTCTGGTCGACAATATCGTACTACTGTGCGAAGACTGGGCTCGTCCCTGCCGCTCCAGGCGGGATACGATATCTCATTGGTCCGGTCCCCTATGCAATCGCTTTCGGATTGAGCTTCGTCAACGCCTTCGCTAGTTTGGTAATAGTCTTGATTATCGCTGGATTCTGGACCCTGGCTTCAAGGGGTTTCTGGAGAACGGCACTAGCAGAAACCGCGTGATTGTGAATTGAAAAAGAAACTGTGGGGAGTCTGCGATAGCTTGGGAGCTTGGAAAGCGAAGAACCCATCCGAACCAAGAGTGAGTATCGTTACACTGCTCGGCTAGAGCGCTCACTCGAGCGAGTGGCCGCAGCTGGGACACTTGTCTGCGGAATTTCGAGAGACGGCGGAGCCACAGTGGGGGCATAATTTAAGATCAGCTTCGTCAACAACTTTCGGCTTTGTCATGTTTTCTATTTCTTTCTCTCGGCGCGAAGGACCAATCGGAACAGGATTCGCGATTTGACTTGTCCGCAATTGACGCAGAGTGGCCCTCATGCTGCGCCTCAAAAGCAAGAATTGGACGATGAAGTAAGCCAAGATGTAACCATAGAAGATTCCGGCTGCCAGTTTTCCACTGATTCCCAGAGCTGGGAGGATGATAACGATGGGAATGAAACCCAGGAGAAGAGGAACAAACATCCGAATGGCAAACCATTGCCGTGCCCGTCCGGCCTCCTTCTTCGCTTGCCCCCTTGAAGATGATGACTGACTCATCCGGCTCCCTTTTTTCGAAAGATACTAGTCCTTCACGCTACCTTTTGATAACGATTCTAGGGTTGCTTTTGAGCGGGTCCGGTCTGTCCGCTCTCACGACACAAAAATCTTGAAACGTATCCCCCTTTTCTCAAGTCTATTTTCGTTGTCTTGCACTGATAATGGGCGAATTGTCGTGTTTGGGGCGTGATATGGATTGGAATCGTGGGGTGATTGTCGGGCCGGTCAAGAAGGATTTCGAGACAGCTCTGGTGAGGTTGTCCCAGATCCCGGATCAGGGCTGGAAATAAGCGATTTTTCGGAAAATCTTCGTTTTTCTTTCTCTGCGTTAGGTCGACAAACGGCTAGGATCGGGGTCCTCGTAGCCAGGCTCGGATACCTGTCTCCTCAACGTCAATGACTAATGGCTGAGCCTGGTGTGTCATCTGTTGGCCGAATGAGTTGACGAAGCGGATTGTGGGCTGTAATGTGTATTTGCCCGGATGATCTGGCCGAGCCTGCAAATCTATTTGCAACGTCTCCAGTGGGGAGAGTCGTTTGCCGCTCAGGTTCAGGATTCCAGCGTGGACCGTCTTTTCAGTCTCGCTGGTCCTAACTGTCAGTCCGGACTGAGAGAGATTTTCTACGCTGATGAGACTAATACGTGTCTGGCTTGGATTCAGGATGGTCAGCGTCAGTTGGGCAGGTTTTTCGGGATAGAGAGGGCTCACGGGTGCGCGCAGGGCCGCGTGAAGGAGTGGGCGATCTGCCGTCTGGTGAATAATTGTCTGATTCAGCGCTGTCGGTGTGACGATGCCTGTTGTGGACTGTGCGATTGAGGCTGCCGGTATCGGGCCCACCGTGAGGGTTGTGTGTTTTTCCGATATTGATTGTAACAGACGTTCGGCATCGTCCTTCCGTGCCGTGTATCCGGCACGTTGGAACATTTCTATGGCTTGGTGAGTCTGCTCTTCGGCTTGGCGGTACAGATTGTCGCGGTCTGCTTGAATGAGAGTAGACTCGGCCTCAGCAAGGTAGGCGACCGCGTCGTACATGCGCCCAGTTGCAGCAAGCCATGAGACGCTTGACGTGGACCCTGCGTCTGTAAAATTGCTGTGGGCGATTGCTAGATATTTTTTCATCTTCTGGAATTCTGTTGCCGCGAGGTTGTCTTTGTAGTGGATGCCGATGGCTAGGGCTCGGCAACAGGCAGCCCAGCCTCCGAGGAGCGAGGATACCGAACGGGTCTTGGATGTTTTTTTTGCCTCGTCGAAGAGTAAGGCAGCTTGGTCATAGTGCTCTGCTCTTAGGGTCTGTTCCGCTTCGAGCATTGCCTGGCTCGCACGACAGATAAGTGCGTGTCCACGCATCATGTCTCGGGTCTCAGGATCGTCGTATGCCCTTGCAAGCTTGTCGAATTGGTCGGCTGCTTTTGAGAGTTGGTTGATGCTTTCGGCGAGTTGTCCCTGTCTTTCTAGGAGGTGGGCTCGATCGAGAAGGACACGTGATTCCGCATATTCCCTGCCAAGAGTTGCAAGGCTGCGCCAAGAGGTCGTTTGGTCAGTTGCATTTACGGTGGAAGCGTCTAACCATTTTTCAGCTCTGGAAAACGTGTCGACGGCCATCGCCAGGGTCTTGCTAGAGAGTTCGGGATCTGTTTGATTCTGCTCTTCCGCTTTCGATGTCAGAGCCCATGCCTCGAAGAAGCTTGATAGTGCCTTGGACGCGTTTGTCAACTCGAGAGTCTTGCTGGCTTCACGATAATGTTCGACTGCGGATTTGTAGTCGCTCTTGAGGTAAGCAGCTTGTGCAAGAGTCGCAGAGGCTCTTGATTCCAGTCGTTGGGCTTGATCGTGAAAGTCTGAAGCTAAACCGGGATATTTTGTGGCTGCTTCCTCGTAGCACTTTGCAGCGTCGAGAAATGTTCCGTTTGCTTTTTCGAATTTCCCCGCGTGAACGTAGGCTTGGCCGAGCTTGATGAGGGATTCTGCTGCTCGAGTTGGAAGCGTTTGGTTCCTTGCAAACTCGTTGCTTTGTTGGAGGTTTCTCAGGGCCTCTTCGTTCAGGTGAGGGTCGCGGGTTTCCTGGTAGAGGTCGAGCTGGGCGCTCGCAAGGTCGTACAGGTATTTGGCAAGTATTCTTTGTTTCAGGCCGGGGTCTAGTGCGAGAGGGCTGTTGAGGACGCTTCGCGCCGTGTCTGTTGCCTTCTGAAACATGCTAACTGATTCGGTTAGGACCTTTTCCTTGTCTGCGTCAGAGAGTCGGGCTGTCTCGCGTTTGATCTCTCCGTAAAGGTAGAAGTGTTCTGCGTCTCCCCAATCCCAGTGTGAGTAGAATTGCTTCGTGCTTTGCTCGTACACGAGGCCGGCCTTCCACGCCTCGTCTAGAGTCCTTTTCTTCTGCTCATTCTCCTCTAGTGTGGCAAGGTAGTATAGGTAGAATCCGAGGTTGCTACTCTGGTTAGCTATCCCGGTGGGTGGTGATTGTTCGGCGATCTTCCGACTGATCTCCACCGAGTCTCTAACGAGACGGATGCGTTCTTCTTTGGTCTTGGGAAACCATCGAGAATAGAACGCCACAATGTCGCCCATAGTCCACAGGATGTAGCCTGGGCTGTTGCGGAGTCGGCGAACTCCTCCGAAGTATCGTAGTTCTTCCAGCCCTCTGGCGGATTCCTCCTTGCTCTTTCGTAGGAAATTTGTGGCTTCGCCTGGGTCTTCGAGCGCTGATAACTCATCGAGGTATGATCGTAGTTTTGCGGCTAGCTGGCTGCCGAGCGCCAGATGGTCATCTGTAGCGCTGACCTTGGCGAGGTATTCTGTTGGGTCGATGATAGGCGGGGTTGTCGGGAGAAGGTACCAGGACTCGATCTGGTCCCATAGCGCTTGGGCAGATATCCTTGGATCGGCGGGCTCTTTGATCTGGTGTCGTAGTGTCTCGAATTGTTCTATCGCTTTGTTTCCAGCGGTCTCTCGATCTTGGTACTCCGGTAATTGGGTCCACGCAAACTGGTGAGCATCGATTTGTTCAATGATTAGGAGTTGTTGTTGGTCCCTGTTGAGGTTGGCATAGAATGGTCGCGTTGGGTCTGATGCTCGTAGGCTTTGTTCTAGGGCCGGGAGCCGGGTTAGAATTTTTGGGTCGTAGTTCTGGAGGTCGTTGGAGATGATGAGCATCTCGAGAGGAAGGGTCGGAGCTATTTCGTTGGCTCGCGCAGGATCGGCGGTCCATCCTTCCATGAGTGCCCTGAAGGCTTCATGCAGTTGAGTGAGGGCTTGGCCGTTGTCGACTGCGGTTTGGGCGGTACAGTATTTTGATAGGCCATTGTATCGGGCTGCTATGATCTGAGAATTATTCTGAACGGCTTTCCCGGCTCGTTCGAACTCGCTTGCTGCGAGAAGCATGAGCCTGTTGAACTGGTCATGTCGAACTGTTTGAAAAGCGGCTTGAAAATGGCAGTGGGCAGAGTAGCGCCAATTGTTATGCGCTCCAGAGCTGTTCGTCCAGGAGCTATTCGTGTCCTCTAATTCTCGTGCTTGGTCTAGCCAGCGGTAATTGTGACTGGGAGCTGGGTTATCGTCCGGATTGCGCCCGATTGCCGTCCAAGACAAGCTCTCTGAACCGTGAATGAATATGGTTCCGGGTTATGGGCTTTGGCTTTTCGAACTACGGTCGAGCCTCTCTTCATGACGGTCTGGGAACTTGGAATCACCGTCTAACGAAAGAGACCGAGCTGATTCTGGAAAGTCGCTGGCTATCCGATGTCACATCAGTCCGATCTGGCGCATCAGTCCGACTTGGTCATAGAAGAGCCGTTCTTCAGCAATCTCCCCTTTGCTGTTCCAAGTTGCTACCGTGCAGAATTCGACGTGAAAGCCTTTTCCTGAGGCTGGAATTGTCTTTCCATCTGGCATCTTCATGGGACCCTTCATTGTGCCATAGAAATCTGCGACTGAACAAGTATGGTTTCCTTCGGCGAACAGGGTCTTGTAGGGTCGATTGATGAGATGATTGTCCGGGAATATTTTGAAGAACTCTACGGCCTCGAGGTCATGGTTTTGCCTTCCCCTTGTTGGCTCAGGTTGGCCGGGCCAGTAGACGGCAACGTCTTCCGTATGCCGTTTCTTGAACGTATCCCATAGGGGACTCTGCGGTCCGGCATTCCATGCATCATCTAGGGTCTGCATTAAGTTCTTCAGATTCAACTCTGTAACCTGCGACATACTGAACCGAGACAAATATTGGACCTGTAGTTTCTTAAAACAATAGTGTTGACTGATGCGTCTCCTATCCTGAAAAACAGGTCCTCAGCAGGCAGGCTTTGAGGTCTAATTTCCGTCGAGGTTCGGCGTGTCTGTCTTTTGCTTTGGTTTCATGTTTCAAGCGATGAGAAGCAAAATGATTCCTGTGAGGATGAGAGCGAGGCCAAGAAAGAGCGAGAGGCCATACAGCGGGACATTGGACAAGCCCGCGAGGGTTTGGAAAGACGGGTAGTGCGTTTGAATGAAAGCACTGACAAGAACGAACATTAGCAGGATCATTCCTAGGATGATGAGCGCGAACCCTAGTGTTTAGAGAGATTTCAGATCACCCCATGACAACGTCGGACCTTATCCGCTACGGGACAAGGGAGATGTGTAGAGAAACGTCGATCGGTCTTGCCTTGGACATGCATATGCGTGATAGGTCGGACTTTGCATTGTTATCGTGACAAGCATTGGTCAAGTGCAGGATCTGCGGAGAGACCGTTGGCTGGAGGTCTGTCAACGGACACCGTCGGATGAAACATCCAGCGTACCATCGTGCGCTCATGCGACTCGTTTGGATACCGTATCTTCCCGCGGCATTTTGGTTTACTTGCATCTACTTCATTTATCTGGATGCGTTCAACTACTCGCTCGTCCGGCTCCTTTTCAGCTTAATCGGAATCTCTGTAATCATTTTCTTCGTCACTTACCTTCTGCTCTGGCGCAAGATGGCCAGAGTCCGAAGCAGGTCACGTGCCCCCTTCGAGGCGGAGAAGGGTCAGAACGGCGAGAAGTCGGGGAAACCTGAAACGGAGCCGCAATAATACGAATCTAATGAGGGTACTCGGCATCATCATCCCCAACAACTTCAAGGCGACTCCGCTTCAACGAATGGCCTCATCGGGACGCCTCACGGGAAGCTTCGCCGACGAAGTCGTCACACGCGACCAGTTTGACCAGCAAGACGACGCAAGCCATATTCTCGGTTATCCTTGCGAGACAAAATATCAATAGGGGTCTCGTCGGTGTCTTACAACAACGTGTTTGTAGATCGTTTATCGGCGAGATTGTCCAACGACGGATATTCTATCCAGAGAGCCATAAAGTTCGCAACGTACGACCTCGATCTGTTAGCGACGAAGGTCGAGTTGTCTGTCCTCAAAGGCAACAGAATCCATGTAATTGTTGCCACAACGATGGAAGTTCCCAATTCCGATGAAATCTCCTCGTTTTCCGAATCCGCCTACCAGTACGTCACAGGGAATTTGTCCGGGCTGGTCCAAGCGGCCGTACAAAAGCCGGTAAAGGGGAAGCTCAACCTGTACGTAATACCTGTTACTGTCTCAAACGACTTTTCAGAGGACATCAAAAAGTGGATTAGTAGTAATATTCCTGCAAAACACTTCGTCCCCTTCAACTATCCAATTCTGATCTCCAGCAATAACGGGCAGGTCTTCATGTGCAAGAAAACCCCGGTCCTAGGCGCCCTTGCCTGGAAGGGCCTGATGAAATTCGTCGAGAAACAGCTCAGTCCTCAGAGCTAGGGGTCCACTTTATCGTTTCATCGAGTCCGCTATTCCGAGGGCCAAGTAGTAGAGTCCAAAGAGGATTGGACCAAATGAAACGACGTAGACTCCTCCTGTCACGCTAGATGCGGCAGCAAGAAAGGTTCCGACTGTTATGAGTGCTCCAATGGCAAACGCGATGAGGCCAATCTTGATGCGTCTCTTGCCTCTGCTTCTGATAGCCGTCTTCCTTTGGACTCTTGCCGTTTGGACGATTGTCTGAGCTTTGTCAGCTTGTACCCCCTTTGCAACAAGCGCGTTCACTATCTCGGCATCCTTCTTTCCTAGAGACAATTGTCCGAAGACAAACTGGAACAGCTGTCTATCATCAGACGTCGGGAGACTAGCGAGTGGAACCGACGAGGACAATTCGAATTCGACACTAATTTCGCCCATCAGGCTATTTGAGCGTATACACTGAACGCTATCACCGGATCAATCGCTTCATGCTGCACTCTTGGCTCCAATGGATAACCTCTTGATGAAAATCCAATAAACATTGGGAAAACCTGCTCAACGAGAGGGACGTTACGCGGCATGTTTTTCCCGGGGGAGCCGGAACTGGCTCGAGTGACAGTCAGTGGACCCTAGTCTGAAGACCTGGAAGAGGGAACTCGTGTGCGACAGATGTAGAAGATGGGCTTCTGCTCTGACCTTGATCAAACCCGGTGATACTTGGAATGGATCCGGGACTCATCCGGAGCTAGTGGGTAAGAGACTCTGTTACACTTGCATCGCGCAGATACTAAGACCACCCGTACCAGATTCGCCAGCAGAGGTCCCAGAGGCAATACTCATAGTCTCAACGGCTGTCATCTTTCTCATCGCACTATTGGTCAGAATCGACCCCACGATTCCGGGATTACTATTCGTCGGATCACTCGGAATTGTTGCTTTGAAGCGAGAGCTGAAAAGCAGGTTCGACGGGCGGCCGTCGCCCTGGCGACGGAACCCGGTGAAGAGTCAGCGAGCTTGGGAGGCGTGGAAAGCTAGAAAACCATCCGAACAACTAGTGGGAATCGAATTACTGTTCGAAGAACTTCCAATGTGAAAAATCTAAACTAAGATCCGGGAGCTTCGAGAAATGGGCAACCTATTAGAAGACGTTCTCACCTAACGCTCATCCAGCCTAGGATCCGGAATGGGTGAAAGCCTATTAGTGTTTTCTCGAAGAAGTCAATTATCTTGGGCCGCTCGCCCTTCGCTTGAAATATCATCTCTCCTTTTCGTTCAACACAATCCCAAAATTGACAACCCATGCGATGCTTTCTCATCCGGCTATACGTCTCCTGCCCCGGCACTGTAGCTCAACGCCCACTCCAGCACAGGGTCATGCCCGGACCGGTAGTCATTCCAGGAGGGGATAATTTCCTTATCGGGGCGGATGAGGTTTTCGCCGCTCTCTACGAATTTGTAGAACTTTACTGAGTACTGAACTGTCCAATGCGAGTTGGGCAGCTTCATACTGCGGGCTTCTTGGTAACTGTTGGGCTTCTCGCCAATCTGCTGGCCGACCAGAATAGCGCTGGTCTGGTAGCGGAAATGGGCGGAATTGGACATGGCCGCCGAGAATGTGCTTGGACCGATCAATACGAAAAGATGGCCTTTACGGTTTATTTCCGAGAGGTCGCGAATTGGATGCACTAGATACTTCAGCCCCTTCTCATAGTCACCCCCTCCGTTCAACCGCATATCTATGACGAGCTTGTCAGGAGTATGTCGACTGATCTGCCGAAAGAGCTGTCTGGAATGATTCCTTAGATCCTTGTAACCCCGAAAGCTTACGTAAATCGCGTCATGATTGCGAAGGTGGGCATACCAGAAACTCACGCCGTGCCTCTGCCGAAACAGCGGGGGCTCCTTGAATACATGAGTCCAGTTCGCTCGAGAACGTTTCCTGAATGCAATTGGATGCGTATCGATATTGAATTCTCTTCCGTCGTCGTTTGCAAGAGTGTAACGCGTCGTGTTACGATCATGGATAATTCCGGTTCCATGAAGAACTGAGCCTCTCGTGAGCAAGGTTGTGACGCGTAGGTCGCGCAAGACTTGGGTTTCGTCCCCGGGCGTCAGGGAAAAGAGCATTTCACGGGCACGCGTGATCGGCGTGCCTTCAATCTCAATCACTCGTCCCCCGAGGGCCCCTTTGTAATCAGATGTACTCTCTACCACGCGGTATTCCTCGCCGAACCGCTCTAGCTTGAGGGGGAATGTAGCATCGTCCGTGGGGGATGGCATGTACGTGTGCCCATCTCCAATCATATTGGTGAGCCGGTTCATCCCGACATAGATTTCGTCGCTGTTGAGGTGGTCTATGTTTCGGTCGAGTTCGGCGACTATGGTTTCGAAACGTTCACGGGAAACATGGTGGAAGGCGTTGGCGTGGCGCTTGGGCAGTTCCCGGGCGAGGAATCGGAGATCCTCGTGCCACTGCGCCGTGGTTAGAACGCGCATCCTCGTCGCCCCGCAACTCCGATTCTACGATTAAAGACGCTCGGAGCTCAATTCCCAGGCTAGAAACCGGCGAAAAGCTCGGGTTCAAATCGAAAGATGAGTACCATAAGGCACAGAAGGAAAGACTCAGTTCCGACAGGATCCAGAGCCTGTGAGTCATCGAGTAACCGCGTCCTGCGACTGTCGGTGTCGCATGAGATTTCAGCTTGAGCGTTAAACGCTCACCAGGGGCCAAGAATCTAACATGACTTGTGGAGGTCCAAAGTACGTTCAGGGTCGGAGCTGCCTACAGCAGGGTAAGCTTGGCCATCCCTACAAGGAAGTAATCTCGCATCTGACGGGACAATCCTACGGACACTGCCCTGAATGTGGTAGTAGCATCAGTCATGAAGATTGGATTAGGCGCGATCAATCAAGGCGCCACAAGATTACGCAGTGAAATTCCAACTAGAAGAAGCTAGCCGAGAATTCATAGTCACCAACAACTATTTGGCGCAACCTCTCGAAGTGTGTGAGTTGGCGATTACCGAGGCCAGGCAGCCATGAAAGCCCCTGAAACTGTCTCTAAGCGTGAACAATAGGCCGAGAAAATTTTGGCGATCAAGAAAAGAGACTCAAAAAGATCGCCCCGGAATATTCGAAAGAAGCAAGGAAGAACAGAAAAAAGGAGTCTAACGAATTTGATTGCCGAAGGCAGTGGGTAAAGCTGTCTCTATCAAATCCCATATGCGAGTAAAGGCTTATCTACTACTTGGTATAGTGCTGTATACTATTGAACATTCGATTGGTAAGATGGTCTTTACTTGAGCGATAATCTAGAAGAAATAGGAAAAGAACTCCGCGACGAGATCCGGTCCTTCAAGACCGAGATACGCCGCGAGCTAGCCGAAGCCCTCCGTGGCGCGGCCGAGGGCTCGATTAGAGTAGACGTCTCCAGGGACGAGGCGGCCCAGACAGAACCCGCAAACGTGGTCGTCAAAGATCTAGTCAAACTGATCCGGGACAATGTTCGTTCCAGCCTCGTCGAGCGTGGCGAACTGGCAGTCGATGAGCTTGTTGAGAAGATGAGCGAGGACAAAGCCTCCGACCTGCTCAAATCACTCGCCAACAACGAGAGAATTAAGATCGCAAAAATGCTGTATAACAGCAAGATGACATTCAGCGATATCGGAACAAAATCCGACCTCAAGAACCCCTCTGTCATCTATCACATTAACAGTCTCAAGAAAATGGGTCTCGTCACAGCCAGCGACGAGGGTGGTTACGAGCTCACACGTCGCGGACGACTACTAGTCAGAACACTCGCGCTCATGAACGAGGCATTGGGAGGAGAAAAGATTGATTGAGATAGGACGGGAGAGAATCGTCGAGATCGGTCTCAAGAGAGTCGGATCCGTCGCCGGCAGCATCGCCAGCCTACTAGTACTAGTCTGGCTCGTCAGGGGATGGGTCTATCTCTCCGCCTACTCCGCCGCCCTGCTCACCATAGCCTTCGGACTCATCTACACCCACCACATACTCGACACGAAGCTCAGCGCCGGAAAAACACGCGCTTTATCCAGCCTTTTCTGGAGCATTGCCGGAAGCAGCATCATCGTACTTCTCTCGATAGTGGTTCTTGGATGGATCGCGGGAATACAACGAGACACGTTCCCAGCCAGCATCAATGACCTGGTCCCCAACCTCCTCATCCTGACAATAGCCACGGGCATCGCGGCCTACGCATTCTACCGGCTAGCGCCCCGGTCAACCGGTCCCATCACGAGCACACCAGCCATCAAAGTCACCTCATCCTCAGCCCTCGACTTCGGCAAGGTACGATTGTCCACAAAGAACGACTCGATGATACTCCCGATCAGAGCCTCCAAAGGAACCGTCGGTGCCCTAGTCTACGGAGACGTCCAAGCAACCTTCGACACACCAATGGGTAAAGTAGTCGGCAGCATCCCCGGACCAGTAACAACAATCGGCGTCCCATTCCGCGGGGAAAAAGCGAATGGCGATGAGATTTCCAAGCTAACCGGCAAATCCCTCGACCAACTCCTCGACGAGACCGATGTTGACACGACCCTTCCACGCGGCGAGATCTTCACCCAAGGCTTCACCCCTACTAGGTACGGAGAAACCAGAATTGATTTACCCTTCATCCGGATTAGCAAGAGAGCGGATGGCGAGAATGTCAAAGTCGGCCCGATAAGCGTCAGCACCGGGCCACGCGCAGAAGACGACGTGGAGGTCGGACCTTTCGATTTCAGCCCCTGCGACTTCATCATGAGCAATGACGATGGACGGACCTGGTTCGCCTCAGACGAAAGGGGATCAAGAGGCTCACGACGAAGACGACGCTTCGGCAAACGATGGATAGCCAAAGCCAATGAGGGAAACGCCTACCTCAGCGCATCGCCTGAAGGCCTCCAAGCCCGCTGGAATGGCTCTTCCTTACGCTTGAAAGGCGATTCGATGAAGATGGCCGTCGGACAGGACGGCTTCGTCTACACTCCGACCGAGCTAGAGACCTATTCCCCACTACACACCCTACACGTCACACCAACAAAGGCGACGCTAAACGCGAACAAGTTCACACTGAACATCATCGGGAACAGGGTCATCCTACGGTCAGAGGATGGATCCAAGAGCACAGAATCACCTGGTCTCGCCAAGGATCTCCTCGACCTCTTGACAGAGACCGCCAACAGCCAGGTCAAGTCGGTCATGAGCGGCCAGCCCATGGAACTGGACGAGATGCTTCTCGGGACAGAGGAGGTCCTCAAGAAACATGAATGATTCGACCATAAGACAGCAGCCTAGTATCATGATCCTGTTGGAGAGAAGAATAGCACGATGAAAGCCGTCATCCAGGAAAAATATGGACCTCCAGAGGTCCTTGAACTTCGAGAAACAGAGAAACCAAAACTAATGGGAAATAGACTCCTAGTCCGGATACACGCGACAAGCGTCAACCCGGCTGACTACCATCCGATGAGGGGCATGTTCCTCGCCCGTGTGATGGGCCGCACAGGAATACGCAAACCAAAAGATGGAAGATTCGGCACAGACTTCGCAGGCGTCGTCGCTGAGCTCGGCCAGAACCCTTCACATTTCAAAGTCGGAGACGAAGTCTACGGCGTCGTCCCCGGCGCCGCCGCCGAGTACGGAGCAGCACGAGAAGACCGGATCGCACTAAAACCATCAAACAGCACGTTTGAAGAAGCCGCAGCCGTCCCCATCGCAGCCTTCACCGCCCTCCAAGCCGTCCGCGACAAGGGAAAAGTCCAATCAGGCCAGAAAGTTCTCGTCAACGGTGCATCTGGCGGAGTAGGAACATTCGCCGTCCAGATCGCAAAATCCTACGGGGCAGAAGTCACAGCCGTCACCAGCACACGAAACCAGGATCTAGTCAAGAAGATCGGCGCAGACCATGCCATTGACTACACCCAACAAGATTTCACCAAGACTGGCGAGAAATATGATGTTATCATCGACACGATCGGAAACCATTCCGTCCTCGACATCAGACGCTCACTGACCCCGAATGGAAGGTGCGTCGCGATCGGGTTCGGTGGCTTGACCGGCTTCTTCGGACACATGATTCTTGGATCACTATCCTCCGCGGTCAGCAGCAAGAAAGTCGGCTTCTTCGTAGCAAAATCCAACTCGAAAGATCTCGAATTCCTCAAGGAACTCATAGAATCAAGAAAGATCAAACCGGTGATCGATCGAACCTACGCGATGAAGGAGATCTCTGACGCGGTCCGGTACGTCGAGGGACCCAACCACCGGCCCGGACACGCCCGCGGAAAAGTCGTCGTCACCGTGCCCTCGAACCCAACCATAGGAGCCAGCCCATGACGATCCTCGTCGTCGGCGGCCTCAACGGTTTCGTCGGAAGCAACACCACCGAGGCACTCGTCAACCTCGGCCAAGACTGCGTCGTCACCAGGCACAAGAGGCCAGAGATTCCACGATTCCTCCAGTCACGCATCGATCACAAACGCGTGATCATCGAGGACGCGGACGCGACCTCGATCGACGACCTGCGAAGGATCGGTGAGAAACACAGGATCGACGGTATCGTAAACGTCGGAGGCGGCTTCAAAGTTCCCAAGAGTCCCTATCCGGGTCTCAAGGGCTACTTCGACATGCTCGACGCCATGTTCCAGCTCGCGCAGGAATGGAAGGTCAAACGCGTCACGTTCTCCAGCACCGGCGGAATGTACCTCGGACTACAAGGAACCGCGAGCGAGGACCAACCCATCTATCTTCAGAGCCCACTCCCCGGTATTCCGGGAATCCTCCAACGCCAGAAGATCGTCGAAGTCGCCAGCGAGGAATTCACCAAAGCCACTGGTATCAGCTCGATCTGTTGTCGGCTTATGGGCTTCTACGGACCTTTCCAGGACGTGGACCAAGCCAGCGTAGCAAACCGGCTTGTGCACGCAGCCGTCAGGGGCAAACCGCTGGATCTCGAGGGAGCCTTCTTCAGCTTCACAGACGACGCCGTCGATGTGCTGTACATCAAAGACCTCGCCCGCGCCGTCGCCCTGCTCCACACCGCCGAGAAGCTGAACTACAACGTGTACAATATCGGCACCGGCAAAGCAACACCGAATCGGGAATTTCTTGAATCCACAAAGAAAGCGGTCCCGGGCTTCGACGCGACTCTTCCACCTGGAAAGTTCCCCTTCCCAGCAATACTCATCATGAATACCAAGCGATTACAAGCGGACACTGGATTCACACCAAAATTCGACACCCAATCAGCGATCCAAGACTATGTCGACTGGCTGAAGGCAGGAAACCCGAAGTAGAGAGGTTCGGTCGTTGGAGCTTCTAGAGGCCGACGGTCTCGCAAAATCGTTCATCGTCAAGGAAGGCCCTATCTTCGGGAAAAGCCCCAAGACCGCCAACGCGCTGAACAGTGTCAGCTGACAGAGAAATACGCTCAAACAAAGGGTGTAATCGGGACCCACTAGGTTCGAGCGTGTCACCGTCCCTTGATTCGCTCGGTTGAACTCGACAATTATTCCAGACGACAACAGTTGCTAGTGTGAAGAATTACCTGTTCAGCTGGAGACTATTCATCATCGTCGTAGTCGTTATCGCAGTTGCTGTCTTCACGGTTTACTCGGAATCTCAGCAGACGGTGGCTTGCCTTGCCTGCCCCGTCTCTTACACGGGGAAGGAGCAGATCGGTCTCAACTCCGTCCGGGTCAACTCAGCTACGAGTATAATTCTCAGCGTAACCAACATAGGCAGCTTGAACATCGGGCTCGCATCATACTACCTCAAAGACTCCAAGGGAGATATGTACTGGAACCAGACGTGGTTGGGCCCCACCCTGAGCCCCGGCGGATCCGTAACCGTGAATCTCTCGCTGACAGGAAATCTCACAGGACAGCCATTCCAGTTCCAGTCGGGACAGGCTTACACTGTCGAACTCGTAACTGCAAGGAACAACCCATTCACGTATACTTTCACAGCTTGATCACGTCTGCCGATAGCCCGCCAGTCTTTTCTCAACCGGGTCCCCTAAAAGGCAGCCACGCCTCACCAAGTAAACGAGCAGACGTCTTGCCAAGACCGTAAGTCCCTTACGAAAGTTACAGAATATCTCGATATCTCTCCGTCTATAAATTGCAAGAGGTCGAGATCCAGCGCCTGATCCTGGCCGAGCAAACAACGACTTGTACACCGTGTTCAAAACTGTAGTGTTATCCGTTTATCTCCCGTCATTGGAGTGTCCTTGAGAAGAGTGGAGTATTTCTCGGTCAGCCCTGGTCATCGTTCGCCGAGCGTGCTCCACGATCACCAAATAGGAGGTGAATAGTCTCGAAGAAGATAGCGCTCCTCCTTTTGGTCGTAGCAGTCCTTCTCCTCCCAGCGGTTGCTCTTGGTCATGCAGCCTCTAACGCAGGCGGTTCAGACCATGCAAAGAGCAAGGGTCATCCCGACAGTGACAAGCATCAAGCAACAGACCATGAAGACTGTGACCATGACGATCGGGCCGCGGATGCAACCGGCCACGCTTGTGGAGTAGCTCACAAGAAAGCAGGGATGTAGCCTGGCCCTGAAGTCAAGGCTGCTCATTCGCCCAATTTTTTTCAGTCAACACTAACTTATCGGACCACCATGCTCTTGGCTCCATAATTCTCGAAACCTTCTCTTCCCCCCCTGCCTGATCAAGAGGACAACACCTAGCCCTGCCACAAACAGGACAAGCTTGTTACAACGCAAACTTTCTTGAATAAGAAACGCTTGGCCCATTTTCATGCCGATTGTTAGAGTACTAATGTATCCGGGAAGAACGCAACAGCAGAAGGACGATCTCGCCAAGGCAATCACGGACGCCGTAGAGAAGATCGCAAAGGCGCCACGGGACCAGACAATAGTCGTCATACAGGAAGTCCCCAAAGAACAGTACTACGTTGCCGCAAACCGGGCAGCGTAAGAAAAACACCATCGACAGAAAGGCTTGTTGACAATCAACCCATGAAGAAAAGATATCCGCTAGACTGGAAATCTTAGACTAGGGGTTGTTGGATGCAGCCGATCCTCTACAACCCTCTCTTTTAGATAGACAAATCTATCCGGCAAGGAATCATCGTAGTCGAAGTTCGGGGTCACGGAGAACTCCTTGTACAATTCTACTATTGTCCGGTAAGCGATGACTCGTGCACTCGTCCCTAATCTCTCCATCAATGTCTTCACAACATCCTCAAATCTGCCAGGGATATCTTCCCGGCTGATTCCTTTCTTGTTTAGGAAGTCGTAGATCCAGTCGCGGATGGGTCCACCCATTCCCTGTAGGACACGGTCGAACCAGTAGTCGACAGCCAGTTGAAACCCAGACATCAAGTTAGAACGCATGGATAGCCCAAACGCGTGAATGAAACGGCGAGGCAACGACTGGATACGCATAGCGTTTCCAGCATTCGAGACAAACGGTAACCCCTTATTCCCTGCCGGAAGCCCGACCCTACCCCTACCCTTGTGACTCGAAGGGCCGTCCCTACTTCGAAGCCAAGCCCGACAGTCCTTTCTCCTTCCAGGTCGAAGGGTCTTGGTAAACCCCAACTTTCTAAGGTTGCATCTTGTCGGAACTTGTATCCAATACTATCCTTGTAGATAATAGGAAACCACCTAGTTTCTTCTTATACTCGTGCGTTTTTGTTTTTCTTACGGGCCCTCCGAGGTATTAACCTGATGACCACCCAAGAGACCCTTCGGGGTCCTCTTGGTTCGGGTTTTGCCGGAGGGTCCGTTCGAATTCCGAGCGCTTTTTTCAATGGTGAACGAGCTCGAGATCCCTAGTAGCATCCTCAGTTCGAAAGAGTCCGGGGAGACGTCGTTTCAAGACTCTGTGTTTAGTTGTCGGCGGAGGTTCGAACGGTCTTACCTATCGGGCCTTTATGTCTACGTCCTTAAAGTCATTCATTGACGTCCAAAGAGTGGGGGAACAGAACACTTCCCGATGGAAGTAGTTGGATCAGAAACGACCGCGAAAATCCGTTTCGGAGAAGAGAACGAATTTTCATAATAAGAGAAGATCAGAGCGAAGAAGATCGTTCGTTTCACGCTAGACTCGGGACGAGAGGAAAGACTTGACGTTTCCATCGTTCGATTTGAACGACCGGTTTTTTTCATATTAAGACTTGTGGTACAATCAATCCAGCAGAGTTTGCTGTGGATAGATGCGGCCGGCTGGTGATATCTCTGGTGAATTGTAATTAATGTTCGCATCGAGCATCTTATATTTCAAGTAGTCGTGTTCGTAGTTGGTCATCAGGTTGAAAACCAAAAAATTGGAAGCGGTACCACTGCAACTTCGCCTAATGGTTTGTGATTCTAGCGTACCTCTCTCCTGCCTCTTCCTGCGGCTGGGAGCACGCGCATAACGGATTCGTCCCATCACATCAAGATCGCGACTCGAACAATTATCCTCTGCTCGGTAATCATTCTCGGACTCGGCTACACAACATCTCATTTCTCCGCCACTATTCAGACCCCGGCCACTTCCAACGCATCGACTGCATTCAACTATGTTGTCGTCATCCTCATGGAAAACCATGGCCTCAGCGACATTGTCGGCCCCGCAACCTACATGACGACCCTGGCAAACACCTACGGTCTCGCGACTCAATACACCGCGGTAAGCCATCCATCAGAACCAAACTACCTTGCACTGGTCGGCGGTGACACCTTCGGAATTAGCAGCGACGGTGTCTGTTGCTGGACGATTAACTCGCCGAACATAGTCGATCGGATCGAAAACGCCGGGCTGACCTGGCAAGCATGGGCTGAAGATGCTTCGGGTTCCGGAACTTGCCGCTTCAGCCCACCACGGTCGGCAGACCACTTTGGTTTCCTGGAGTTCAGCGATATCAACACCACTTCTCGTTGCGGTAATTTCCACTCGACGCAGTCATCTTCTGATTCAGAGTTTGTCAATGCTCTCAACAACAGCCCCTCGAACCTCATGTGGCTGACCCCTAACGACTGCAACAACATGCACGACTGCCCCGTCACCACAGGAGACACTTACCTTGCTGGTCTGGTACCCAAAATATTGACGAGCAACCTCTTCACGACAGAGAAAGCCGCCCTCTTTATCGTCTTCGACGAGGGTAACAAGGGTTCTCCTAACGACTACGTCTACAGCCTGTGGGCAGGCTCAGCCGTCAAGAAAGCTTACCAATCCAGTAGCCAGTACAGTCACTACTCTTTCCTCCGCACAATCGAAGCGAACTGGAACCTTCCTTCGCTTACGTCTAATGACGCGAACGCGCCAGCCATGACAGAGTTCTTCAGCACTCCAATGTCCAGTCAATTACAGGCTAGTTTCACCGAGACACCAAAGGCACCGAATGTTGGCATGTCAGTCACCTTCACGGCAATTGCCTCGGGAGGTAATTCGCCTTACACCTACTCGTGGACCTATGGCGACAACGGGACGGGGTCAGGGATCTCCAGCACTCACGCATATGGATCAATCGGAAATAGAACAGTGACCCTAACGGTCCAAGACTCGTCCTCCCCCTCCCAGACCACCAACAGCTCCCAAATCGTTACCGTGTCAAGCGGATTGCCATCCGCTGGGGTTGACTTCGGAACCTGCATGCCCCTCCCCAAAGGTTGGAGGTGCGGCAATACTAACGGTTTGACAGGTAGTTCCGCCACTATCGTAAATGGCGTACTCGAGACTCGGGAGTCTAATCCAAACGTTGGAAACGACAGCAGATATTACTATTCAACTGGCCAAAAAGGTACATTCCCTTGGTCACCTTGTCAAGCGCCCGCCAACGGGACACTGCCTACCAACATTACAACAGTGAGCACTACATTTACTCCACTGGTCTTTCTGCCCTCAGGATCGTACCGATACCACCTCTACGTCGCCCTTTACTACTGGCTACCAAAAGGCCCGGTTGTTGCAGGATCCTCTTCGTATCGCTGCCTCGACACGCAGGTCAGAGTTCAGAACATCAACGGCACGTTCAGTCGCGTCGGGACAACTGCAACCTACAATCCCGGCGATTCGTTCGGCTGGAGCAACGTTACTGTTGGTGAGGTAGCTATGGGTCAAACATACAGCCTTACGGCGAATGTTGAAAACCAGTGCCGACAAGACCTCATGGCTTGGGGTTTGGACCCGAGCACTCCATGCCAACTCGCCGGGATTGAAATCGGCACCGAAGGCTATCAGTTCCGAGAGCTCGACGTGAACTGGCTCAAGGTTAACCTAGTAGCAACCGCCCAACCAGGAACGCTGGCTGCTGCGATCAGCGCAACACCCAATAAGCCACACGCCGGAGAGACCATGTCTTTCTCCGGCTCGGCAAGCGGCGGGACCGGCCCATACACGTACTCTTGGAGTTTTGGAGATGAAGCAACAGCGTTTGGCCCCACCGTGAACCATGCGTATCCGAGATCTGGAGACTTCAGAATAGCGTTGTTTGTAACAGACAGCTCTGCAATAACCCAGACATACACCGCCACGCAAGTCGTACATGTGAACTCGTTCTGCGTCCCGGCCAAATTCATCAGGGCGGACGTGAACCATGATGGACAAGTCGACTCGGCCGACGTCGCCATAGTGGCTCAGGCGTTTCAATCGACACCGTCATCAGCCAACTGGAACCCCTCAGCGGATGTCAACCAAGACGGGATAGTGGATATTGTTGACGTGGCCATCATAGCATTCACCTTTGGTCAGTCAGTATGCTAAGCTAGAGTCCAACTGTCGTACTCAACCCCGCTCTTTCTTTGGATTTCCTCTAGCCATAGTTAGACGATCTCCGTCAACGATAATCTAGGGTAGCCGCGTTCAAAGCCGAATTTTACACCGTGAACGTTTGTAATCGGTTTGACCCCATAGATCAAGAGTGACCCGTTGACGGTCTGCATTTTCAAGTGGTAGTCAACCGCTCTTAGAAGCTCTTCCCTCAGACTTGTCGGTCGTGAGATCACGCCAACGCTAAGTGCACCTGAATCACGGATGCCTGCCCCTATTTCGGCAATCCCTGGAAGTCCTAGAGTTTCGCCGTAAAGTTGTACTGCCTTATCGAAATCGTATTTCAGTACTCTCGCGGATGAGATAGCTCCAAGCTCATTCCATGCATTGTTGAACGCGGCCAGGTCTCCTGTTAGATTGCCTGAAAGCTTCACCCTCCATTTTTCGTCGCGAAGAACTTGGTTGAACTCTGCTATCCGGACCCGCTCGTTTAGCACTGTATCTCCAACGTATGTTTTCAGAGACTCAGCTATGTTCTGTGAACTGAATATGCTGTAGGGAATGATGAAAGCAGTTCCTCCCTGGTTGATGAAATTCGCTGCCATTATGTCGAGGAGAAGCTTCACGGAGTGAGGCGAGACGGTGCTGTTGACATCCAACAAAAGAGAAGAACCCTTTCTGACTCCACCGTCCAACAAAGCATCAAGATCGGGACTACCGGTCGAGTAGGAGGACTCGGAGTTACGCACGGGGCTGAGTAGCTTCGGATTGACCGATCTATCAATGTCAAAGTGAAATTCAACCCGGGGTAAGAGAGTGAATTTGCCCCCATCGAGCGAGAACAGCGCCCCTTGTGTATGGAGCCTGAACCCGCGAAGCTTGTTGACAACTACGCTCCTCACAGTTCTATCTTCTAGGTCGGATAGCGCCAGTGTAACGATGCCGTCCACGAGATAGTCGAGCTTAGGAGAGTTTACGCTTTCGCTCACGATCACTGCGCTTAGTTTGCTCTCATCCAGATCTTGAAAGATCGCTGTTTCCATTGCGTGACGTTCTTCCTCTGTCGCGTTGGCTACTGCTCCTTCCCAACTATCCACAACTATGATGCCCTTCTGTTTAGCCCGTTTCAATGCAATAATCCTGTCAACAATATTCGATGCTCCTCCGTTTCGACTGTCTCCTCTCGTCCTAGTGGCTGTTGCCTGTCTTCGAGACATGGAATCGAGGACCTCACGAACCCCCGGGAAATGTCGCCGCAGCTTCGAGGACGAGACCCGACTTGATACGTACACCTTATTGGCAGAAATTGTGTGAGGACCGATGCGAGTTCCTTTCGCCTCATTGAGAAGTTCCAGGGCGAGAGTTGTCTTGCCAGTGCCCGGGGCCCCTTGAATGAGCAACACGTTTCCTGGCGATTCTAGAAATCTTGACATAAGGTCTAGAAGGTCGCTAGCCTTAGACTTCTCAGCCCCTATCTGTTCCGCCTCAACCTGAGGTTCTAGCGCGGTTTCGTCCTCGCCGGAGACACCTTCAGCCATCATGATATTCTAGCATCACGAGGACTCTTCTCTGAGGACAAGCATTGTGTAACTCGACAAGGCACTCCAAGGTTGAATACAATAGAACACAATGAACATCTTACGGAATGTATCGAGATGCAAGAAACTTAGATGAAAAAGCTCAAACACAGTAGAGAAAAAATGGTATCCAGTTTCGCGCTCCGATCTTGAAGAGGTCCCTCTACTCAGAGAGCGTCTCCATTTTGGCGAGTCACCTGTTACACTCGGCTTAACCTGCGCCCGAGAATATGACAACCTTCAGAGAGGTTGTCTTTGTGCGGACGACGATAGTAGAAACGTTTCAGTCGACGATGAACCAATGTTTCACTATCGTTGTTGAGGAAATACTTGGCCGGAGCGTCAGGGAGGAGATCTTCCAGTTACTGGAGAGGAACGGGATCGAACCGTTGGAAATCTCCAGCAGGTTCGACGACGTAATCGAGGTTCTCACAAGGGTCTTCGGAATCAGTGCCCAGATTCTTGTCTACAAGACGGTGACGGAACTCTACAAAGAGTATTCATTGCGGACTGGCTTCGCTTTCGGCGAATCTATGAAAGATCAAGTTGCCCAGCTACGGGAAAAGGTAGCGAACGACCTTCTGAAGCCTAGGCACTATACCAGCATCGACCCTTGATGTAAGTCAGCCGGAGAAAGTCTCGATAGAACACTCGCAGAATGACCCTTGTGGAATCTCGGACAGGGGACTTGTCAGAATTAGTCTATAAATAGCGCGAGGGAAGAGTGCTTTGTAATGTTAGTTCTTTTCGAGAAAGAGGGAAGTTTCCTCTGAAGGCCAGTTTGATGCAACCAGGCAAAAGGCGAAGAATAATGAAACCTGAGAAAAGGAATTTAGCGCAAAATCGCCGGCAACAGTCCTTGAAGACCAAGAAGATTGTGAATGCAGTTGACTCTGTTCTAGGACCCGGCAAGACCGCTCCTAATTTTTCTCTTAACAGTACACCGGATCAGAAGGTGTCCCTGAACGATTTCCGGGGACAACCTGTTATCCTTGCTTTCTACCCTGCAGACTGGAGTCCCGTCTGCACCGACCAGTTATCATTGTACGCAATGGTGATGCCGGAATTCAAGAAGTTCAACGCAGAGCTCCTCGCCATATCCGTAGACAATATCTGGTCCCACCTCGCTTTCGCAAAAGACCGCAAGCTCAACTTCCCGGTGCTAGCAGATTTCGAGCCGAAGGGAGTCGTCTCCAGAAAATATGGTGCCTTCAAAGAGAAGATCGGCGAGTCCGCTCGAGCACTCTTCGTAATCGATGAAAAGGGAATCATCAGATGGAGCCATCTCTCCCCTGACGGGATCAATCCCGGAGCTGACGGAATTCTTTCAGCCTTAGAGAATCTGAACAAGACCCAGGCGACTGGGGAAAGAAGCTGACCGCGAAGATGTCCGGGACAACGACGGTTGCGCGAAAGAAAGTCGCGGGGAAGACCCTACTAGAGCCCGCCGGCAAGGAGACAGCCGGAAAGTATCAGGCCCCGAAATTGGAAATTCCAGTCAGTCCTGAGCGCGATCACATAGAAGGACCATTGAAAGCGGCTCTGACCCTTGTTGAGTATGGAGACTATCAATGTCCGTATTGTGGTGCTGCTTATCCGGAAGTGAAAAAGGTCCAGAAAGAACTCGGCTCTGACCTACGGTTCGTCTTTCGCAACTTTCCTCTAACAAACATCCACGAGCACGCTATGAAGGCCGCGGAGACAGCAGAGGCAGCATCTGCCCAGGGCAAGTTCTGGCCTATGCACGATTTTCTCTACGAACACCAAGCCACTCTCGGCGACCCTAGCATCGCCCTTGGCTTTGCAGGGAAGCTAGGCCTTGACACTCGAAAATTTGAACATGGGATAGCTCAGCACATGTATCAGAAAAGAATCAAGGACGATTTCATGGGGGGAGTAAGGAGCGGTGTTAACGGAACACCAACGTTCTACGTCAACGGTGTCAGACACGACGGAGACGCAGTCGCCAAAGCCCTAATCGAAGCCCTGAACCATAACAAGTAACGGCCCTTCACTCGGGAATTCTTTCACATTTCCTGCCATCTCTTCCTTAATCGATCCTAGCCAATTCTCCTCTCGTCCATGCGAGCGGTGACGGTCAAGGAGGTCATGTGGTGTTGGAGTTGCAACAAGGTCATGGAACATGATGTTAGCAACCACCCTGGTTCCGCTGGCGGATGGGTCACGATTGTCTGCAAGGGTTGCAGAGCAACGCAAGTAGAGCAGCTGTGGAAAGATGGAACGATACGAGATTCTCTTCGAGGACAAATCTAGGATAATCCTATCCCACGAGAGCGGGATCACCGGAGCGAGGCCTGGACGCGAAAGCTTCACAGAACAAGCCATCAATCGTGCCTAGCTGAGGCCTGCAAGGCTCAGAACATAATATGATAGGCCGGCTATCGCGGCCGCTGCGGGAATCGTGAGGACCCAGGCGTAGACTATTCTGCGCGCCACTCCCCATCTTACCGCTGAGAGTCTGCGTGTCGAGCCCACTCCCATGATCGCCCCGGCTATGGTGTGAGTTGTGCTGACAGGGATTCCAAGGGACGCCGTGGCGAAAAGCGTTGTGGCCGCCGCAGTTTCAGCGCTGAAGCCCCCAAAAGGATGCAACTTTGTAATCTTCATCCCCATGGTCCGGACGATCCTCCACCCTCCGAAGTATGTCCCGAAACCCATGGCGGTTCCCGCCAACACTATGACATAGAATGGAAGATAGAACGTCGAACCTAACAGTCCCTGCGCGAAAAGGAGGGCCGCTATGATCCCCATTGTCTTTTGAGCATCATTCGTTCCGTGCCCTAGACTGTAGAGCGCTGCAGAGACAAGCTGGAGCCGTCGGAACGCGTGGTCGGATGCGGAACGGGAATAGCACATGGCAATTCTCACGGTCAGCAGGACCAGACCAATGGCGAGGAAGAAGCCGATCACGGGAGACAAGAATATGAAATACGCTATCTTGCTGACGCCAGCGACCTGGACTACGCCCCAACCTCCCTTTACGACACCTGCCCCGATGAGGCCGCCGACCAGGGCATGAGACGAACTTGTGGGCAATCCAAACCACCACGTAATGACGTCCCAAGCGATAGCCCCGGTGAGAACGGCAAGTAGCAGCCAGGCGGTGACAATCTTCGGGTCTATCGTTCCTTTGCCGATGGTTGAGGCAACGTTGACTCCGAAGACGAAGGCTGCGACGAAATTGAAGAACGCGGCCCAGAGCACAGCGACACGCGGAGTAAGAACTCTGGTAGAAACTACGGTGGCGACCGAGTTCGCTGCATCGTGAAACCCATTCATGAAGTCAAACCCTAGGGCAACGACAACAACTAGGACGACTATCTCAAACGGTACTGTTGTAGACACTTGTGGACCCTATGTCTAGGAGTACTCTAGGATAATATCCCGGATTACCTGCACAACATCCTCACACTTGTCAGTAATCGTCTCCATCAGTTCGTAGACCTCCTTGAACTTGATAATAGCGATCGCATCGTTCGTCTTGAAGAGGGCGGCGACGGACTCGTTCAGAACAACATCCGCCTCGTTCTCCAAGGTGTCGACTTCATTGCATCGAATCTCAATCTCAGAGGCCTTGATCTTTTGAATGCTGGCGAATGCGAAGTCGATTTCCCGGACCGACTTCAAAACCAAGTCAGCGAACCGTCTCATCGGCTCCGTTGGCGAATCGACCTCATAGAGAAAAAGACGGTTGACAGCGGCGTAGATGTAGTCCAAGACATCGTCGTAGAGGGAAGCGAGCTTGCTAATGTCTTCTCTATCAATGGGAGTGATGAAAGTCTTCACTAGGCGATCATAGATTGAATGAACGATTTCGTCTCCGTGATGTTCAATGTCCTTTATCTTGTTCCTCTTGTCCGCCAAGTGATCGAAGTTCTGGATCAGTTCACTGAAGGCGATTGCTCCCGCCAAGACATTCTTCGACTCTTCCTCCAAAAGCTGAAAGAAGATTTTCTCTCGGGGTATCAGAAGCTCCCTTAGGCCCATATGTAACAAGCGGCGCGAATCAGCCCGGAGATAAATCGTTTCGGTTAGGAGAACTGGGTTTCATGCTGCCGTTGCCTGCCCTCTCCATTATTGGCTGAAATAGAGCTTATACGGGATTTCTCACTGCGCAACGTTTCACTTAACCGAAGGGAGCGGCTGTGATACGGAATACAAGTACACTGTACTAACGAACACGACCATTGGCGCGTTCATGTCCCAGCTTGACGGGAACATCGTGCTCATCGCTCTGCCTACAATTACGCGGAGGCTGAACGCGTCGGCCTTCGAAGCCCTCTGGGTGTTGATGGGCTACATTCTCATGACCGCAGTCCTGCTGCTATTGTTCGGCCGACTGGCCGACATGTACGGCAAGGTGCGTCTCTACAATCTCGGCTTTCTAATCTTCACAATCGGCTCAGGGCTCTGCAGCCTCGCCCTCACCGGGACGATGCTCGTCTTCTTCCGTCTTGTCCAGGGAGTCGGAGCGGCGTTGATATGGGCGAACAACGCTGCCATCTTGACAGACGCCTTTCCTCCCAACGAGCGAGGACGTGCCATCGGAGTTAACCTCGTAGCTGGTATCAGCGGGTCCGTGATCGGCCTCATACTTGGCGGGGTCCTCACAGCTTCTTTGGGTTGGCAGTCGATATTTTGGATAAACTTGCCAATAGGCGCGTTCGCGACATTCTGGGCCTATAAGAAACTCCGTGAACTCGGCACTGTAAAGCATGAAAGAATAGATCTGCCAGGGAACCTGCTGTTCGCAGGAGGATTGTCAGTATTCCTAATCGGGCTAACGCTGGGAGCATTGTCGGGATATACTCTTCTCGACCTGGTAATGATGATCGCGGGCTTGATCGCGCTCGTCGGATTTGGCTACGTGGAACTCAAAGCCCCGACCCCATTGATGGACTTGAAGCTATTCAAGATCCGACCTTTTACTGCCGGAATCCTGAGCAACTTCCTCGCCTCGATCTCGAGGAGTGGAATCTCACTCGTGTTGACGATCTTCTTTCAAGGAGCATTGCTCTATGATGCATTGACAGCAGGTATTCTCCTGATCCCCTTTGCAGTGGCCTTCGTCACTGTCGGACCCTTGAGTGGCTTTCTCTCTGACAAGTATGGGGCCAGAGGATTTACCACAGGAGGTCTCTTGATATCGGCCGCGGCACTGTTCGGGTTCGCGCTGGTCCCAGGGGATGCGTCCTATCCGGTCCTTGCATCGCTCATGGTTGTTAGCGGAGCCGGTGGTGGAATGTTTGTGGCACCAAACATAAGCTCAATCATGAACGCAACCCCGGTAACCAGGAGAGGCGTTGCTTCAGGAATGTCAGCGACTCTTGTCACAACAGGAGCACTTCTCAGTCTCTCGATAGCGTTCGTTGTCTTGGCGACAAGCATCCCGTACAATATTCTCCAAGAAGTCTTTGCAGGCATTACCCCAACGAGTTCGAACGCGTCTAATATTGCCCTGTTCGTTTGTCCCATGCATACCATATTCCTGATAATGGGAATCATGAGCCTCGTTGCCGTAGTCCCTTCAGCATTAAGAGGCCAAAAGTTCGAGGGAGTTCCCGAATCAAGAGTCGCCAGCGCAGAACCTGTAGGGTAATTCTTCACCACACTCTTGTGCTTGCTCATTTCAACATGTGGCCCTGGACGGTGCCTCTTTCTCTGACTGAAGCCTATGTTGTGAAGTGTTCGTGGGGGTGTTGGTGAGGATCGACAATGGGGACCGGCGTCACGACCAGCCTTCGCAAGCCTCGGATTCTAGATTTGACTGAGGCTTCCAGTTCCGTGGCGACTTCGTGAGCCTCGTTCAACGTCATATTTCCCTCAACCTCTACCTCTAGTGCCCCCGTTATGAATGGGCCGGCTCGACGCAGCCTGAGATCTCTTATTCCCCTGACATCGGTATGGGATCTTATCAGACGTTCTATTTCGTGAGAAAGTTCTGGCTCGTGGAACTCGTCAAGGAGGACTAGGGAGGATTCTCGCAGAGCTACGTAGGCGACCGTAAGAATGTAGACTGCCACCAGCATTCCTCCAATGGCGTCCGCGAAGTGAATTCCGAAGGACGCGACGAGAACGCTGCCGAAGGCTACGAATGATGAGGACGCGTCTTTGATCGAGTTTCTCGCGTCAAGTTTCAGAGAGGAGATGTTGTACTTGTTGGCTACTTTGCGCATCTGGAGGGCACGGTAGAGAGAGCCCAATCCTGCGGCTAGAAGCACAGCTAGAGCAAGGGGAGGCGCATTAAGAGGTACGGGATGCTGGAGAGCCCTGTAGGATCTCAGGAAAATGTAGCCTGAGACTGCTACGAGAACGATCGCGGTGATGAGGCCTGTGAAGCTCTCGACTTTGTAGTAGCCGAATTGGAACCTGCGAGTGGGCTTGCGGCGTGAGATGCGGAGACCGGCCCAGACAAAAAAGCTCACTACCGCGTCCGAGATGGAGTCAATACCATCTGCGAGAAGTGAGATGCTTCCGCTAATTAGGCTGAAGACTATCTCGACAATGCCGAGAGCCAATAAGGTCCAGATGGAGACCTTTGCAATTCTTTCTCCTTCCTGGAAACCGTGGCTTTCGTCTTCCAACCCTCGCTCGGTTGCCCCCACTTCACTCTCTTAGCTTGATTCACCTGAGGGTATGTTGATTTAGGTTTGGACCTGCGACGAGTGGTCAGGTCCCTCTCGGTTACCATTAATTATTCGAGCCCTATCCCATATTTGCCATGGTCCTAGTTGCGAAAGACATTGTCGAGAAGGAGTTTCTTTCTCTCTCAAGAGAAACATCGGCGCTAGAAGCGGCTCGACAGATGAAAGCGAAACGACATGGATACGCGATCATAGCATCCTCCACTGGCAGCCCGGAAGGGATAGTTACCGAGTGGGACTATCTCTCCAAGATTGTGGCCGAGGGAAAAGACCCTTCGCATGTGAAGCTCGGAGACATTATGACAAGTGATCTCGTCTCCGTAGACGCGAACGTCGGACTTGATCAGGTCGCGGAGCTGATGGCTCACAAAGGGATTCGAAGAGTTCTAGTCTTGAAGGACCACAAGGTAATCGGCGTCATTACCGCAGCAATCATGCTCTCCAGACTGAAAGAATACGTCGACAAGGTCTCATCCACAATCGCAAGACTCCAATCCCCAATGATGTAGAATATGACTGGCCAGCAACAAAGTGCATGGAATGATTACGGCGGTAGTGGGCCAGAAATCTATGAGCGTTACATGGTCCCATCTCTCTTTGGCCCTTGGGCAGTAGACCTTGTCAAGTTAGCCGCTCCTGTGCGAGGTGAAAGCGTTCTCGATGTAGCGTGTGGAACGGGAATTGTAGCCCGACTTGCAGCCCAACACTCAGGCCCGATGGGGAAGGTTGTTGGGTTGGATCTTAACCCTAGCATGCTAACAGTTGCCCGCTCAGCATCTGCAGGAACAGAGAGTATCGAATGGCGAGAAGGTAACGCGATGGCCTTGCCTTTTTCTGACAAAACATTCGATCTGGTTTTGTGCCAACAAGGGCTGCAGTTCTTTCCTGACCGTCTTGCTTCCTCAAAGGAGATGCACCGTGTTTTGGTTCCCGGTGGAAGGCTTGCCCTTAGTGTTTGGACTTCTATCAGCAATTGTCCCGGGTTCCAGTCCCTCACAGAAGCGTTAGCAAATCATATTGGCTCAGAGGCAGCCGCATTTATGCGGTCGCCCTTTAGTCTGGCAAGTGAAAGCGAATTGCGCTCTCTGGTTGAGAGGGCCGGATTTCATAACGTGAAAATCCATACAGCATTCAAGGGATTGTTCTTTCCGTCTCCGGATGAGTTCGTCAAGCGTTATGTGGCGGCATCACCTTTAGGGCCCATGGTCGCTAGAGCAGAAAGCAGGTCTCAGCAAGCGTTGCTTGAGGATGTGAGTGAGGCTCTCCAGTCTTGTGTCAACGACGATGGGTTGACATTTCCCATTGAAACGCATTTTGTGCTTGCGAAGACCTAGTGAGGAGCGCCCGGTATCGTTGATTTGTGAGGCCTAATCCGCTCTTTCGGGGCAATGTTTAACACGGGAATTTGCGAGTTCTAGTACGTTCTCCTATGGCTCAGATGCTCCAGTTCAACGGACACGGGGAGCTGGCAGCGGAGATTCTGCGTCTGAAAGAGGAGAGAAACGCGGTCATTCTAGCGCACAATTACCAGGTTCCAGAGGTCCAGGACATCGCGGACTTTGTAGGGGACTCATTAGGTCTATCGCAAGCTGCGGCTAGAACGCCTGCGGATGTGATCGTGTTCTGTGGAGTTCACTTCATGGCAGAGACGGCCTCGATTATCTCGCCAAAGAAAACTGTGTTATTGCCGGATCTAGGTGCTGGTTGTTCGTTAGCGGCGACGATCGATGGGGAGAAGTTACGGGCCTGGAAGAAAGAGCACCCGAACGCGGTCGTTGTTTCGTACATCAACACGACTGCCGAGGTTAAGGCCGAGAGCGATTATGTCTGTACCTCCAGTAACGCGGTGAAGGTCGTTAGCAGTATTCCTAAAGATCGAGAGATTCTCTTCCTTCCGGATCTTTTCTTGGGAGCATACGTCAAGGAGAAGACCGGACGCGAGATAGAGATTTGGCCGGGGGAATGCCATGTTCACGCAGGGATAACACCGGATATTGTGAATCGGAAGCTTGCTGAGAATTCCGACGCGGAGTTTCTGATTCATCCTGAGTGTGGATGTGTTACCCAGTTTCTCTATTTTGCTGAAAAGGGCGATTTCAACATGCCGATGATTCATGTTGCCTCCACCGAGGGTATGGTTCGTCGCGCAAGAGAGTCGAGCTCGGACAAGTTCCTTGTTGCGACGGAGACTGGTATCCTTCATCGCATGCGAAAAGAGAACCCGGACAAGATGTTCCTCCCGGTGAAAGAGGACGCTGTCTGCCAATACATGAAAACGATAACTTTGGAGAAAGTGGCTAACTCGCTGAGAAACATGGTCCACGAGGTCAGAGTCCCGGAAGAGACGGCTGGAAAGGCGCGCCTGGCCATCCAGCGTATGCTCCAACTGGCCTAGCTTAAGAGTGCTCGCGGACGAATTGGAGGGACGAGAATCCCTGGCGTCTGTATTCGATGTTGGATCAGAGGCGATCGTCCCTGCACTAGTTTTGCTCGCGATAGGCTTCCTGGTAGGGATTGTGCTCAAGAAGACTGTGAAGCTCGGGCTCGCGATCATTTCTCTCGTCGGTTTTCTTGTCGCAACAGGCTACATCAACCTCCAACTGAGCGATTCCTCGAAGGCAACGATATACCGGGTCTTCTCGCAAGCGCCAGCCGTGGCCAGCCAAGCCTCGGCAGTCGCAAGCATACTGCCAATCACCTCCGCAGCGTTTCTGGTTGGCCTTGCCCTAGGAATTTGGAAAGGCTGACACAAACAGAGGACGCTATACCCTAGAACTGGACGCCGGGGAACATTACAATTTAGATTGAGACCCTTGTAAAGGGCGCTGAAAGCGACATGTCAAGGGTCCTAGGAAAAGACTCAGGTCTCTTCAGTAATTTTTCAAACCCGAGCGAGAAAGATAGATGCGAATCCTGCAGCAATATTGCAACCTGCAACGTATGCGGTAAGTCGATCTCTGGCTTCGAACATATCGGCGTGAGGGCCACAGCCGGTCAAGAATCCGGAATATGGCACTATGCCAGTCCCTGTCGTCACCGAAACCAGCTCCGCGCTAGATCCGCCAATGTGAAATATGGTGGCGGTCCACTATGGAAGAACGGTTACACCTGGCAGAACGTCTATTGGGGTCCCTACTTTGCAAGCTCGGCCGCTGCACCGTGGGTACAGAGCATTGAGAAGGCTGTTGTCGACATAGAGACTGACAAGACGTATTCCGCGGGGCTATCGCAATACAATGTTGGGATTGGGAAGCTCAACTCCCTCATTATGATTAAGACGGCTCCCGCGGCGAAAATATCCGATGGGCAAATCAGACAGAATCTTGCAAGCTGGATCTCATCGGGCACCGTTCCCAATCTCGGGACCAAGGGGGCGTACAACATATTCCTTCCACCGGGAGTTACAGTATCTCTCTCACCGGCAGAGGCGTCTTGTGCGTTCTTCTGTGACTATCACAATACCGCCAACGGGTCCAACGGTCCATTCTATACGGTAGAGCCCTTTCCGTGTACCAAAGGTTGTAACCATTGCACCAACAATTCTCTGGACACTCTGACGCAAGGATTGTCGGAAGAGATGGTGGAGTTGAAGACTGACATGAACCCGGGAACAGGATGGGTCATAGGAAACCTTGAGCTCTGCGACTATTGCGATGCGAATTTCGTATGCAACCGGATCAGTGGTGGAGAGTACGTCAACGCTTGGTACGACAAGAACAAGAAGGCCTGCTGGAAAGGCATCTGATTCTCAGGACTCGATCTATCAAGAACCATTCTGTAAATTGGGCCAATCCTCTTAGCCAAAATACTCTTCAGCGATGATCGGTATCACATTGGACCATCAGAAAATCTGACACAGATGACCTAGACAAACAGAGGAAGAATCTCCATGCCTGATCCCATCGAAGAATTTCTTTCGAACTATCCCGAGGAAATACGGCGGATCAGCGCAGAATTGCGCAAGATAACAAGAAATACGATGCCCAAGGCGCACGAATTCCTATACTATGACGCAATCAACTTCTCGCTTGACGATTCTCCTCTCGGACGCATCTGCTACATCTCACCAACGGAGAAGTATGTTACGCTAGGATTCTTGTTCGGCGCACAGCTGGATGATCCGGATCACTTGCTACAAGGTAGCGGCAAACGAGCGCGACACATTAAGATTAGAACGTTGAAAGAAACGAAGAACTCAGCTCTCAAAGAGTTGGTAAAGGTGGCATGGAGCCACGGGACCGGCCCCGTCCCAATGGCTACGCGAAAGCCCGCCCCAAGATCTAAGCGCTGAAGACTGGCAATCTACTCCTTGATAGATTGTAAGTGCGCTTCGTTGGCGTTGATCTTAGATCCAGCCGCTTCTCTTGAAGTAGTAGACGAATCCCAGCGATATGATGAACATAGCTAGAATCAGGATGTAGAATCCGAGTGGGTCGCTGGATCCAGGTTGGAAGAAGCCTGGGGTGAAGTTCATTCCGTAGATTCCTGCAAGTAGAGTGAGCGGTAGAAATATTGTTGCGACAAGTGTGAGGACCTTTATTGTATTGTCTGTCGAGGCTGAGTGGAGGCTGATGTAGAGATCCCGGACATCACTTGTCCTGTCTCGATCATTATCGATTGTTTCCAATAGCTGGAAAGAGTGGTCGTACACGTCTCTGAAGCTTCTGAGACTGGTATCCGCGACAAACGGGACCGCACCGCGCATCACCATCCCAAGCATGTCCCTGGTCGGCGTGAGAGAGTGCCTGAGGGTCATCAGTCGCTTTCGCACGGCTTCAATCGTCGTTATGATGTTGATGATGTTCTCCATTCTCTTCACCCGTGTCTTGAAGGTTGTAGCTGCTTGTTTGTCGATTTCCTCAAGCCGCTCCTCCGTTTCATCAAGGATGGGATAATACGCGTCGACCGCGAAATCCAGGAAGACGTAGAACAAGAGGTCAGGGGTGGGAGTGGTCGTGAGTGGGGAGAGGCCTCTTGTTTTGATTCGCGAGTCGACAGCATGGATTAGCTCTGACTCGACGGTGTGGATGGTTATGATCCAGTTCTTCTGGAAGAACACGAAAAGCTCGATTATCTCGCTCTTCCGGTTCTTCACGACTGGTACGTGGATGACTGCGAAGACGTTCTTCCCATAGTCCTCAAGTTTCGGCCGCTGATTCTTATGGACGACATCCTCGACCGCGTAATCGTCGAGTCCAAACCGCTGTTTCAGGTCGGCCAGCTCTTGCTCTGTCGGGCTCTCAGCGTCAATCCAGAGCAGCTCGCCCTGCTTCACCTCAACAGGGAATCCCTTCAAGGTCTCCGCTCCCGAATCTATATTGGACTTGAGAAGTGTGAGACTGATCAACGGTCAGAACTATATCCGCTCGCAATACCAAATAATAAACTGACGATGGATCACTTCGAAGCCTCATAGAAAATGATATTTCGGTATCGCTGAGTGAAGAATGGGCTCAAGATGGCTAGTACTAGGCTAGTCGTGAACAGATGGATTCGCAACTACACGAGAGCATGGTTGAAGAAAGATGCAAAAGCGATTTCCTCTCTCTTCGCGGAGGACGCGACGTACCAATCTCATCCCTTTCGTCCGGCGAATCAAGGTGTGAAGAGCATCCTGGATTATACGTTGGGGGCGTTGGATGTCGGACAGGTATACGAGGTTCGTTTTGGAAAGCCCGTCGTAGAAGGCTCCCGAGCCGCAGTCGAATACTGGACAACGATGAAAGAGAAAGTGGAAGATGTAACACTCGCCGGATGCGTAACGCTACACTTCGCAAGGAACGGATTGTGCAAGGAACTACATGACTACTGGGTCCTGCAAACAGGAAGACAACAAGCCCCACTCAACTGGGGACACTGAGACAACTCGCTCGTGCGAGACTGAGAGCGCAGGACCAGCAAAAACTGCACCAAAAGAAGCGTTGACAAGACCAAAAGCCTCTATAATGCCTGGGATGCGATTCTCCAGTCTTTCACGTCGAATTTTGCCCTAAGCAGGAGACTCTTCGATTCTTCATTGTCTACATTCAGAGTGGCAAACAATCCTTTGATATCATGTCTTCGTGCAAATTCTTTGGCCGCTGAGATTAGAGCTAGGCCTACCCCTCTTCGCCTGTGAGCAGGATGAACTGCGATGTACTCAAGCCAGAGCGCCTTGTCCCAGTCATTAACCCAGCTGAGAAGCTGAGCCAGCAGAAACCCAACCAATTTCCTATTCTCTATCGCAACAAAGCTACTATGAGTTGCGACGTAGAAGTCGAGTTGTGCAGCGTCAAGGTGGGGTCCAACTGGATCGTATACTTCTCCTGATCGCTGTCTTTGGTATTGCAAATACTCATCGATCACAGTTTTGTAAATTTCTCGAACATCGGAATAGTCTCTTTTCTGGAGCGGCCTGATCTCCAATCTTCCGAACCTGCAGGTCCACGCGTAGGCCTCGTCCCCAAAAATGGCTTGCCTCGTCAGCCCATGTTGAGATTTTGGCTGGTTCTCAGAACCGAGCGAAGATTCCATATGGCTCTTGAGTAGACCCGTAACTCCGCAGACCGGGATTGCGTGACAAACATTTGATGTCTCACCCGGTTCCGCCAGACTCTCCTCGCGTCTGTAGGAGAGCCAGCTCGTGTCGACCAAGAGAAGCATCGTCGTTACCGTCGTAGTCTTGGCCATCATCGCAATCGCGGCTTACGGCCTGTTCTCTCTCGGAGGTGGCACTGCGCGAGGAGGCAATGAAAGCGGTTTCCGATCTCTGAATGTCAGAACCCTTATCACGCTCGCAGTAGTCGGTGGGTCTGCATTCATTACCGGCTTCGGAATGAGAGACGTCATCGGCCGGGTTGTAGCTACCCGCAATCGGAATCGGCTGAAGTCTCTTCAGGAGCAGAAGAGACCGTGATCCCATCCAGACGAAAAGTCTCCTTGACCACATACACGTGGCCGGTTTTCCTAGTCGTCAGTTTCATTGTCGTCGTAGTTCTCTTGGAGTATCGGCGGGCGATAACCGGATCCTTCGATGGCCTAAAAGGCGGGTCGCAAATCGGGCTGGCACTAGCCTACACTGGCTCCCTTCTTCTCGTCGCGGCTCAGTTCTACACTATCGTCAAGAGGAGCGCATGGATCGGCTTCATCAAGGCGGTTGGTGGGGTCCGACCGTGGCTTTCGATACACATCACATTAAGCTTCATTGGTCTCATCGCAGTCCTCGTCCACGCTGGCTTCCCCTACCAGTTCAACCAGCGCGACCTCCTTGACCACGGGCTTGCCGGCCTGACCACGTGGCTGCTGGTCGCCTCCGCGGCGAGCGGAGTCTTCGGACGTTACGTATACAAAAGACTGCCGGCGATGAAGAAAGTCTTCGCCTACTGGAAACCCTCACACCTGTTGATAACAGGATTACTATTCCTCGCCGCGATCATCCACATGATAACAGCATTCGGCAACTAGCTATTTACATTTGTAAAGCCATGCACTGAAATGAGTCGCCCCTAGCTCAAGGGACGATTACGAGATGGCAAGCGAGCACCCAACAGTTATCACAATACGTCCTAGTCATGGCACGCCCACGAACGTCTACTCCTGCCCGCCATGCGGACAGGAGTGCGATAAGATCAAATTCGATAAGCCCGGTAACTGCCCTCATTGCGGAATGAAGCTGGTTCCGTTAGGGAGCGGTTGGGACAGTCCCCCTGTTGTGGCCATCCTTCTCTTCAACGGAGCTCAGATCATCGATTTCGCAGGGCCTTGGGAAGTGTTCGGCACTGCGGGTTTTTTGGTTCACACGGTGGCCAAGAGCCAGGAACCTCTTACCATGGTTTTCGGTCAGAAAATAGTTGCTGATTACACCTTTGAGAACAGTCCGAAGGCAGACATCCTGTTGATCCCTGGTGGAGGCGTCGGTGCAGCGATGGACGACCCACGACTCATCCAGTGGATTCAGGCTAAGGCGAAAGATGTGAGCCACATCATGTCCGTGTGCACGGGTGCTTTCCTTCTGGGAAAGGCGGGCTTATTGGCTGGTCAAACGGCTACGGCGACATATGGCATGGTTGATGACCTTCTGACTTTTCCAAACACTCGAGTCGTCCATGACCAACGTTATGTCGATAATGGAAAGGTAATCACCGCCGCCGGTCTCACGTCAGGAATCGATGCCGCTCTTCACCTGGTTTCCAAAATGCGCGGCAGAGGCGAGGCCCAGTCAGTCGCTCTTGGTATGGAATACCACTGGGATCCTGACTCGAAATATGCGCGGGGAGCTTTGGCCGATAGATATCTTCCCGATGGACTGGCCTTCGGAAACGCAAGTTTGAAGGGAGCCCAGGCTGAGATGATCTCCACAGACGGCGATACTGATCATTGGGAGGCAAAGATCCTTGTTTCAGAACCCAGCTCACTCACGGGGATCATGAATCTATTGCATGATCGTGTTGCCTCTAACATCGCCTCGGCAGGCATGTCCAATCGCATTTCCCACATACAAGGCAAGGTTAGTTTAGGCCGAGTACGCCCGAACGACTCCGAGATCTCATGGAAATTCAAAGATGATCGCGGAGACGGTTGGAGCGGGCTAGGTGTTGTAGAGTCAGCGACTGATCATGAAAACAAATTCGTTGTTACACTCAAGCTCACAAGACAAAAAGTAGCTCGGTGACTCAACTTTCTTCTAGGCTTTGGCGAACTCCTCGATGACTCTTGCTATCCACTTGCTTCCTTGAACAAACACATCGATCCTCTGGTTCTCGTTAGGAGCATGCGTATTGCTCTTAGCGTGGTTACAGCCAATAGCTACGGTCGGCAGCCCTAGTGCGTTTGTAAAATAGTGCATCGGTCCCGAAGCCGCGGAGGTCACGAGTGTCACGGGCTCCTTGCGAAACACTTCCCTTCCAGCCCTAGCGGCAATCTTCGCAATCGGTGCGTCGATAGAGGTCCGTGCCGCAGGATTTTCGGCTTGAAGATTCACTTCCACATCCCCGAAACCATGTCGATCTAGGTGTTGTTTCAGCTTCCCAGCCAGCTTAACCGGATCCTGGTTAGGCACGAGCCGGAAGTCCATCTTCGCCTGGGCAACAGATGGGAGAACTGTCTTGTGTCCAGGGCCGGTGTATCCCGACCAGATGCCCGCGATGTTCGCCGTCGGATTACCATAGAATGCTTTCTTGAACTCGAGTCCTGTCAGGCCGTAGAGGAAATTCTTGACCCCTAGCTCGTCTCGAATACTATGCTCTTCCAACGGCATCGCCCGTATAACCTCCAGCTCTTCCTGAGAGAACGGTTTGACGTCGTCATACCAACCTTCTACCATGATCCTCCCATCCTCGTCCGTGATCGTGTCCAGCATCCGGACCAGACGCCACGCTGGATTCTCTACAACTGCCGCACGGGCCGAATGCGAATCCTTCAGCGCGGTTTGAACTCTAAACTCAACATAGAGCATTCCTTTCAGGCCCAGGGTAACTAGAGGGCGGTCTTCGTAGTCGAGACCTCCGAACTCCCAAATGCCCGCGTCTCCATTCAGCTTCTCCTTGTACCACGAGATGAACTGGGAGAAATGAGGGCTGCCAATCTCTTCCTCACCCTCGATTACCCATTTGAGGTTGCAGGGAACGGTTCCTGTTACCTTCAAGAACGCGTTAATCGCCATTAATCGAGAGACGATGTTTCCCTTGTTATCACTCGCCCCACGAGCATAGATTCTGCCATCCTCAACTGTTGCCGAGAACGGAGGATTCTTCCACAGCTCGAGAGGCTCGACCGGTTGCACATCATAATGATTGTAGATGACAAGCGTCTTTCTGCCGGTCTTGGATTGGAGCTCAGCAAATACTACAGGAGGACCCTTGCTTGGGAAGAACTGTTCCGCTGTGAAGCCTATCTCTTTGAGAGACTTGTGAACCAGCGCAGCAGTCTCGTCTAGTCCAAAGTTCTGGGCTGACACGCTCGGCTGTCTGCAGAGGGCTTGGAGCTGTTCGACAAACCTGTCACTACTACTGTCGATCTCATGGAAGATCTCGTCTTTCCGTTCAGTGACAATCTCGCTCGGGGTCTTGGACACGCGGAATCCTCTTGTATAACGAGAATTTGGACCAGATATCAACAATTCCCTCTTTTCTCGGCTCCATGGAGCTCTGAGCGGGTCCAAGGCAAGGGTCTTTACCCTTCAAACTGATGGTCAGCTCTCACAAGCGGCTGAATAACTGTTTGATAGAGACTGTGAACCTGACCAAGAAGTTTGGCGATCTGACTGCGGTCAATGGTGTGACCCTTCGCGTTGAGGAAGGAGAGGTCTTCGGGTTCCTCGGACCCAACGGAGCTGGGAAGACCACTACGGTCAGGATGCTTTGTTGCTTGATATCAAAGACCAGTGGAGCGGCCAGGATAGCGAATTTCGAGGTGGGTAACGATGCAGATTCTCTGAAGATCAGGAAGATCATCGGATTGGTTCCTGACAATGTTGGTCTCTACGAGAATATGACTGCGTATGACAACTTGGATTTTTACGGGAAGCTGTACAAATGTTCAGAGACGCAGAGGAAGGAGAACATCCAACGGTTCCTCAAGATGCTGGGACTTTGGGAGAAGAAAGATGTCATGGCCGGAGCATTTTCGAAAGGAATGAAGCAAAAACTTGCGATAGCACGCGCGCTAATTCACGAACTGGACGTATTGTTCTTGGACGAGCCGACAGTCAATCTAGACCCAGAGTCATCTAAGACAGTGAGGGACTTTCTTCTCGAGCTGAGGAATGAGAAGAAGACCATCTTTCTAAACACCCACAACCTCGACGAAGCGCAACGCATCTGCGATAAGATCGGCATACTCAACACCAAGCTGATGGCAATAGGCACTCCCGAAGAACTTGAACAATCGGTGACGGGTAGGAAGACCGTAATTCACCTAGAGAGGGTAAACGACGCGGTTCTGAACGCGTTGAAAGAAATATCGATTGGAAAGATGGTCAGTGATAACAACAAGTTAATGATTGACGTGGTGAATCCTGAAAAGGAGAATCCTGCAATTATCCGCGCCATTGTCGAGGCAGGCGGCAACGTTCAGTCTGTCTCCGTGCTAGGTTCAACGATAGAAGATGCCTATCTGAAACTCGTGAAAAAGAAAAAATGAACCTTGGAACTTCGTGGATTATTGCGGCGAAAGACCTCAAAGTTATCACGCGTAAGAAGTCGATCCGCTACACCCTCGTCGTTCTTCCAGTCTTGCTCGCGATTCTATTCCCACTGGTGATCAGGTTCGTGCTAAACAAGGGTGCGGTAATACCGGCCCCGGTTCTCATGGGACTTCTGAATGCGTTCGCCTTCTTCTTCGTTATCGTTGCTGCGTTGATTCCCACCCCGATTGCCTCGTATAGCATCGTGGGCGAGAAAGTTGAGAAAAGCCTGGAACGGTTACTGGCAACCCCTACTACCGACGGGGAGATTCTGCTTGGAAAGAGCATTGCAGCGTTTCTGCCATCGATCATCGCGACCTATGCGGGCGCCACGATCTTCATGGCTCTCATCGATAACGAAACTTACGCCACGCTCGGCTACCTCTACTTTCCAAATTGGATCATCGGTGTCATGCTTCTGCTTCTCGCACCACTGGCTGCAGTTCTAAGTGTCGAGCTAAGTATAGTCATCCGCAAGGGTTAGCGATGCGCGTGCAGCGCACAGCTCGGGGCTCTCATGTTCACCCCCTTCATGGGCATCTACATCGGAGCGGAGATTGGGTTGATATCGCTCGACACCAACACTCTTCTCATTATCTCTGGGATTCTCGCAGGCGTTGACCTAGTTCTCTTCCGCGTCAGTACAGCCACTTTCCGTAGAGAGGAAATACTAACTAAGTGGAAATAGGCGCGGACGCTGTGTTGGTTGGCGATGTTTCTAGGAAAATTCGCAAATGGATAATCGATAGTGATAAGAACTAATGGGGTTGAGACGAGACTTATGCCAATTGTTAGTGTCGGTAAGGAAAACTCTGGAGATATTGATCTTTACTACGAGGACCATGGTTCGGGTAAGCCCGTTGTACTGATCCATGGTTATCCGTTGAGCGGTGCATCCTGGGAGAAACAACTGCCAGTTCTTCTGGCTGGGGGGTATCGGGTCATCACCTACGATCGCAGGGGCTTTGGTAAGTCGAGCAAGCCGACCTCAGGCTACAACTATGACACATTCGCCGAAGACCTACAGAAACTCGTAAACCACCTGGGCCTTCATGATTTCGCGCTTGTAGGTTTCTCGATGGGCGGTGGCGAAGTCGCACGCTACATGGGACGATACGGATCCAAAGACGTCAGCAAAGCAGTGTTCATCTCGTCAGTTCCACCGTATCTTCTGAAGGCACCGGACAACCCAGAGGGCGTTGACGGCAGTGCCTTCGATGGCATTCAGGCTGCGATCAAGGCGGATCGTTACGCGTTCTTCACCGAGTTTTTCAAAAACTTCTACAACACCGACCAGTTCCTAGGCAAGAGAGTCAGCGAACAAGCCGTCCAAGCCAGCTGGAACATCGCCGCAAGCGCAGGAGCCACTGCCAGTCTAGCTTGTGTTTCAACGTGGCTTGAGGACTTCCGGAAGGATCTAGCTCGCGTCCAAGTGCCTGTTCTGGTCATTCACGGCGATGCAGACCGAATCGTTCCTTTCCCTGCCTCTGGACAGCGAACCGCAAAGATGGTCCCTGGAGCACGCCTGGTCGTTGTCAAGGATGGACCGCACTTCATATCATGGACACACTCAGATGAAGTCAGCGCCGCACTGTTGAGCTTTCTGAAAGAAGAGAAGAAGCTCGAACTGACAACACCTGCCTAGCCAGCAAATACGACAGCAGTAGAGAATAGACAGCAAACGTTTTCAGTACTCTAAGCGAACTTGTGCTCATGACGCTTAGAGCGTCAACCAGTCCGTCTGCTGTCCCACAGCCTGTCGCGACACCTCTGACTCGCGCCGCGATCTTTCTAGTCGTTACAATCAACCCGGGGGCCGGGCATCGAGCTGCAATCCGCTCCTTCTGCGCAGATCTATCCGCGCTCGTGCGTTCCGTAGGGTTTCGCGAACAAGAAGGAACTCTTTCCTGTGTTATCGGGTTCGGATCCGATTCATGGGACCAGTTATTCGGGAAGCCGCGGCCGAGAGAGCTCCACAAGTTTCGCGAGATCCGAGCCGGAGAACGTCATGCCGTCTCGACACCGGGAGACATGCTCTTCCATGTTCGCGCGCAGCGCATGGATCTATGTTTCGAGCTGGCGACGCAGATCATGGCGAAGCTGGGACCCGCAATCAGCCCAGTAGACGAGGTTCAAGGGTTCCGTTACTTTGACAGCCGCGACCTCATCGGCTTCGTCGACGGGACAGAGAATCCTAAGGGCCAAGAAGCTATTGATGCGACCCTGATCACAAGCGAGGATCCTGGATTCGCCGGGGGAAGCTATGTGATCATTCAGAAGTATCTCCATGATCTGGCCCGCTGGAACGCATTACCGACAGAAAAACAGGAAAACATTGTTGGACGCACAAAGCTGAATGACGTGGAATTGGACGATAAGACCAAGCCAACCTACGCGCACAACGCGCTGACCAAGATAGTTGTGGATGGGAAGGAGGTTAAGATTCTGCGGGACAACATGCCCTTTGGTCATGCCGGTCAGAAAGAATTTGGGACCTATTTCATAGGCTACAGCCGTTCACCTCGGACGATAGAGGAGATGCTTCAGAACATGTTCGTCGGCAAGCCGCAAGGCAACTATGATCGATTATTGGATTTTAGCCGGGCGGTCACGGGGAACCTCTTCTTCGTTCCATCAGCGACATTTCTAGAGAATGTCGAGTCCGACTAGGCTGGCGCGTTCGTAGCAAACCTGGTTGCATAGCGAGCTTTTGCTTTGGCAATCTCCAGTTCTCTGTTTCTCGGTTGTGCGTTCGTTTCAAGCGATCTAAGAAGTTGGTTTGATGCGTGCGCGATCTCGTCGACCGCGGCACGAAATGAGCGCTCATTTGCTTTTGACGGTTGTCTAAACCCGCTGATTTTTCGGACGAACTGTAAGGAAGCATCCCGAATCTCCGCGTCTGTTGCGGGAGGTTTGAAGTTGAAGAGCGGTCTGATATTTCTGCACATTCTCAAAGCCTCAAGGATCTAGTAGGTTCTAGCCGTGTTTTTAGCATAGCTATCCGTTCGATGTCGATTTTCTCCCCAAGACACGGTAGGGATGTTTAGTGCTTCTTGAGGGAACCGGCCGGTTCAAAGAGCTCGCACAGTCGCTCGCTGCCACATCCGCTGATGATGAGGCGCTCCTTCGCATTGTTTAGGAGCTTCTGGGTCCAGTTCACATCTCCACCGTCTACAAGCTCATGCTCCCCACCCTTGGAAGGAGTTGCGAAGATCTTGAAACACAACTGACCATAATACCCGCTGCCTTGCTTCCGATCCTGGTCGATTCCAATTCTGACTCTCTTGTTAACAGCCTGAAGCTTCACAACCACTTCTGATTGAACCATCGGTCGCGGCACCTTGGACCCGAAGTCAGAAACAGCAACCCGGAGAACAGTCTTTGTGCCCAAAACCCGTCTCAGTGCCCTAAGATAGAATCCAATATGGAGCACTAGAGTCTCGGTCTCGAACCCGAGATTCCCTGAATCGCGACCCGCACTGCAAAGGGTGAAGACTCTGAAGTGTTGTCTAGTACCGGGCCAACGCCAAATTTCTGGCCTCTCAAGAGGCGATGGCTCGACGCCAGATGAACTGAATCGGCTTTACCTGAAGAAAAGTTCCTGCGCTCGCGGCGTCGGACCGCACACTCAAGCGCGAGCACGTTTGTCGAATCAGCAACAACCTCAGTATTCCGAATCGTCGAAACGGTCCAGTCCTGGCTGATATGGGATAGCACGGAGACTGTTCCCAGTGGGCATACCGGTGAGAGTTCGATGGGCTGGAAAGACTTCGGCAGCAGTGAGAACGCAACGCGATCCCATTCCAGAAGGCGTGGTGGACTAGTAGCAGACGGCCGTGTGAACCTGTTTGAAACATGATCCTCAAGCACTGCCCTGGCCTCTCGCTTCTTCGCCCTGCGGCCGTGGACCTCCAGAAGCAGCGATTGAAGGTCGGTAGGAGCTATACGATTTGCGAGAATGTTCGCTAAGTTAGGGACCCCTGCTTCCCTCTCGATCCTCTCTATGATCAGGCTTTTCCGAGCAGGGTCAGGAGACGACGGATCCTCAGGCGAAGTTGGCATAGCTGAGATCGGGGAACTGCTAGGTCATTAATTGTTGACACCACGAACCCGAGATGAGACGAGGTAGGGCCCGGCCCTCACAAAGGCTTCATCTCGCAACGATTCTTCCTTGATCATTTCCATATCGGCACTCCACTGGAACCATTTGCCGATTTGATCCTCACGGGCGAGAACGCACGCATCGATCGTCTTCTCGAGGAGTCTCGCCAGCGCTTCGTTGTACGGGAGGCTGGCGCGACTTATTTTCCTACCAGTTCTCTTCTCCCATGTCTGCCAGATGTTCGCGTGCAGGTGTGTCTCTGGTTGAGGATCTTCAACGCCGATTATCATTGCATAGCTCTCTAGGTTGCTAAGTGATCGATGAAATCTTGAATTGTTCTGTTTTCCTTCCAGTCTTAGCTTCTTTCTCAATTGGTCAGTCCGGATAGACCCTTCGGCTCCGATCGCTTCTAGAAGTTTTAGTTCGAGCTCTGAGAATGTCTTCTGCTTTACTGCGGGATCCTGGTAGTGCGTCACTATTGGACTAAGAATCGGCCACAGCTCATCATTTACGAAGGTCTTGGTTCCCCTGAAAATCCTGGTAGCAAGAAAATCCTCTCTACCTTCAATCTCCCTAGAAACCCGGGCTACAGGTTCGCCGGATATCTTGATTGACCACCAATCATTCCATCCGGTGAATCCTTTCGCGGAGGGTTTCCAGGGTCTGCCTAGTATCGCGCCGATGAAGCTTGGAAGCTCGTTTCCTCCAAGCGCCGAGACAAGGCCCCTATTGTGGATGAACTCGTAGATGTCATCTTTGGTTTTCAATCTGAGAGATGGTTTTAGCCGGTGTTCTCGATTCCGGATTTTCTCTGCTTTCTCTATCAGCTGTTTCGCGTTCGATTCAGAAACACTATCCTAGAACGATTTTCTTCAGGTCTGCTATTTCTTTGGTCCTCTGAGCCAGCCTTTGACGCCTAACTCCTTCGCTTTCGAAGACCGTTCGGGTCCTGTCTCTTTCACCCCTAGAAATCGTCGGGTCTCGATTAGAAAGTCCTTCCACGCTGGCTCGTCCTCCAGCAACAGGTGATTCTTGCTCTCCAACGGGATGAAGTGGGCTCCGCGAATCAATGTTGCTAGGTCTCTTCCATCCTCGAACCGGTTTACCAGGTCGCCTCGCGTGTGGACGACTAGTGTTGGGGTTGACACTTTGTCGAGCTGGTCGAGGACGTCGATCTGGGCGAACTCTATCAGGTAGCGCACTGCGTTTTCTGGCGACGTGGATTTTCGCTGCAACTCGTTGAACCAGTTTGCCTGCTCGGCCGTCCCTCCTGGAACGAATAAAGATGTAAACAGTTGACGGTAGGTCGGGTCGTCCTTTCCCCAACCCATCTTCATCAGCGTCACCATGGCCTTTCCCTCTTCCTGTTCGGCAGGCGACGTATGGATTTTCGACCAGCCCAACGCACTCGCACCGTATAGAATCAGATGACTCACCCTCTGAGGATGGCGTGCAGCGTAGGCGATGCTGACAGCGCCTCCCTGAGACATCCCCAGCAATGCGAATTTGTCAAGGCCCGCGGAATCCACAACCGTTTCCAGGTCATGCACCCAATCCTGAAAGTTAGAACTCTTGACCTCGCGGTCGGATAGCCCACACCCCCGATCATCATAACGGACCAATTCACTGTATTTTGACAGCTCCCTGATCCAGTGACGAAATATTGGACTTTCCAAGTCGAACTGCAAGTGCCCGAGCCAGTTCGCAGCCTTGACCAGCGGAGGCCCATGACCTATTGTGGAGTATGCAAGTCTGACACCGTCCCTTGTAGTGCAGAATCTAATCTTCTGTTCCAGACGAACTATCCCGTTCCGGTATTATTTGTCCAGACGGTTTAAGATTGCTAATCGATGTGTCCCAGGCTATCTCTTGACCGAGTGAAGCTCCATACTCATATCAATCGCCTCCGCGGAATTTGTTATCGATCCAACCGAAATCACATCCACGCCCGTCTTCACATAGCCAGCAAGATTCTCTCGAGTAATGCCCCCAGACACTTCGACCAGAATCTGTTCTCGCAGCTTCTTCATCTCTAACAAATCCACTGATTTCTTCACCTCCTGCGGTGTCATGTTGTCCAGCAGGACAATGTCAGCTCCGGCTGAAGCTGCTTCAACTGCCTGCCGAGGGCTGGTTGCCTCAACTTCTATTTTCTTGGTGAAACTCACCTTCGCCTTAGCTTTCTTGACAGACTCGGTTATAGAACCAGCCAGCGCCAGATGGTTGTCCTTGATCAAGACAGCGTCGTCAAGCCTTAGGCGATGAGTATCGCCGCCCCCAAGCTCGACCGCTCTCTTCTCAAAGTACCTTAGACCTGGGAGGGTCTTTCGGGTACAAGCTATTCTAGCAGACCGACGATTCATCTTGACAATTCTCACGAGTTCTTCGGTTGCGGTTGCAACTCCAGACATGTGACATAGCAGGTTCACCATGGTCCGCTCTACCTTTAGCAAGTCGACTCCACGACCACTAGTTTCTAGGACAACAGTCCCGATGGGCACTTCCTGGCCATCGCGTACCTTTGGTTTGCCTTCGCAGCCCACAAGTTTCAGCAAGGTGACGGATTCGGCGAGTCCAGCCACAATGGCTCGTTCCTTACAAACCACCTGTCCAATCGCCATCGTCGCTGGATCAACGACAGAGTCTGTGGTGATGTCCCCGTAGCCAACATCCTCATCGAGAAACTCTCGGAGCTTGCGTTCAACTATCAAGTCGGACAAGTCTCACGTTGAGCGGTCAGGTTTCTCCCTAACTTAAGCATGCAAGGTCCCGTGATCGCAGGTTCTGGAATATTCCGCTCGATAATTACCAGCCTGGCTGTCTGAGTCGTAGACTCGATTTCCACGTCTGCTACGCCTCGGCCTCTATTTCTCCACGATGGACCTCATGGCCGCACGAACCTAGAAAGAGGTCCAGGCCGTCTGGCAAGGCGTCATTCCGGTACGGGCTCACGTGGACGAACACGACCTCGTGATGGTCGACAGGGCATTCGGCCTTGATGAGATTCTTTGCCTTGCTTCTGGGTCTCTGCCTCGAAACTGGGTCCAGTCTCGCCGAAAGTTTCTCGATTTTTAGGCCAAGCATTCCAGCGTAGAGACCCCCGATGCAAAAAATTCCGCTTCCAGCAAGCAATCCAACTACCCCTACCATACCCAACGCGTCGCTCGATGTCATCGCAAAATAGAGAGCCACCACCGGCGCGATCACTGCAACGCCAATAATGGCCTTGCCCATGACCGAGAGAAAGCCCATTTCTTTCAAGCTCTATCGAGATAGCTTCAGATAGAAAGGTTTTGACCCTATCTCTTCTTTTTCGACTCTCTCTCGCTCACAACTGTCTCAACATGCTCTATGATTGTCTTGAGAGGCGTCCCCGGCCCGAAATTGCCAGTAATACCCTGTTTCTCAAGCAACGGCTTATCCTCGTCAGGAATTATGCCTCCCCCCACCAATAGAATGTCGTCTCCGCCCTTCTCACGTATCAGCTTGGCGACCTTCGGGAAAGCAGTCATATGAGCACCGTTTAGGAGGCTCATCGCGACAACATCAACATCCTCGTCAATCGCCATCTGCGCAACCTGTTCGGGTGTTGCTAGAAAGCCGGTGTAGATGACTTCCATGCCCGCGTCTCGGAACGCTCGCGTTAGAATCAGGGCACCTCTATCGTGGCCGTCTAGTCCCGGCTTTGCCACAAGGATGCGAATCTTCTTGTTAGATGTCGAGGTCGGTTTTTTCTGCGAGGGCATCGGAGCGTTCTGGTTCTTCCGAAAGAGTCCTTTCGCTAATAAGGACTATCGGAATTGGTTTCGGTTGTCAGGGGTGGGAGTAGATGTGTCGCTCAACTCTTCGAACGAATTTGAGAAACCCGATCGCTAGGATTACCGAGCTTATTATGACCGTTAGGGTTCCGGTCAACTGCAGTACTGTTCCAGCGTTTCCGCACATGCCTGATGAACAAGAGAAACTGATAACGGAGACAGCAGTCTGGAAAACCCATCCCACGGCAAGACCGAGGAATCCGATGATTATGATGTTTGAATCACGCGATTAAGTCAAGACGGGCATTTGTAGACTGTCTTAGGGCTCCCTGGAGGCCTTAGTTGTATAGCTCGTCGTATCTCTTGTACTTCCAATACGCCATCGATGCAACCCATGATACTATGAAGATGCCGATTATTCCGAAGCCCATCGTCTCAAAATCAAGCGTCCCCAGCGATTTCCAGAATGGACCGGTCAGCTTCAGCTCGTTGGAGAGGACTTGGAGGAGTTCGACTCCGCCGATCGCAAAGGCAACTGCGACAGATATGATCGTCACGGTAAGATTGTAGTATATTTTGCGAATCGGTCTGAGGAAGGCCCAGCCATACGCGGTGAGCATAGTAATCCCATCGGTCATGTCGACGAGAACCATTCCGCAGGTGAACATGAAGGGAAGAACTAGGATCATCCAGAGAGGAACGGCCGCTGAGACCCCAACACCCACGCTGATCGCTATCAGCGCAATCTCGCTCGCCGTGTCAAAACCAAGCCCGAACAAGACCCCGATAGGGTAGATCTGCCAGGGTTCGCGGACGATTTTGAAGAGTCCTTTGAAGTAGCGGTTTAGGAATCCCCTGTTCTCTAGGAGACTGTCAAGCTCCGACTCGTTCATCTTACCCTGTTTCAGGGTCTTGAAAACTCGGTAGATCCCGAGAACAATAACGACGTTGATTAGTCCGATGAGAAAGAGGAATATTCCGGAGACTGTTGTTCCTATTATTGCGCCACTGGTTCGAAGCGCAGGAATCTGATCTCTCACCGCGTTGGTGGCAAGAATGAGGGAGACGATAAGACCGACGACCACTGTCGAGTGGCCGAGCGAGAACCACATCCCAATTGTAAGGGGACGCTTGCCCTCTTGGAGGAGTTTCCTTGTCGTGTTGTCGATAGCGACAATGTGGTCGGCGTCAACCCCGTGACGTAGGCCGAAGGTGAAGGCGAGGACTCCGAGACCCGCCAGCAATGCTGACAATTGGCCGATGATAATTGAGGCTGCGAGCCCAGCGAGAGTGGCAACGCCTAAGGCGGAGTATATGACGGATATTTTGATCTTCTCGGCTGTTGAGAGTCCGAGCTTTGAGTGATCTAACTGGAGTTCAGTCAATTCAGAAGACATGTCTCCCAAGAGCCTTGTGGCTCTCAGCGGATATTGACAGGATGTCTCGACCTGACCCTTCCGTTTGGTAATATAAAGTCTTAAGTTGGTAATACTTTTAGCCAACGCTGTCCGGTTGAGTAATACTCTGAGGCTGATCGTGAATTGGTATTGAATGATGAGGGAGTTACTAGGATTAGCATGTCTCTTCCGCCTGAGCTTCTCGAAGCCTTCGACAAGGCCTCCGAGCACAGCGGCTACCGGGACAGATCCAAGGCGTTGCAGGCGGCGATGCGGTCTTTCATATCAGATTTTGAGACAGGCGTCCCGGCGGGACACATTGTCGGTTCCATTGTCATGGTGTACAATCATGAGACGCATGGTGCTGACGAGGGTATCACAGAGACGTCCCATCATCATCGACAATCCATCCTCTCTTCACTCCACGCTCACATCGACGCAGCACACTGCCTATGCGCCCTGCTCGTCCGCGGCAAAGCTCAAGACGTCACTCGACTGGAGGGAGAGCTGAAGCGGCAGAAAGGAATCATGCAGGTAAAATCATCCTATCTCAAGACAGAATCAGTCTAGGATCTAGAGTTGCCGTTTGTGCAGCGACGCGAATCAGTGGTTGAAAGCTGCAAAGGGTTATTGAACCAGCTACGACCGGGGCGGTAAATATGAGAAGAGTAATCGTTTCAGAGTTCGTGACTCTTGACGGGGTCGCGGAAGAGCCTGGTAAGTGGTCCTTCCCGTTCTGGAATGACGAAATTGGCAAATTCAAGTTCGATGAGCTTTTTTCGAGCGATGCTCTTCTGCTGGGACGATTGACCTACCAGGGTTTTGCAGCAGCCTGGCCGAAGATGAATGACGAGGCGGGCTACGGTCACAGAATGAACAGCTTTCCGAAGCATGTGGTGTCGAGAACCCTGGAGATGCTTGACTGGAACAATTCACACCTGATTAAGGGAAACATCGAGAAGGAAGTATCCAAGCTGAAGCAACAGCCAGGCCAGGACCTCTTGATCTTCGGCAGCGGTCAGCTAGTAAGTGAGTTGATGCAACATGATCTGATCGACGAGTATCGGTTCCTTGTCTACCCGATCATTCTGGGAAACGGAAAACGGTTCTTCAGGGATGCCAATAAAGCAACCCTCAAACTCGTAGAGACAAAGACGTTCAGTTCCGGAGTCGTTCTGCTCCGCTACCAGGCCAGCAAGAAATAATCTCTCCCTGGGCCATGGATGTTTGAAAGTCGCATTATGTAGATACGCTGCTCGCGAACATTTGCAGCTTGAACTCCTCGACGATGCCTAGAGCGGCTTCCATATTTCTGAACACATCTTTGGGATGATGAGCGTCTGAGCCAAGGCTGACCCTGCAACCAGCCGTCGAACATGCCTGCGCAAGTGTGCGGACGAGTTGCGGAGCGTACCCTATGTCGTTTCCGTTCAGCTCAAGCGCCTTGTTCCTCCTCCTTGCCGTTCTTGCGAGATCTACCAATAGATCATCAATCTCAGGAGGAGGGTTCACTTTTCCCCTTGCCAATCTGACAGGGTGCGAGAGCACATTGAAGGGGACGAAGTCGCTCTCTAACGCCATATTTTCCAGTCTGAGATATTCGCTCCATCGCTTGCGTCCCAGTATCGTATCAAACACGCCCAACGCTCTCTCAATGTCTGTCCGGTCATCGAACTCGTGGACCGAGCAGAGCAGAATGCTCCATTTTTCCTGTCCGACAAAATCTCCCACTTGCTTCTCGAAACGTGGGGAAAAATCGATCTCAAGCCCGCGATTGATCTTCATGTTCCAATCTTCATGGTCATCGACCTTCCTGAACTCATCAGTGTACTCTTTCAGGTCGTTGAACATCCTCCCGGTCGAGTGTATGGACCCGAACTTGATGGATTCTCTGAGCTCTCTGAACTGTGAGACGTGTTCCGTGATAGAATATTCACTAAGGTCCCTCGCCTTTGCGGCCGAAACCATGTCCACTATGTTCGCAAGAAGAATGTGGCTGTGATTGTCGACTCTCGTCATCTACGGCGCCATCGTGATTCGAGTGGGCCCGGTCCTTGAAAGCATAGCTGGGATCAAGCGGGAATTCTTGTAGCGGAAGTTAGGTATGCTTTCCCGCCACTGTTGTGAAATCGCGTGGCGAACAATGCGTCCCGAATGAAGTTGATTTTGAAGAGCGGCGAGAACGTCGCTTCGATCTCCCCTCTCGCAACTCTTCTCGGTCCGCCCCAGTTAGTGGGCTCTTTTTCGCTGAAACAAAGCATGAAGTATCTTCCTCTCGGAGCTAGAACCCTGGCTATCTCCCGGGCGTAAACGGGCCTCTCAATATCGTTGAATGTGTGGAAGAGTCCAGAATCAGTAACGTTGTCGAAGAGACCGTCTTTGAAATCTAGCGAGAGCACGTTCCCCGTTCGAAAGTCGACTTTCAACCCTCTCTCCGTAGCCTTCGCCTTTGCCGCGGCAATCGCGCGGTTTGACAGATCAACTCCGACAACTGAGAACCCGTTCTCCGCCAGATAGAGTGCATTCTCCCCAGTTCCACAACCAACATCGAGAACCCCGCCCTTGTTCAGTTCCCTGACTCGCACAAGTTCTACGAAGGCCGGTTGCGGACGGCCTACGTCCCATGGTGGAACGGTCTTGTAGGCGTCCTCCCAAGAACTCACCGATTTTCGGACTCGTGGATCGATGCCGAATTCAAGAACGTTGCGGAGATGGAGACGAGCCGACATGGGATCGTTAGCTCCGAATTGCAAAAAGGCTCTTTAGATGATATGCAATGCTTTTCATGAGCCCAATTGGAACAGCTTCAGAAAGAGACCCTAGTCTCGCCGACCGTTTCAAAATGGTTGCTGGAGAGCGAACCTTCGAGTCAATACTTCACACTCAGAGAGTTGATGGGACGCGACAAGCAAGACTCCTCCGTTCGAAAGGCTAGAGATAGGATCGGTCGAGAAGGATGGGCTGCGAAGATTTTCGCGAAACAGAAGGAGAACACCTACTGGGAGAACAAGGAAACCTGCTACGTTCCCAAGTTCAGCTCCACAGGATGGCAGCTAGCGGTTCTCGCTGACCTGGGAGTATCATCGGAGGATTCTCGGTTCGCAAATGCTGTGGAGCACTTTTTCGATCTTCACAACGTTGAGACTGGTGGATTCTCTATGCGTCCTAGGAGCCAGAAACCGTTCGAGCCTCATGTCTGCAATACTGGCAACATGGTTTGGGCCCTCGCGAAAGCGGGATATGCAAAGGATGAGAGGGTTCAGAAGGCGATGAGCTGGCTTATGTCCAAGCAGCTATCAGACTCGGCCTGGAACTGTGCCCCATCAGGCAAGCACGGATCCTTCCTCGCCACTGTTGAGCCTATGTGGGCTCTCTCCGAGATGATAAGGCAAGAGCCGAGAGAAGAGTGGAAACAGGCCGCCGTCAAGTCGTCCGAGTTCGTTCTCAAACACAAGATCTACAAGTCCGACAGGGATGATTCCGTTGTCCTCTTCGACTTTCTAAAGATCCACTATCCCACTCACTACTGCTATGACTTTCTTCACGGATTACGAGTCCTTACAGAGTTAGGAGTTCCGAAGGATGAAAGAATGGATGATGCTCTAAGATTATTGCGCGCAAAGCAACTGGTAGATGGGAAATGGCCACTGGAGGCGGTGTACCGTGGCTGGCGTCAATCGCAGCCTATGCATGGAACGGAGACGGTATCAAGACCTGAGGAGCGAGAGCTTGTAACTGAGGGGTGGGGAATTGATCGGACCTTGCAATTGGAAGAGGCAGGTAAGCCTAGCAAGTGGGTGACGCTTCAAGCATTGCTGATTCTGAAACGACTGGGCCTGCTTGAGTCGTGATCATGACCATCCGGTGGTAGAGCTAGCTTAGCCCTAGCTTGGGCTCCCGGTCTTGTTGTGAACGGTGTTTACTGTTATATTGAGACGTAGCGTAACAGAGTTAGGATTGTGTCAAGGTAGAGGACCTTGTTTGAAATAAAAGCGGCCACGAAAATCTTCTCGGCCAAACAGGGTCCAGCCATAGACGCGGTCAGCTTCGACGTTAAGAATGGTGAGATTGTCGGGTTCGTAGGGCTAAACGGGGCCGGAAAGACAACGACCATCAGAATCGCGGTCGGAGTCTCTCTTCCGACTTCCGGGACTGTTCTGATAGATGGTCACGATATTACTCAGGAGAAGCCTGAGGCTTCTAGGAGCATCGGATGGGTCCCGGAGATTCCGAACTTCGAGCCCAACGCGAAGGCGTGGAAACTGATGCGATATTTGGCCGGGTTCTACGGAATGGACGGAAGAGAAGCAACCAAGGAATCGAAGGAACTCCTCGCCTCAGTAGGACTTTCAGGCTTCGAGAACCGTAAGTTTCGAACATATTCTCAGGGGATGAAGAAGAGATTCGCCCTAGCCGCTTCAATGCTATCGAACCCACAGAACTTCCTCTTCGACGAGGTCCTCAACGGTCTCGACCCTGAGGGAATACAATTCTTCCGACAACTCATGATGGGACAAAAGAAGGTCAACAAAGCCATCCTGTTATCTTCCCACATTCTCACCGAGGTTGAGAACCTCGCTGACAGGGTCGTCTTCATCCACAAAGGGAAGATTGCCAAAACCGCAACCCGCGACGAGCTGGCTTCGTACGCTGCGAAGGGCACAATACTCAGAATACAACTCCAAAATGTCACCGACGAGGCCGTTTCCTATCTCAAGACATTAGGAACAGTCCAATTGGATGGCAACGCGATCGTTCTATCAGATTTCCAAGGAGATTCGGCTCAAGTCAATAGTGAGCTGGTCAAGAGGGGCTTCCAAGTTCGGGAGATCAAGCACGAAAGAACTGGGCTGGAGGAGTACTTTTTCGATATCATTCGAGGGACTGACGCAGGAAAATGATGATACGGCCGTTCTTCTACGACTTTAGACGGACGATAACTAGCAAATCAGTATTAATCCTAACTGGAATTATTCTTCTCATAAGTCTCGCGATCATCCCGTTTACCGCTCCCGTTGTATCATCCTTTGGCGGTTCGTCCAGTCCCGACATTCTTTACTATCGCGACCCCGGCGCTTACCACTTCATAGTATTCTCCTCCGATCAGTATGGTCAGCCAGTCCAAGGAACCCAGATATCGATGAAACTCTCCGGCGCGCAGACCTATGCCAATTCAAGCACGACAAACTCCCAGGGTTACGCGTTCATCACTCTTAGTGCTCCAAATGGAACATATTACTGGACAGTGAATGCGAGTAGAGGAGGAGGCTCATCCTCACTTAGCACATACCTGTACTCCTCTCCCGTGGTTGGACAGCCGCAGTTCCAATACACATCCTGGATCTCAACTGTGCAGGACAAGGCGAACGCGTCAAAAGCGGACATTCGGACATTCTACGCAGGGCTCTACGGCGCCAAACCAACAGGCTACAGCATCCGGTACAAAATCCCAACCACACCACCGCCTCTAACATACAAGGACGACAGTCCCTACACCGCGGCTCAAATGGATCTTCTCGGCAACCTGACTGACTACCGTCAGGTCTTCGACCCCACAATCCCTAATGGGCTCCCCCAAAACACCGATGTCTGGTTCGAACTATTTGCTCCAAACGGAACCGCCATCGCTGGAACGCAGATGCCAGTCTTTGAGCTGACACGACAACAATTCCGTCCTCAAGCGACAAACGTTGCATCCTTTTTTTTCTCCACAATCTTGAGCTTCTTCATGCCTCTAGCAGCGATCCTTGGAGCCTACTCTTCCTACGGTAAGGATCGTCTCACTGGCGTGCTGGAATCTGTGTTGGCTCGGCCTATCAGCAGGCGCGGACTCGCAATCTCAAGGTTTCTCTCGACTCTGACCGCGCTCGCAGTCGCGGCCATAGCCTCAGTTGGAATAGTAGACCTCCTGCTAAACCAGGTCTTAGGATCAGCTCTACCCCAAGACTACGCTCTGGCCATAATCTCTGGACTAGTAGTGGAGGTGGCTGCTTTCACCGGTCTGATCTTTCTACTATCCCACCTCGTCAAATCGACAGGGCTTCTGCTAGGGATCAGTATCGTGCTCTTTGTCATCTTGGACTTTTTCTGGAGTCTAATAGTCTTCTTGCTGACGCTTCTCCTCGGAGGAACTTCAGGATCGGCCGTAGCATTGGAAGCGACGCTTATCTCCTATTACGCTAATCCAGCACAATTTCTGCAGCTCATCAACGTGTACGTCTTCCAATCGTCCTCCGGAATCGGGTTCCAATCATCAAACTACGGAGTGACACTCCCGGCTATCGTTCTGGACGGGTTTTTGTGGGCTATCCTGCCCTTCCTAGCGTTCCTCTACCTTGCTGTCAAACGAGACTAGACGAGTCTGTCCATAGGATGTTGTAGACAAGTTTCGGTTGACGCAACGCAAATTGAGTATAAATACATCCCCTCCCAAGGGTCTGGTATGTCGCGACATAAGCGGCCCGAAGTCGAGAGCAGACTCTCATGAATTGAAGGTCATGTGCGAGCCATCAGGAAGATGGTACAGAATGATCGCAGCTATCCCGAGATCGTCCATCAAGTTGCAGCAGTGCGAGCCTCTTTGGATGGAGTTGTCGAAGTTATCGTTGACGACCTCGTAGAAGACTGCGTAGCAAGTGCTCGCAAAGGTGGGTCCGTCAGGGAAACAGTCCTCGAGCTTCAACAAGTAGTCGCAAGCAGCCGATGAGCACCTCCAAACTCGAGCTTCCGGTAGTCAGCGGAGTCCAGGAGTCGAGTTCCATAGAATCTCGCCCGAAGAATAGGAAAGACGAAATCCGTCTCGTTCTGATGGGGATTGCAGCACTCGTCAGCTACCTAGGACTCTTGCACGGTATTACTCCAATCGATATTGTAGCGATCGGAGCGAGTCTGATTGGAGGGTATCCAGTGTTCATGGAAACCTTCCGCACTCTCCGCCATCGTTCCATAAACATGGAAGTATCCATGACCGTGGCGATTGCCGCCTCTCTACTAGTAGGCCAGTTCACGGCCGCGGTTGTAGTGACCTTCTTCGTTCTTCTCTCAGAATTCATAGAATCCTACGCTGTCGACAAGGGAAGAGCAACAATCCTCAAACTGGAAAAGTCCATTCCGAGAAGAGCCCTGGTCAGACGGAACGGAGCCGAAGTCGAAACCGACGTAGAGACAATCCAATCAGGTGAGGTCGTGATTGTTCGAGACGGAGAACGGATCCCGGTCGACGGAGCAATAGTCAGAGGCTCAGGGTTTGTCAATCAATCAGCCATAACTGGAGAAGCTCTATCCGTCGAGAAGACTAATGGCAGTCGAGTGTTCGCAGGCAGCGTTGACGAGTCCGGCGTCCTCGAGGTGCAAACAGACAAAGTCGGAAATGAGACAGTGTTCGGCCAGATTATCAAACTGGTCGAGGAGGCTGAGAGCCGAAAAGCCCCGATCCAAAAACTATCCGACAAGCTCGCGACCTGGCTAGTCGAGTTCACCATCGCCTTCTCAATAATCACGTTCATCGTAACTCGAAATCTGATCTCAGCAATCTCCGTCATCGTAGTTGCAGGTGCCTGCGGTGTCGCAGCCGGAACCCCGCTTGCAATCGTAGCGGCCATGGGGGGACTGGGTAAGAAAGGCGTCATAGTGAAGGGCGGAGCCTACATTCAAGAGATGAGCAAAATCAACGCAGTCGTTGTTGACAAGACCGGCACTCTCACTCTCGGCGATCCAGAAGTAACCGACGTCGTGGGACTTGACGGCTGTTCTCAGAAACAGGTCCTCACCTATGCCGCTGCTGCAGAGAAACTATCCAATCATCCCCTCGCACGAGCAATAACCGCGAAGGCTCAGGAGCTTGGAGCCAATCCAACCGGAAGCCTCTCGTCTGACTATCTAGCCGGAAAAGGCATCATATCCCAATACCAAGGGGAACCCGTCCTCGTTGGAAATTCCGTCCTGATGAGCGAGCAGAACATCCACATATCGAGTGACGCTCAAGCAACCATCACGAACAAGATCTCAGAAGGAAAAACCACGGTAATAGTCGCCCACGGAGGGCACACCTGCGGAATTATCGGAATCTCAGACAAGATCAGAAACGAGAGCCGAGCCGCGGTTCAAGAACTGGAGAAGATGGGAATCTCTACGGTTATGTTGACAGGCGACAACAAGGTCGCTGCTTATCGCGTCGGTGAACAAGCAGGAATCAAACAGGTCTACGCGGAGCTTCTGCCCCCAGACAAAGTCTCGATCATCGAGCGTATGACGGAAACGGGTCAGAAGGTTGCAATGGTGGGAGACGGAATCAACGACGCTCCTGCTCTAGCCAGAGCGAATGTTGGGATTGGTATGGGAGCGGGCACCGATATTGCCATTGAGGAGGCGGATATTGTACTGATGACAAATGACCTGGGCAAGATTCCGGCAATCGTGAGGGCGAGCAAACAGGCTTACGGAGTGATCTTACAGAATTTCTATGGCACTCTGATTGTGGATGGGATTGGATTGGCCTTAGCTTTTGACGGTCTTCTCAATCCATTATTCGCAGCGGGCATTCATGTAGTGTCAGAGCTTGTCTTCATCCTCAATTCCGCGAGACTAATTCGATAACTAGAGTACGCACTATCAACGGGACTTGAGAACATCTAGTGAACCGTTTAGAAGACTGATCTGATCAGTCCTCCGTCAATTGCAAGCATTGTCCCATTGATGTAGCTCGCCTTCTCGCTGGCGAGAAACGCGACGAGATAGCCAACTTCCTCTGACAAGCCATATCTTTGCGCGGGTACATCTTGGAGCATCTGTTTCATAGCCTCTTCAAGGCTTTTTCCGGTTCGTGAGGAAACGTCCTGAGCAACTTGTCTCTGCCTGTCTGTAAGTATGTGTCCTTGCATGATCCCGTTCGAGGTTATTCCTCTCGAAGCATATTCGAGCGCGAGGGACTTCGACAATCCGGCGAGGCTCAATCTCACAGTGTTTGACAAGACCAGATTCGGGACTGGCTGTCGAAGCGCGGAGGATGTGAAGTAGATCAGCCTCCCCCACTTCTTCTGAAGCATCCCTGGAATAACCTGTTTCGTGAGCCAGACGGCACTCATCAGAAGCAGTTTCACCCCATTGTCCCAGTCGGTGTCGCTGAGATCGGCGAAGGTTCCCGGTTTCGGCGGGCCTGTATTGTACGCGAGAATATCCACGGTCCCAAACTTGCTTGTGGCCTGATTAGCGAGAAGGTCAATATCCGATTTGCGAGTGAGATCTGCCTTGACCGGGAACACGTTCTTGTTTCCAGTTTCCCTTGTGATCGTGTCACTGGCCTTCGAGATTGAGTCTTGATTCCTTGAAGAGATTACTACCTTGCAGCCTTCTGCGGCAAGAACTTTAGCCACGCCAAGCCCTATTCCCTTACTCGACGCTGGGACCAGCGCTACCTTGTCCTTGAGTCCAAGTTCCAAGATAGCCTAGGCCCATCCATCTAAGGAGATTAAAGTTGGTACAAGTTGAAAAACGGTAATGGACACCGAGGCCTACCTCCACCGAATCGGCTACCATGGGTCTACTCGACAGAAGGTGAATGATCTGCGCAGACTACACAGGAGACATCTGCTCTCGATCCCGTTTGAGAATCTCGACGTCCACATCGGTCGGCCAATCATTCTGAAAGAGAACACACTCTATGACAAGATCATCAGGCATCACCGAGGAGGATTCTGCTACGAGCTGAACGGTCTGTTTGCCAGTTTGCTAGAGGAATTAGGTTACAAAGTGTCGATGCTCTCAGCACGGGTAGCGAGAAAGAGCGGAGGGTTCAGTCCAGAATTCGATCATATGACCCTGCTCGTGCAGCTCAAGCATCCATGGCTCGTTGACGTGGGGTTCGGTGACTGTTTCACGGAACCAAAACGGCTCGACATTAAAGAACCACAGGCCGATCATGGGAAAGAATATCGCTTCACTCGAAGAGATGGCTGGACCCTTCTGTCCCGGAGGATGAAAAGAGACGGTTTGTGGGAGCCTGCATACATGTTCAGCTTGCGGCCCCGAAAGATGGATGATTTCTTTTCGAGATGTCGCTGGCAACAAACATCTCCAAGGTCTCACTTCAGAAAAAATCGCATATGTACTCTTCTTACCTCCAATGGGAGATTGACGCTTACTGACACGAGGTTCATAGTGACGCAAGGCAGTAAGAAGGTTGAGCGACCGGTCAAGAACCCTGAAGAGTTCGCTGTGTTGCTACGTCGGCATTTTGGTATCGACCTGAACTAACGAGATTCAGTTCATCGCGAGGTACTTGTTCTCTAGATAGCTGACTAGTCCTGATGGATCGTATCCTTTGTTGAAGACGCGGTTGAGCAGCTCTTTCGGCGAGTAGGTTGATCCGGGCTTGTGGATGTTTTCTGCCAGCCATTCCTTCAACAGTACGATGCTTCTGTCTCCTTTGATCGGGAGCAATTTCTTCTTTGTTAGAGTGCTCCACAGCATTCCGGCGATTACGTTTCCGAGAGAATAGCCTGGGAAGGTGGCGAATTGTCCCCAGCTCCAGTGTATGTCCTGAAGAACCCCATCTGCATCGTTCTCAGGTCTCATGCCAAGGTAGTCTTCGATCATATCGTCCCATACGGAGGGTAGTTCGGAGACTTTGATCTTTCCCAGTACGAGTTTCTTCTCGAGTTCGTATCTCATTGCAACATGGAAATTGTATGTCAGCTCGTCCGCTTCCACTCGGATCAAGCTCGGTCTGACAGTGTTGAAGTAAGAGTAGAGTTGTTTCTGGTCGTAACGGGATACGAAGCTCAGATTCGACTTTAGGATTGGGTAGAGCAACGGAACGAACTCTTTGCTCCTTCCAACGATATTCTCCCAAAATCGGGATTGCGACTCGTGGACGCCTGCGGACACTCCAGAAGCTGTAGGCGTGAATTGCAGTTCGTGGTCTACCTGCAGCTCGTATAGGGCGTGGCCGCACTCGTGAATTAGCCCGAACACTGAGGCCTTGAAATTCTTAGGCTCATATCTCGTCGTTATTCTAACGTCGTCACTTGCGATCTTGATGGCGAAGGGATGGGTGGAAACGTCCTGCCGGAATCTCTTCTCCGGCATGCCGAGTAGTTGCAGTAGCTTCTGGCTTACCTGTTTCAGCGAATTAACGTCGTAGTCGAGATCTTCTAGAGGATGTTTCTTCGGAAACGTTCCTTGGGATAGAGTCTTTGCCAAGATCTTCTTAAGTTGCGGGATAAGTTCGGAGAAGATCTTGTCAAGGTCACTGAAGGTCAGTCCTTCCTCGGAAAGATCAAGCAGCGCGTTGTACGGATTCCCGGACGGGTCGAGATGGTTTGCCTCTTCCCGTTTCAGCTCAGTTATCTTCTCCAAGTGGGGCCTGAAGATTCTGAAGTCAGATTTCTTTCTCGCCTCTCTCCACGGGATGTTAGCTTCGATTGTAGCCTTTTGCAGTTCCTCAACCAGTTTCGGTGGGACTTTCTGGAAATAGTTGAGTTCTCTCTTGACGACCCGAACAACTCCCTTTTCGGCATCGTTGAGGTCCTTCAGCTTCTCAGCTTTCTCGACAGGGCCAGCTAGATCTATGGTCATCTCCTGGCGAAGTAGCTCGATCTCGGACTGAGCTTGGCCTCTGGCGCCGGCTCCAGCCTTAGGCATGTTGATCTCGAGGTCCCATCCCAAGAGGGAAGAAGCATGGGTCATCGCGGCAACTGATCTGTATCTGGTGAGAAGGTCGAGGACAACTGGGTTATTGAACGGGGTCAAAGGCGCGACCAGACCTCTCGGCAGATTAACTGCCTAAAAACTTTGAAGGCGAATTACTAGGAGTTGGGCCGGGCGAGTGCTTTTCTTGGATATCTTGCCGATTAGAAGCTTGAAGAATACAGCGTTTCTTCCCCAGCAAGAGCTAATACGCATCAGGGATAATTGCCAGAGTCATGGCGAAGGCCGTGTCTGAATTCGTCCGTGTAGCCTCGACGGGTGAGATTCCTGAAGGAAAAATGAAGAAGGTCATAGTCGGCAGTCAACAGATTCTTGTTTCGAACGTGAACGGCAGGTATTACGCTATTGGAAACGTCTGCACCCACATGGGTGGACCATTGGACCAAGGTTTCCTCGCGGGTCATGAGGTGCAGTGTCCTTGGCACGGTTCCCATTTCGATGTCACCAGTGGCGAAGTAAAGAGAGGTCCTGCCTTTAGGCCGGAGCCGGTCTATGAGGTCAAGATCGAAAGTGGTAATATTCTGATAAGACAGAAGCAATAGAAAACGTAATCCGCGAGATTCTTCCGGCTACTGCTGCTTTGCGCCACAGCTGGTACAGAACGTCGCGGCACCGGGGAGCTTAGCACCACACTTGAAACAGAATTTCGACTCGACCGAAGGCTGTGGTTGCATTCCGGTCGCTGGTTGCGGTGGAGCCGGAGAGGGCGCGAAAGTCTGCGGGGCAGGTTGACCCCAGCCAGGCGATGGGGGCCGGTCATTGATGGAGAAGTATGCGACGATTTGGAAAATTAGAGCAATTAAGATGATCAGGAAGCCTACGAACACGATTGTGAGCGCTGCTCCAATAAGGTACAGCAAGCCGGCGGTTGCGAACGCGCTCACGTTCAGCCGCTGTGATATCTTCTCGTAGGATCGCTTGAGAAAGATCGCAGATATGATCGTGGAGACCCAAAACGCTCCGAGTATGCCAAAGAACAGAAGTCCGGGAAACCCGAAACCAAGCGAAAACAGGCCGCCAATTTCCCCCGAGATGATAAACGCGACAAAAACGACTGCTCCAATAATGGCGGTTATGGCGGCGAGAAGAGCGTCGTCGAAGATACTCTTGTCTTGAACCGCTTCGGATATTTCCTTCGTCGCCAGAAGAATCAGTATCCAGCCGACAAGGCTGACGAAGGGGATGAAGACGAGGATCCCACCCACTCCGCCGAGGGTCTTGGCCGATGACAAAGATCCCATGTTCGAGTAGGTCTAATGTCCCGAATTTAAGGTTGGAATTGGCTGAGTTGTTTTGGTAGGATTATTCTTCTTTCCAGTTCATCAGTATGCTGCCGAGCACGATGAAGAAGGCTGCGAGACCTAGGGCGATGATCGTGTTTGTCAAAGCCTGGGCAGGTTGCGCGTAGATGAGTGCGTCTCTTAGTCCGTCGTTGACATAGGTTAGTGGCATGAAGTTGGCTATGATCTTCATGATATCGGGCAGTGTCTCGCGGGGCCAGAAGGTTCCAGCCAAGAACATCATGGGGAAAGTTATCGCGTTCGCAGCCGCATCCGCGCTCTCAGCCTCCTTCACGAAATTTGCGAGGACCATGCCGATGCCCGGGAAGAGAAGGGCGGCCGCAACTACCAACCCTACCGTGTAGATGTCGATAGTCGCTGTCACGCCAAAGATGGCATAGCCGAAGAAGAGGATAACGACAAGTGATATTGTAGCCAGGATCATCTGGTAGCCAACCATGCCGAGAATCCATTCGATCTTGCTCAGCGGTGTAGTCGCGAGTTTCTTGATAATTTTCAGCTCTCGGTATCTGCCATTGGTGTTCACGGCGCCGAAGACTCCGGTTGTGAGAAGGGTCATCCCGATTACTCCAGGGATGAAGAAGTCGATGTAGCGGACATTCTTCGTTACGATTCCGACTTGTTGGAGAATTAGGTGGTTAGGCGCGTTAGCAATTGCGGCTGCGTACGAAATGGTTACCGAGTGCACTATTCCCGCGAGCGACGCGGACGCTTGATCGCTCTGATCCATGTAGAGCTGAATGGTCGCATTCTTTCCGCTCATCAGGGTGGCATTGAAACCTAGCGGTATGACCAGCAATCTCTGTCCGCGATTATGTTGCTGAGCGTCCTCTTTCACAAATGTCAGCGGGTTTGGTTGCTCAGCTGGGATCACGTGAAGGTTGAACGCTCCGGTTTGGTTCAGCACGTTGACGTAGCCTTGAGAGAGAGCTGTGGGCACATTACCGGTCAGGTCCTGGTTCTGGAGGTATAGGTCGAACTTGGTGCTTCCGTTGCCGAAGATCGCTCCGAAGAGGACGATGAGGAGTAGTGGGAAGGCGATGGTCCAAAATATGTTGCTCTTGCTGCGGTACCCGCTCTTGAAGTGTCCATTGATGATTGTGTAGATTCGGCTCCTCATGGTCAGTTTCCCTCCTCTGAAACTCTGCGCCCTGTTAGATTGAGAAATACGTCATCTAGTGTTGGACGCCTAACTTCGATCTCCTTGTCGTGCAAAGGGGTCTGTCCCAAGCTCATGAGGATGTTTGTAAGTTCTCCATTGTTTAGAGGAATGGCAATGTCTCCTGCGTTTCTGAGCTCAGCTTTAGGCAAGCCAGGAGGTAGTTGTTTGAGTCCCTGCTCGCCAGCTTCTCTGATGATGAGCGTTTTCTTTCCGCCATGGCTGTCTATCAATTGGTCTGGGGTTCCAGACGCGATGATCTGTCCGTGGTCAATTATTGATACGATGTCAGCTAGGAACTCTGCCTCGTCCATATAGTGAGTTGTCAGGAAGACTGTTTTCCCTTGACTCTTTAACCGCTCCACAACTCCCCAGACATCTCTCCGAGCCCTAGGGTCGAGCCCAGTGGTGGGCTCATCAAGGAAGACTACATCAGGGTCGTTTACGAGAGAAACCGCGAGGCCGACTCTCTGCTTGAGGCCTCCAGACAAGCTCTTGAATTGTTCGTCCCGCTTATCCTTGAGATCTACTAACTCGATGAGTTTGTCCGCGTCGAGTTGGTGTTTGAACATCGCTCCGAAGTAGTTGATATTCTCTCGGACAGTAAGACGATCGATCGCATTGAAGTCCTGCGGTAGGACCCCTATTCGTTTTCTGATCTCTGCCTGATCAGAACGTTTGCTTACGTCATATCCAAGCACTCGTGCTTGACCGCCGGTCGGGTTTCGAAGGCATTCTAGGATCTCTACTGTCGTAGTTTTTCCGGCGCCGTTTGGGCCGAGAAATGCGAAGATTTCTCCTTTCGTCAGGCTGAATGATATGTCGTTGACAGCGACATTGTCACCGTATTTCTTGGAAAGCTTGTCCACCTGTACGACCTTGTCAGATTGTCCAGGCGGAGGCGCGGGAAGGTTGTCGCTCATTGGAGCGAGACTCCTACCGCGCGATTCTCAAGAGGTTCGTAATGATTATCGTCGCCGTGATTGATTCCGGCTTCGATCGAGTGCGAGTTTCCATCAGATTTCACCACAATTAACGTATTGACGCCGGTGTCGCTTTTAATGGTCGGGCACATCTCGTAGTCACACAATGTGATTACATCTTGCTGACTCGCGAGATCCGTTTCAACCCGATGAATACCATTCATCTCGAATCTCTCTATCCTTGCGGGAACAAACTAGGAGAGATGGGTTAGTTTTGCGCTTACGTCCCATAGTCTTTGCGCTATCTCCTGATCATAGGACTCGTCTGAGGACTTCTTCACCTTCAACTTCTCCAGATATTCTCCGTTGAGATCCTTTGCGTCTGGTGAGGAAGCGAGATAGACAATTGTCTCCGCTCCTTTCTCGGGACTTGTCATGAACAATTTCGGCAAAGCCATGATGAAGCCTACAGGGCCAAAAGGTCTCGTCCAGATGTTGGTCGCAACAGTTCCCGGATGGACAGAGTTGACTGTCACCCCGGTTCCCTGGAGTTTCTTGGCGAGTTCGTGTGTGAAGAGGACGAGGGCGAGTTTCGATTGTCCATAAGCTTTCCATCCGCCATAATCGGTCTGTAGGTTCAGATCGTCGAAGTTGATGTGTCCATTGTAGTGTCCCACGGATGAAACGTTGATGATTTTGCTTGGAGCGCTTGCCTTCAGCAGGTCTAACTGGAGGTTCGTTAGAAGGAATGGTGCGAGATAGTTTGTTGCGAAGGTATTCTCGTAACCGTCAGGTGTAACGCGACGTCGTTGGTTGAAGAGCCCAGCATTGTTGATCAGGACATGTAGTCTGGAGTATTTCTTCTGGAATTCTGATGCAAGGGTCTTCACCGACTCGAGGGACGATAAGTCGGCGAGTAGGAGATCGATTGAGTTGTTCTGAGTTGTTCTGATTATATCGTCTCTTGCAGCTTCTCCTCTTTCCTTGTTTCGTGCGACCATGACGACAGTCGCGCCCTTCTTGGCAAGAGCGAGGCTGGCTGCTTTACCAATCCCGGAATTGGCTCCGGTAACCATGACCATTTTGTCTTTCATTACCTTGTCCGAGACATTTTCGTTCTGCATTATTCGTCGCTAAACTGACTGGCAAGTCATTATTTAAACGCGTCGGTCATTTTTAAATACGACACGCGCACACTTCATAGAGGAAACATGCCACGTGTTGTCCCCGAATACAAAGAAGAAGCTAGAACACGTATTCTCACAGCCGCAAACCAGGTCTTTGGAGAAAAAGGATACCGCCAGGCAACAATGGACGACGTGGCCAAGAAACTCGGCGTGAGCAAAGGAGCACTCTACCTATACTTCGCCAGCAAGGAAGAACTATTCGAGGCCATCTGCCGAGCAGAACCCTTAGCATTCAAAGAGATCCTATACTCCACCTTTAGCGAAAACAAGAGCCCGCTAGAGAGCGCTGGCGAATTCTTTGACAAGATGCTGAAGCGATCCGGATCTAGCTCAGGACTGAGCTTCGAGATATTCTCAGAGGCATCTCACAACCCTGGTCTCCGAAAAATTCTCAAGAAGACTCGGGACGAATACGCAGCGATCCTGATGAGCTATTTGGAAGAGGGACGAAAGAGAGGCTTTATCGATAGTGACCTGGACCTGCGGTCGATAACCTATGCACTCATTGGTCTCTGGAACGGAATGGAGACATTGGTCCTGACAGGGCTTTCCGTTGCCGAGGCAAGGAACGCATGGCTTGAAGCGTTCAAGGCGATATTCATGCATCAACCAGTTCACAAACGAATCTAGTGATCCACTAGACCGGAACTGAGCTTACTACTTTGTTATCAGCATGCTCCTGGGTTATCTGCAAAGCGCCGTAGATGATGAGACCGAGCATCGATACATACGCAACTGTTCCTATTGCTTCTCCTACCAAACCGGTGAGAGCTATAGTTGCACCGATTTGAGCCACAGATAGCCCGCGCTGATAAAGGACTAGTGCTTGAAAGGGACCTCCAAGGGCGAGCCAATAGTACAAGTCCCAGGAGCCATCGATGATTAGGTTGATCAGGAAACCAAGAGCGATCAGAAAGAGCCCGCGCGATTGTCTCTGACGAGATAGCCAGAAAGAAATCACCGCGGCCGCTGCAAGAATGGTTGTGCTCACAATGTAAGGAGCCATGTTAAGCAAGAACAATCCCGGGGAAACGTCAACCACTCAAGTTCAACCTTCGTGAATATTGTTGCCCAGCTTATTGAACAGTATGGAATAGAAGATTTGCACTTCGATGCACGGCATCCCCCCTATGAGGTAGACATAAAACCAGATTTCTTGGAGCCTTCTGTTGTCCTCATGTCAGTCGCGAAGCCGAGGCCCGGCGGCATCAACTCCAATAAAATCGATCACGTTGTGATCATTTTCAAAGAGAATCACACCTTCGACAACTACTTCGGCACTTTTCCCGGCGCTAACGGGATGATGATGCCGAGATCCCCTAATCCTCCGCCAAGGGACCCAGACCATCGACACAGCGCATGGTTGACACGCCAGACGACCTCAGTCCGCCAACAATTCGTTGAAGCTGACATTCCCGCTTACTTTGCCTACGCGAGAAAATTCACCCTATGCGACCAGTACTTCACGGATGTTGCGGGACCATCCACGCCAAACCACTTGATGGTGTTGGCGGCTGATTCTCCCTTCATCGACAACCCCCACCCGGGCGACCCGTCGAGAATCCCTTCTTCGCTCCCTTTGAGCCTTGAATCGCACAAGTTGTCTTGGGGAAACTATGGCGGGTACGCGTTCCAGTATCTGAGTGGTGTTGGTGGGAGAAACAAATCTACGTCTGACCAGTTCGCCAAGGATGCGGCGGCGGGAAAACTGCCCAATGTCTCGTGGGTCTATGCTACGAGTCAGTTTGATGAGCATCCTCCTGACCCTGGGAAGGGTCCGATGGGGAATGTGACGACGGGTATGCAATGGACCGTGGAACAGGTGAATGCGATTGTGAAGGGAGGACTTTGGGGGAGGACTGCTATTTTTATAACATGGGATGACTGGGGCGGGTGGTTTGATCACGTCGATCCGCCGAATGTTGAGGCGTGGAAACTTGCGACTCCACAGCCATCTTACAAAGGGACACAGTTCCGGTACGGGCCACGGGTCCCATGTCTAGTACTGGGTCCATACGCGAAGAATGGTTATCTTTCAAAGAAGCTGCACTCGCACGTTAGCCTGGTCAAGTTCTGCGAATCATTGTTCGGACTACCTGCCCTAAATCAGCGAGATTCGCAGGCGGACGACATGTCGGACTGTTTCGATTTCACCCAGACTCCATCCCAACCACCTCACTGATACAGTGAACACTGCCCGCCGAACACTCAGCAAACTTTCATATTCGCTATTGTCCAGAGAGCAGACGCTGTTCTAGTATGAAGAAGACCGAGGGATCTCGCTTGGTCAAATGGAACTACAAGGCGGACATAATGACTGCATGTAGCTGCGACTGGGGATGTCCATGTAACTTCAACGCTCCCCCTACTCGAGGGTTCTGTCAGGGAGGGTGGGCTCTCAAAATTGCAGATGGCAAATCTGGTGACATACGACTCGACCGACTAGGTTTCGCTTTGATGGCCAAGTGGCCCAGAGCAATACATGAAGGGGGCGGCACTGCGAGAATATGGATAGACTCGAAGGCTACTAAGGAGCAGGGACACATCCTCGATCAGATCGTCAAAGGAAAGATGGGTGGGAAGCCATGGCCAATCTTCGGTCCAACGATTGATACCTGGCTGGAGACGTCATTTCTCCCCCTAGAGTGGGAGTTCGACGGAGCTAGGAGCCACTTCAAATTTGGCTCAGAGGTCCGTCTATCTATGGAGCCGATGCGAAATCCGGTGACGGGCAAGGACGTCGCGGCAAAGATCGTTCTGCCTGACGGTCTGACTTGTAATGAGCTGAACATGACGTCCTCGCAGGGTTTCTCAGTATTTGCTCCGGGACTGAAATATGCATGGTCCGGGAAAATGGCCTGGTACGGGTCCGTGGAACACGGGTCGTGAGCGAGAGCTCAGGCTTCGTCTTACTGAGCTGTGAGAATCTGCGAGGGCTTAGGGCCCTTTGATATTGAATGGAGAGTAGAATCCATTTTTCTCGGAAATATTCCAGTTCCATCCATGATCATGGAGCGCGAGCTTCTTTGATTTGGCTACAACGGCGGGCTGGTTCGGGACAGCGGAAAGAGGGTGATTCTCTATTATTATGTCTCGGCCACCCGCGCCTTCTACGGCTGTGATCTCCATGTCACCGATGCCTGGCATATGCAGGAAGCGCTGTTTGCCCTTGGCCTGGAAATCGATGTGAACCGGTTTGACACCTAGCACTCTTCCTATGAAGGGCGCGAGGGCCGCTGGTGGACCCCCAGCTTTTCCTGCAAAGATCGTTGTTAGAGCGTCACGCTGCGCCTGCGTGGCCTTCTCATCGATGTAGAGAGCCGCATCCCATTTGACCTTGAGCATATGACCCGCAGAATATATTCCCAGAGCTACGTTTAGACCGTTGAGGGAGGTGTCTGCATACTTTCCACTTTCGATATGCCATGCTATGAGAACGGTACACTCGCCAGTTGTTGGTGCACTAGTGAAGACGCACGGGCAGGCAACGTCGCAGTTGCAAGCCTCAAAATACGACCCGGCCAGATTCCACTTGCTCGCCATATCCCCGGCAAAAAATGGGCTTAACTATTAGAGACTAGGAAGCCTGGGCGCGTTCGCCCCATCTACCTAGAGCTGTCAAAATCTGCCAGTAAACGAGGGTCACACACTGGACTCTGTTCGAAACATCCCAGTCTCTGTAACGGGTATCTTTCTTGCTAGCGTCCTTGGGGCGTTGGCTCTTGGTGCGTGGCTAGTAAGCGCGGAGTCGAATATGCCGATGGCGGGCATGTTTGATCTCGTCTCCTTCGGCTTCTTCACGGCCTTGTGGGCTGTGGGAATGGTTGCGATGATGTTTCCATCGCTTATTCCGATGGTCTATGCGCTCACCAGCTCGGCCCGGAGAGAGCTGGAGGAGAACGGGTCATCGGGAGGTCTCGGCCGCGTACTAGTCTCTGCAAGGGCGGGGCTGTTCGTTCTCGGATACGTTGCCATATGGACACTAGTAGGCGTCATATTCTACCTGGGAATCACTCTCCTGGTGCAGGCAGGATTACCGGCTAGCTTCGGTACCGTTCGTTCTTGGGCCGGACTGATACTGATCGGAACAGGCCTCTACCAATTCACACGGTTCAAGGAAATGTCGCTGTCGAAGTGTCGCAGTCCAATGACGTTTATTCTAACCAGTTGGCGGAACGGATCCACGGGAGCAGGAATCATGGGCGCGAACTACGGCTGGTTCTGTACCAAATGTTGCTGGGTCTTAATGGTAGGCCTCCTCACCGTCGGGGCCATGAGTCTACCATTCATGGGGGTCTTCGCGCTCATCATCTTTGTCGAGAAGGTTGCGCCGTTCGGCAATCTATTCTCTAAGATTGTTGGCGGTGCCTTTCTGGCAGCAGGTCTCTATCTGTTGCTATGATAAGAAAAAAATAGACAGACAAACCATGATTCGTTGAACATGGTCAGATACTTCGGCTCAGGTCAAGTTATCCCTGAACGATGATCGCTCCTATCATCTGTGGTTGATGGAATTTACAGTGGAAATTGAAGCTTCCAGCTTGGTTTGTGGTGATTGTTATGGTTGCGTTCTGGATCGTGCTTGACTGGGCCGCAACAACAGCGTCGTTTGCGTATGGTGCGTTGAGTGTGAACGAGTGAGCCTTGTCAGTCGGGTTGTAGAAGTGAATGGTCACAGTGTCGCCCTTGTTCACAACGATTAGGCTAGATGAGTAGATGTAGTCCGAGGTCAACCCCCTTGTCTGACTGGAGTTGAAGTTCTGATCGACAACGAACAAGTATACGTCTCGTGCTTGCGGCGCGGCACCGGGATGCTCGAGATAACTAGTTGCTAGTCCTGTTACGCTTCCAACGATTGCTGCTAGTAGCACGGTTGCGATGAGGAGGTTGCGATTGCTCCAGGTGACCATACTGCCGTCAAGTAACGACGTTGTTAAAAGGTTTTACCACTGTAGTTTGTAGAATACTTTGCTACGGGCCCCCGACCTCAAAAGCTCTTACCTTTCCGGTCAAGCGAAGCTGTTAACATTCCCCTGTTTCGATTCACGTTATGACGGCGAAACCGGAGTGAGGCTTCAAGACATCGACCTACTTACTCCTACCATCAGGGATTTTTCCCTTCCCGCCGTCAATTCTCATCACTGGAGACTGGACTCAACAAGCCCGCTTAGTTTGGCGCGGGAGAAGCTGATCCAGGACTCGGATACCGACTGGGTATTGTTCGTCGATGACGACATTACGTGGTCTCCCGAAACGCTCGATCGAATGTTTCTAGCGATTGACGCTAAGACTGGAGCTATCGACACTCAGATCCTTGATAGGGGGATAACTCCGCACTTCACAACTTCAAGGGTTACTCGAGGCTGGCTCGGGTTCACGCTAGTGAGGAGGGAGGCTGTTCAGGACTGGCATCCTCCACCTCTGCAAAGATTCGAGGATGAACATCTGAGAAGACACATTCTCAAGAAAGGTTTCCGGTACAAGAGGATTCTAGATATTGCGCCAGTGATTCACGATTATGTTGCTGGGAGACCGACCAAACATGACCATTTTCTCGATGGCCAGGGAGCTAGACGCGTGTTTTCGCGGAGGGAGAAGATCTGGATGGTCGCTAAGACTCCTCTCTTCCTCAGACGAGGAAAAGTTCGTTTCCTAGCTCACTATTATTTCGTGAGTGGAATGATCCACTAACGGATGGTCTTGATAGTTGAATGACTAAGAGATCTCCCGAGCAACTATCAATGAACGCTGCACAGCTTCTTGTTCGATGCCTCGAAAATGAAGGTGTCCAGTACGCATTTGGCATACCCGGGGAGGAGAATATTCACGTCATCGACGCGCTCAATAGGTCATCTATCCGGTTCGTTCTTGTCCGTCACGAGCAGGCCGCTTCTTTCATGGCCGACATCTACGGCCGCCTCACCGACCACGCGGGAGTCTGCATTGCGACCCTCGGACCCGGAGCGATCAACCTCTTGCTAGGAACGGCAGATGCAAACACCGACAGCGTCCCGCTCGTCGCTATAAGCGCACAGGGGGGCTTGAACCGGATTTACAAAGAATCCCACCAGATAATCGATCTTGTCAGCATGTTCAAGCCTGTCACGAAATGGGCCGAAATGATTCCGAGGCCGGATGCTATCCCGGAGATGGTTCGGAAGGCGTTCAAGCTTGCCCAGACTGAGCGTCCAGGCGCCGTCTATCTTGCGCTGCCACAAGATGTCGAGAAAATGACCGTGCCCGCAGATCTTCGTCCGCTCGAGATCAATGTGGTGCGTGATACTTCTCCTTCTCCTGCTCAGATATCGCGTGCTGCGAAAGTTTTGGAGGCTGCGAGGAGTCCTGTGATACTTGCGGGACATGGTGCGGTCCGCAATCACGCTAGTGAAGCTCTCATCCGTTTCTCCGAACGTCTTCACATCCCTGTCGCAACGACTTTCATGGGCAAAGGAGTCTTCCCAGACAACCATCCCAACGCGCTCGGTACAATAGGGTTCATGATTCATGATTACGCGAATTTCGGCTTTGACCAGGCCGATGTGATTCTAAGTGTCGGTTATGACATGCAAGAGTTCGATCCAGTAAAAATCAACCCGAAGGGGGACAAGCAGATTATTCACATCCATCGCTATCCGGCACAGGTTGACGCTCACTACCATTTGGCTGTGGGTATCCAGGGTGACATTTCAGAATCACTCGACGCGCTATCGCGAGAGACTAAGCTCAAAACAGCATCGAATCCAACAGGTCAGAAGATCCGCCATCTGTTAAAGGAGGAGCTTGAGATGGGAGGAGAAGACAATTCCTACCCGGTCAAACCCCAGCGGCTCGTCGCCGATACCCGAGCAGCTATGGGCGACAAAGATATCGTGCTGGTTGACACCGGCGCTGTGAAGATGTGGATGGCGCGGTTGTACTCAACCTATCAACCGAACACTTGCATCGTCTCGAATGGTCTCTCAACAATGGCCTTCGCTCTTCCAGGGGCCATTGCTGCGAAACTCGCCTTTCCCGATCGTAGGGTCCTAGCTGTCACTGGGGACGCTGGTTTCTTGATGAGCTCGATGGAGCTCGAGACCGCTGTGAGAGAGAAGATACCGCTCGTCGTATTGATCTGGGTGGACGGGTCCTATGGGATGATCAAATGGGAGATGGACCTAGAGCTCGGACACCACTCGCACGTTGACTTCGGCAACCCGGACTTCGTCAAGTTCGCCGAGAGCTTCGGCGGCAAAGGATACCTGATCAAGAGAGCAGAAGATCTGCTTCCCATCCTGAAACGCGCACTAGCAGACAACGCGGTCACGGTGATTGCCTGCCCCGTCGATTATGGACAGAACTCGGCGCTAACGAGCAAGTTGGGAGAACTCACAGAACCAATGTAATAGCAGGTTCTTCCTCGCTTTCAAGCCCAAGTCCTAGTAAGCAACTAGGGCGTTCAGACTATCGTATTTGTGATCTTGCCGCAGGCAGTGCACTTCCACTTGCCCCCGACCTTGACCTTCTCATCGCAACCGAATAGGCCGCATTGGGGAGGCTTGACCTCAGCGACTATGGCATTCCATGTTTCCCAGTGCTCGAGCCAGTTCCGCCAGTTCACCTTTTCCGGTTGGGAGGGTGGCCGTTTTTTCAAATCGTTCCGACGAAGTTTATTCTGGGGATTCACGGCAGAGGAACTACTCTCATATGCTAAGGTCTTCCTATCCCTCATCGATGATAAAATTCTTGCTCATCTGGCACTGGCGCAAGGGTCTTAGCCATCCTAGGATGATCGTCTGAGCGATTATCCCATCAGGTTCTTGTCTTGAAGGAAAAAAAGTTCAAGGGCATTGAGACTAAGCTGATTCATTCGGGCGAACCAGACCCGAGGGTTCAGGGGGCGGTGAGTATGCCGATTTTTCAGTCGGCTATGTTCGAAACCCGAAAGGAACCCGGCTACCATGATATCGAGTATATTCGCCTGAACAACACTCCGAATGCGAAGGCACTCCATGGAAAGCTGGCCGCAATCGAAGGTGCGGAAGACGCTCTTGTAACCTCGAGCGGAATGGCGGCAATCTCCACAACAATACTAACCTTCCTCCATAACGGAGACCACCTGCTCATCCAGAATTGCTTGTATGGTGGGACTCATGACTTTGTCACGAAGGATCTCAGCACATTTGGGATATCGTATGATTTCATCGATGGCAATGACCCGGAGTCGTGGGAGAAGAAACGGCGCCCCAATACGAAGGCGATCTATGTTGAGACGATGACGAATCCGTTGCTGGAGGTGGCGGACCATAAGGCAGTTGTCAAGTTTGCGCGGAAGCACGGTCTCGTATCGATGATCGACAATACTTTTGCTAGTCCGATCAACTTCCGTCCCATGGAGCACGGATTCGATCTCTCACTCCACAGCGGCACGAAATATCTGAATGGCCACTCGGATATTGTCGCCGGGGCGGTTATTGGAAGCTCCGAGTTAGTTAGTAAGGTCAAGCATCGGTTGGATCATCTTGGTGGAAGCTTGGACCCGCATGCTTGCTTTCTATTGCATCGTGGTATGAAGACGCTGGCAATCCGGATGAGACATCATAATGAGAGTGCTCTCAAGATCGCGAGATTTCTTGAAGAGCATAACGCGGTCGCGAAGGTGAACTATCCGGGGCTGGTGAGCCATCCTCAGCATAGACGGGCTGGAGAGTTGTTTGACGGGTTCAGCGGCATGCTCAGCTTCGAACCGAAAGGAGGCAAGACAGCGGCGGAACAATTCATGAAAAACGTCTCTATCCCTATAATCGCCCCAAGCCTAGGAGGGGTCGAAAGCCTGCTCACAAGACCGGCCACAACCTCGCACTCCGGAATGTCCACAGAAGACAGGAAGAAACTCGGAATCACTGACGGACTAATTCGAGTGTCGATTGGAATCGAAGCGACAGATGACCTTATCGAGGATTTCGCAACGGCATTTGAATCGATCAGAACTGTGGCCAGCATTCCCTGAGAGAATGCTCGATCACGATTCTGTTTCAGAGAGGCTTTTCAGATCTTCGCCAGTAATCTGCATAACTCGCCAATTCTCTCGGAAACGGGCCCCCAGCTTCTGATACACGTCTATGGCGCTTGTATTCCAATCCAGATCTTCCCATCGCATCCCATAACAATTCTCCGCGATGGCAACCCGTGCAAGATGAACCATTAGGGCGTTGCCAACACCTTTGCGTCGGAACTGTGATCGGACAAAGAAGTCCTCTAGGAAGAGCCCGTGCCTTCCTTGCCATGTTGAATAATTGTGGAAAAAGAAGGCCATACCAGCCGGTTTACCGTCCCACTCTGCAATAATCACTCTGAACTTGGGACTCTTCGAGAAGCCGTCCCTGATCAAGTCGTCTTCTGTCGCCCGAACTGCACTGGGCTCCCGTTCATACTCCGCCAGCTCGTGAATGAAAGACAAAATCAGGGGAACGTCCTCAATGCTTGCGTTACGAATTTTCAACATGGCTTGCAGGCTGTTGTTTTCTCCTCTTCCCTAAGAGTTGCGATCAACCCCTCGCTGAAGGAAATGAGCAGTAATTTCTGCTCAAGCACCGCTTGGCCGGGAAAGCCATGTTGTCCTTATTGTTCAATGTTCTATCGTGGATTTCCTTTCCGGTTGGGCCAGCCCAAAAGCCATTCCAAAGGTCACGACGAACGCGGCCCCGACCGGCGCCACAACTCCGGCTAGTGTCAGCATTGTCACGCCTCCAACCCAGTGGAGTGCCGCCGATAGACCGCCTTGGAGATCCAGCAAGGGGCGATCGCGCCTTGTGCATTTCCCATCGCAACCACCTCGTCGTTCCGTGATAGAGAGGTTTTTTCTAAGTCCAAGCCTAAAGTCCTGCATCGATTCTGGACACTTTCGGAAGAGAATGTCTCGTTGCCTACCCCTCGAACGTTGGACCGGCTCGATGCCAAGATAATCAGGGAGCTCGCAAGCACACCTGATTTCCGTGAATCCTACGCGAGCATGGCTGAGAGGCTTGGAGTAGACGAGGAGACTCTGCGAAAGAGAGTGAAACGTCTGCAGGGGCAGGAGTTTGAGAGTCTGCAGCTCTCTCTCAACCCGAGCGTACTAGGGCGGGAAGTCGTATGCATAGAGCTCCGAGTCGACGACGAGGCGAGAAAGCCCGCAATGATTTCACAAATCAAACTAGTTGACGGAGTAGTCCAGATCGTGGACTTCCACGGCAAAGAAGTGGAGGTAGTCCTCTGGCATGAAGGCGAGCAAGACCTCCTCAGAAAAGTCCAACTCATCAGTTCTATCTGTGGCGACGAAGAAGCATTCTACTGGCCGTTGGAGATCCCCCGCTCCAACCACCGACTGAGAAAGACGGACTGGCAGATCCTGAAGGCGATGCGGAAAGAGCCACGAAAGAGTCTCCTAGAAATCGCCGCGGAGATTCGAGCCTCTGTTCGAACCGTCAAGAGAAGGCTGGCCCTCATGACGAAGGAGAACGTCTCCTTCCTGCCCATCCCTAGTTTCAAGAAATCCCCCACTCTCAGCATCAGCTTCCTTGTCCACTGTCCGGATCACACGAAGAAGAAAGTGCTCGACAATTTGCTGCAGTCAAAGTTCTAGAAGCTCATTTTCTACATGGCATCGAAAGAGTACTCACTATTCGCTACGGTTCTCCAGAACGTAAACGAGGCAGACCAGACCACGCGGTGGATGAGCGAGCTTGATGTCGTTAGCGATGTGAAGATGAGGATAATGAAAGATTTCATCTACGTCGATGACTGGCTTGACAAAGAGATAGAGAAACGATTGTTAGTGTCAGAATAAATCCGATGGCCACTAGATCCCATTCCATGTTGCATTAGGCCAAGAAAAAAAGGGAGATTTATCCCCGGACAACAAAACCGGGGAATTCTCCATCCGTTCGGTGTTGTCAGTTTGACGCTGCAATTGCTTTGCTAAGCCGTAGACTCATGCCGATCGCTGGTATAATCATGACGGTCGAGGCCATAAATGAGAGACTGTAGATCCCGAAGGTAGCGCCGTAGCCAAAGAGCGAGTTGCCTAGGGTCGGACCGATGATCTCTGAGATGCTTTGCGCCGACTGAGTCATACCGAGGGCTCCACCCTGCTGTTGGGCTGATACCCTGAGAGAAACAATCGCACTAGCTGTCGCGAAGATAATTCCGGACCCGAACGCAAGTATGGTTAGGGATCCGAGGAGAACTAGTAGGCTGTAGGCTGTCGTGAAAAACAGGGCAAAGCTGGCCGCCGTCGCAATGATTCCGATGAGGAACAGTTGTTCTGGCTGGAACTTTTTCGAGAGTCTGGGAATCGCTACTCCTTGGGATATTGCTAGGACAATGCCGACGAGGAAGAAGAGCAATCCGACTTGGAACGGACCGAATGAGGCAACTTGCTGCAGCCAAGGCGTCGCGGTGCTTATCGAGACGTTGAAGGCGATCAGCGCGACTAAGTAGGTTACGAACAGTAGTTTCAGATCTGTCCTGGTCGCGATGGTGCGTACAGTCTCTTTTAGCGAGGGTCTTGTTTCTAGGTTCCTCTTAGGCGGCTCGGGGAGTCGGAAGTATCCTAGCGCTAGGTTCGAGAACGCGAGCGCTGCGGCGATGAACGAGGGAACTGCATAGCCGTAGAGGCTGCTCAGTGTTCCGCCGATTGCAGGTCCGATGATGAAGCCGAGGCCGAATGCTGCGCCCATCATTCCCATGTACTTCAGTCGAGTCTCTTTGGATGTGATGTCGGCGATGTACGCATTCGCCACTGGGAATGCTGCTCCTAAGGAGCCTGCGACTATTCTTGCAACGAAGAGTAGCCAGAGGCTGTTCGCGAGGCCGAAGACGAGCAACGATATTCCCGTGCCTGAAAGAGAGAGGAGGAGGATTCGTCGGCGGCCGTGTCGGTCGCTAAGGCTGCCTAGTATTGGGGTGAAGATGAACTGCATGAGACTGTATGAGGTCAAGAGGAGGCCGTAGACCAGAGGCGTGGCGCCTAGACTCTTTGCGTAGAAGAAGATGTACGGGAGGACAATTGAGAAGCCTAGAAAATCAAGGAAGACGGTGAGGAAGAGAACAGAGAAGATTGACCGTTGGACTATTGACTGCGAAGTGTCGAGTTGAGTTACAAGTTTCTGTGCTTCAATGTTTTCCGTGAGTGTTTTTCCACTTTCCATTTTTCCCACCTCAATACTCTATGGTCTGGAGTCGATTTCTATTTCCGCGCCTACTGCCCAAGTGGAATACGGGACAATCTGAAGAGAGAAGTGTCCCTTTTCCCTACGATCCGTTGGGAGAATCGGACGTGAGCCGTATCAGGAAGCTAGTAGTTTGCGAAAAAGAATTCTGGGGCGATGGACCCTATCGGCAAAGCTGGTGTCTCTTGAACCAAACGGACTTGTTAGGTAAGCAGGAAGTTAGTCGACGACTCTAGCCGCCTCTCGAAGTCCGTCGGAAATTCGTGACCTAGGTTCTGCACCACATCAATCTTGCAATTGAGGCCTCGTTCAACCATTCCTTCGAGTAGCTTCTTGATCTTGGGGAGGAAAGGGTCCCTGTCGCCCATTATGATGACACCTTTCAAGCCGCTAACGTTTTTGGTTCTAGTGAACGACGAGAATATTTCACTGGGATGTTCTCGCTGGTTTGCAGGCTTGCTTTCGGGCGCGACCCAGTCCGAGGCTGCCACGGCAATAAACCCTCGACAGGGGAATGTTCGATTCAAGGTCAAGTAGATCGCGAGGGCAGCTCCTTGAGAGAAACCTGCTAGGATCACCTTGGCAGGATCAATGTTGTATTTGTTGTGAATTTGCTTGTAGGCCCACACGACGTCACGCTCTGAACGCTCCGGGTCGTCCCAACAATATTCCTCAGAGGAAAATGGCTGCGAAGAGTGCGGGACAGCAACAAGAAATCCCCTATTTCGAACACTAACCCAATGTTCTGCGAAATCACCGGGATGCCCAACCCTGGGGGTGAGTCCGATAAGGAGAGGGTGCCTTTGTTCCAGAGAAAAGTTTCGAGGAGTCAAGACTATCACTCCAGGTTTGGCTGCTAAAAGGGCTCTCTGTTTGAGGCGCTGGCTCTCCGCAACTATCGCCTTGAATTCGGGTCTGCCTTGAAGAGATTCGAGGTCCGGTTCCATCAGAAGAGCTTGATCCGGCCACCAAATGCCAGCCTTCGAAGCCTTCCCAAGAGTCTGAAGAGCCTCTTCCGGTTCTCCAAGCCTGGACTGAAGACAGCCGATCCAGTAGGAGGCCTTGGCGTTCCTCTCAGGAAACCTCTCCTTGGCTTGAAATGCTACAGCCAAGGCTTCTCGATACTTTTTAGCACTGTACAAGTCGAAAATCTGATCCCGATAATGCGGGAAGTCGTCCGTTCCCATAGGTCCCAAACACCTTAGAAAAGGCAGTATATCGTTCCTGTTCTCCGAACTATCAAGATTGTAGCGGCAACATTGTCGATGTCGAATTCGCGATTCAAGGGTTAGACGGGATGGACGTAAACCTCTCTAGATCTCAGGTGAACTCATGGCGTTTGTCAAAGCATCATCTTGCCAAACGCGCCCGAAAAGGGGAAATCGAAAAAGTGGTCTCAGATCTCTGCGGGGTCCAGGCTCAAGTCCTGTCATATGCGGCATTAGCGATCTGGGCGAGAGTTGAAGGCATCACGATGCAGGATGTCCAGAACGCTCTCTGGAAACAACGTTCTGTTGTGAAGACCTGGTGTATGCGCGGGACCCTTCACCTCATCTCGGCCGCCGACTTGCCATTCTATGTGGCAGCTCGGAAAACGACATCGATAGTCAAACCGGACTGGCTCACCCCTGAAATTGATGTAGAAGAGAGGAAGAGAATCGTAGGCGCGATCTATGAAGCACTGGACGGACAAATCCTCACTAGAGAGCAACTGGCCGACGAAGTAGTCAAGCGTCTACGCATGAGTGCCAGTGTCCGCAAACACTTGCTCTCGGGCTGGGGCAATCTCTTGCACCCGGCAGCGGAACAAGGATACCTTTGCTTCGGCCCAAGTGAGGGATCTAAGGTCAAATTCGTCCGCCCGGATCAATGGCTCGGAAAATGGAATGAACCAACTGGTTCCGAGGCTTGGAGGATGCTTCTTCGACGATTCTTCATCACATATGGCCCGGCCACTCATCGTGATATTGGTCATTGGTGGGGCCTGCGTCCCGAGCCGGCAAGGATGCTGATGGATTACATCGCAGATGAGCTGGAAGAAGTTGAGTTTGAAGGCGAAAAAAGATGGGCTCGAAGTGAAGACGTTGAAGCGATCCTCAATGCTGCGAACGTCCATTCCGTAAAGCTACTGCCGAGCTGGGATTGCTATGCGATGTTCTATCACCCGCGCGAGCTTTTCGTTTCTCAGAAACACCGAACTAGAATCTTCACGAAGGTCCAAGGGAACAAACCTGTTTTGCTCCTCGACGGAGCCGCTGGAGGAATATGGGAGCAACGACGGAAAAGTGGCCGCACCGAGCTCATTGTGCGACCCTTCAGCCACATCAGCTCAGCTCAAAAACAGCTTGTCAATGAGGAAGCCACGAGCCTAGGGGAATTCATGGCATCAAAAGTTGATGTCACTATTCGATCCTAACTTTGAAAAGACGCAATGATTCTTTGATGACGATCGTTTTTATCTCACCCGCTCACAGATTTGCCATGATCCTTTGGCCTTCTTCGATTGTTGTCGCTCTTTCCTTTTCTTCTAGGCGCTCGATCATGACCCGGCCGCAGTCCAGAAGCGTTTGAGCGTAGTTGTACCGATGCTTGAGTTCGTTCCATATTCTGTTGCTCGCTTTCAACGCATCTCTAGCATTGCTGTGTTCCCCTTCTGATTCGGCCATTAGGCCCGTACCCCATAGGTCATATGCGTATCCCCAGGGCTCATCGAGTTCGTTTGCTTCTTCCTTGATCTTGTCGAGGAATGCTCTAGCCTCTTTGCGTTCCTGTTGCATTAGCGAGACCTTCAGAAGCCCGAAGTAGGCCTCGAGAGGTGGGTATGTCCAAACTCCTCCAGGACCTAATGCAGTAGCTTTTAGAAGGTGCTGCTTCGCGGCGACGGGGTCGTCTTTCTTGAGCTGGAGTTCTCCCAGAGCCCAGTGGTATTGGTAAAGGACGAGCGAGTTTCCCGCTTTTTCTGCCTTCACTAGTCCGTCTGCAAGATATTCCTCCGCCTTCCGTAGGTTTCCCCTCCAGAGTTGAACAATCCCCAGGGGGAGAATCGAGTAAGAAGTGAACCAATCGCTTATCTCTGAGCCAATTCTGTGTGCATGATTGGCCGCTTCTGTGGCCAGATCCAGTTCTCCCAGTGGGATCAGGGCGAGAAACGCCAGTTCTGCTTCTATCCATGCTTCATAGGTCAGTTGGCCAGTCTTCTTGGAGTAATCAATTCCTTGTTTGAAGATCTCTACCCCTTTTGGGTATCTAGCCTTTACACGCGCGGTGAAGCCGCCCATGTTTAGAAATGCTCTACACGCTGGCTCGTCGAACCCATTCTTTGTAGCTATCTCGAGCGCATTTTCCAAAAGTTGAGCGCTCTCCGTCTTCGTGCTTCGCGAGGCTCTCAATCCGTAGGAGCGCGATATGAGAGCGTGAGCTAATACTTCCTGGTCGTTTAGTTGCTTGGCAAGCTTGATCGCCTTCTCGCACCATTGGAGGCCTTCTTCGACTTCTCCGCTGTTAAGTAGAAGGCGAGCTATGTTCTGAGATATTGCGGCTTCCTCGTGGGTATCTGGCATTCCCCGCAAGAACATCAGCCCTTGCCTCAGCGTCTCAAGTGCCGTGGCGTTGTCGGCTGCCACGTAGTACGCGTATCCAAGCTTTAGGTAGAGCTGGGCCATCTTTCTATCATCTTTCAGATTTTCTGCAAGTGAGATCGCTTCGCGATAGAACTTGATGCTCTCAACTCGCTCGCCTATTCTGTTGGAAACGTCCGCAATCTTTGTTACGGTTTCCACCCGTTCGAGAATCTGCCCTGGCTCGAGTAGCTCCATTACGTTCCTGAAGTGGTTCTTGGCATCAGTGTGGGCATGAAGCGCAGCTGCACGATCTCCTGCCAGTCGTGAGAACTCGGCCGCTTTTGCCGATTCCCCAGCTTGTATGTAGTGATAGGCGAGTTCCTCGAAGTGTAACTCCGGTTCTTTCACGTGGTACTCTTCAATGGCGTGGGCTAATTTGGCGTGAGTCTTTCTCTTCCGGATAAGGCTCAATTCGTCGTAGAGGAATTCTCGGATCTGCTCGTCTGCGAAGAAGTAGGATATTTTTTTTCCTGAGTGTGTTTCTCTCACGAGTCCAGCCTGAGTTGCCGCCTCAAGTTGCTTGATGAGTTGTTCCTCGTTCGACCCAGCTACTCTGCTGAGGATTTCGTATTCGAATTCCATGCCGATTGCGGCGCATAACATTAGTGTCTGAGTTGTGTCTTCCCCGAGACGTGATATTCTCTGTTTGATGATCGCTCTAATGGTTGAGGGGATTTCGACATCTTGTGTTTCGCGGATGCCCCATCCTTCAGCTGATCTTGCGATTCCCTCGGCTTCGGATAGTGAGCGGATTACTTCTTCTACGAAGAACGGGTTGCCCCCAGTTCTTGAGTATACAAGCTTGGCGAAGTCGTGATCTACGGTGCCGCCTCCCAGCTGGTTGGAGATGAGTTCAGCGATATGTTTGGCAGTCAGCCTGTTGAGATGAATTCGTTTAAGCGATCGCTCTCGGTTGAGTTCGAAGATCAGACGCGATAGCTGATGTTCCTCGGGGAGTTCGGTGTCTCTGTAAGTAGCGGCAACGAGGATTCTTTGGTCTCTCATTCTCCTCGCGAGGTAGTGGAGGAGTTGGAGTGACGCGCCATCGGCCCAGAGGACATCGTCCAAGGATATTACCAGCGGTCTTTCTTGGGACACGTTGACTAGCAGGTCTGTGATTGCCTGGAAGAGCCTGACGCGTTCAGCGTCCGTGGGTGGGCTTGGCATGAAGCTCTCGCGCGGCCCAGAGAGCCATCCCTTGATTCCAAGTTCTGTCGCTCTCGACTCTAGTTCTGGGACTAACCTGCCTACCTCTGCCAGGGTTCGTCCCAGTGCTTTGTCGAAGGTTTTGTTCCGACGTTGCTGGACGATTGACCTGATGGCTTCGGTCCATGGAGAATAGGGGATTGAGCTTTCCTCCTCGTATGACGGTCCAACTGCAAATATCGCGTCTCTGCTACGAGCGTGCTGGCCGAGTTCGTGGATGAGCCTAGTCTTTTCAACGCCTGCTTCTCCCCCGACGAACACGACCTGGCCCTTTCCAGCTAGGGTTTGATCCAGTAGTTCTTTGAGAAAGGCTAGCTCGTCTTCTCGGTCAACAAGGGCAGGTTCTGTCTCGACTAGAGCCTGGGCGCGCAATTGAGGGCTTAGTTGTGTCTCTCGGGCAAGATAAGCGTGTCCGCTCACGACCGCATCGACCATGAGCTCTCTTGGATGGAAAAGCGGTCACGGCATACCAGCGTCAGCTGTCAGCCATTCTGAATTTTTGCTTTGCGGCTTAACAAGTCTACTTGATGATGAAAGATGTTAGGCGTTGGTTGGAACCACGTTTTAATAACGATGGTTTTTCATGATCTTCGTGATCTAGTTGTCCCAGACTATCCTCAGCGACGATTCGCTTACGTTCGCAGAGAAAATTATCAGCGTCAAAGCCGATGGTGGTAGGAAGGTCCACCATGCCGGAGAGATTGCGGTTGTGCCTGCGGACATGGCCATGGCCCAGGATAGCACGGGACCTTTGGCTATCAAGGTCTTCCGTGAGATGGGCGTTCAGAAGGTCTGGGACCCCAAGAGGATCCACCTTGTAATCGATCATAGTTTTCCTGCTCCTGACGAGAAGGTCGCCAATCTCCATATTCTGATACGGGAATTCGTCAAGCAACAGGGCGTCAGGCTTGTCGAGGGCAGTATATCCCACCAGCATCTTCTCGAAAACCATGTCGTCCCTGGTATGGTTCTCTTTGGCGCTGACTCTCACACATGTCAAGCGGGTGCGATAGGCGCTTTCGCGACCGGTATTGGGAGTTCGGAGATGGCTGCTGTCTGGGCGAACGGCAAGCTCTGGGTCCGGGTCCCAGAATCTGTCAGAATCAGCCTCACAGGCCAGTTCAAGAAGGGCGTGTACGCTCGGGATATCATAACTCAGTTCATCGGAATGGTAGGCGAGGATGGCGGGAACTACAAGTCGCTGGAATGGAAGGGTCCAGCAGTCAGGAACCTCTCCATTGCATCACGAGCTTGCATTAGCAATAATTCGATGGAGTGTGGCTGCAAACTCTCCATCTTCGAGGTCGACCCTGTAACACAGGACTATTTCAGAACGGCAAATCGCAAATTCATGTTTGAGATCCATTCTGGACCGAAAGCCCACTACAAAGAAGAATACGACATCGATCTAGGAATTCTTGAGCCACAGGTCTGGGGTCCTGGAAACGAGAGCAAGGTCCGCCCTGCCAGTGAAGTCGGAGCTGCTCATCTCGACGAGGTCTTCATCGGCTCATCTACAAACGGACGATATGAAGACCTACAGGTCGTGGGCAAGATACTGAAAGGTCACAAGGTTAAGGCTGGGACCCGCTGCATAATCACCCCCGCCTCCAAAAACGTCTACGAGAGAGCTATCACGGACGGTCTAGCGGAAACATTTCTCCAATCAGGCGCCGTATTCACCAACGCCACATGCGGCGCATGCGTAGGCACACATCTCGGAGTTCTAGGCGAGAATGAGACATGCCTCTCCACGTCTCCACGAAACTACGTGGGACGAATGGGTGCCACAACCGCCAAAATCTACCTCTCATCACCGGCCACAGCTGCCGCATCAGCTCTGGAAGGACATATCGCCGATCCCAGGAGCCACCTATGAGCCTCCCGGTGCCGTCCACGATTATCCGTGGCAGAACCTGGGTCTGGCCCGACGACGTGAACACGGACATAATCATCCCATTCCGGTTCAAAGCCCGTACCAACGACCCTGTCGAGATGGCAAAATATGCCATGTACGGATTCGACCCAGAATTCTACAAGAAAGTCAAACCAGGCGACCTCTTCGTTGCAGGCCGAAACTTCGGGGGAGGGTCAAGCCGCGAACAGGCACCAGTAGCCATCAAATACTCGGGAGTATCAGCCGTAGTCGCAGAAAGCTTTGCGAGAATATTCTACCGAAACAGCTTCGCAATTGGCCTACCGGCCCTAGAAGTTCCTGGAATAACAAAGCACGTCAAACAGTTCGACGAGATAGTCGTCAACCTCCAAGATTGGTCAGTTGCGACCAAAGACGGGACCGTGTATCATGCTCTGAAGGTTCCCGAGTTTCTCCGGGGCCTAATGCGAGAAGGAGGCCTCGTCGAGTATTACAAGAAACACAAATCCTTCCCGTGGGAAGGGCTACAAGCAACAGCCAGCACGACCTGAGCCTGCTTAGAGTTCAGTTAACCTGCTATTTTTCTCTCAGCTCTTTTTCTAGCTGAGAGACTGTCATGATACGTGCGAATCGGCGTCTCAGTGCGTATTCTGTGCGTTCTCGTATGGCGTCAACTCCGAGTTCTTCGCCCGGTTTGTCCCAGTTCGGGATCGGAAAAGTCATCGTTGCTTCCGTGACAAAATCCACCGCATAGCCGAGGTCAGCTGCGATCCTCGCAGTTGTCTCGCAGCACTGTTCCATCTGGATACCTGTTATGCTGACGCGTCTCACACCTTTCTCTATCAGGTATGGTTGCAGCGTCGTGCTCGTGAAACAGTTCCTGGTGTTCTTGACCATCACAGGCTCATCTTTTCGAGGCCTGAGAAAGTCCATAAGTTTGAACGACGGGCTATCTTTAGCGAAAGCCTCGTCACTATCGGTGTGCAAGAAGAAGACTACAGGCAGATGCGCTGCGCGATAAGCTTCGATGAGAGCGCTAACATTCTTTTCAAAGGCTGGGTTGTTGCGTTTTGCCCATCGCGGGCCAACTTTGAATGAGTCTTGAGCATCAATTACCAGTAGAGCGGATTGTTCGATGGGAACCTGCTTGGGGTCGAGCATGGTTTCCATCGATCGTGAGTCATCGTATATACTCGCCGCTTCCAGACTGAGAGTATCAGATCGGAGTAGGGCATTGTTATGAGTCCGAAGAACGAGAGATCCAAGGACCTTCCCAAGCTCAGGGTTTTCTTCGGCGACCTACGAAAGATGACCTCGAGGGATATCGCCGATGACGCGGTCGCTCTGATTGTCACATCTCCTCCCTACTTCAACGCCCCATTCGACTATCCCGATCTTTTCCCGAACTATGATGACTATCTGGGCTTGATCGAATCCTTCGCTTCTCAAAGCAAGAGAGTGTTGGGAAGAGGAAGAATATGCGCGATTATCACCGACGATATGCTGGTGAAAGAAGAAGGCGGTACCCGTGGGCGGAAGTATCCATTGGTCGCGGACACAACGAGGATCTTCCTCGACGCTGGGTTCTTGTATCGCGACAAGATAACCTGGGTTAAGCCCACTGGCTACACTAGGATCAGCAGACGGAGCGGCGTCGTTCTCCAGCACCCATACCCAATGTACTTCTATCCGGACAATATCCAGGAGTCCATTCTTCTATTCCAGAACGGCGAATTCGACTACAGCCACTTGAAAGACGCGCCAAAGAAAATTCTCGAATCGTCCAAGATAGACACAGCACAACTCAACAAGGAGAGATGGAACCTGACAGTCTGGAACATAACAAACGTCCTCCCAGTGCCCGGTCGGGTCGAAGAGGGGATCGCCGCCTTCCCAGAAGAAATTCCCAGGCGACTGATCAAGTTATTCACGATGATTGGAGAGACTGTTTTCGACCCCTTCGCGGGCTCGGGAACGACACTGAAAGTCGCTAGGGAACTGGGAAGGAAAGGAATCGGGTGCGAAGTCGATCTCGAATTAAAGAAAGTCATGAGGAAGAAACTCGGAAACGAGAGTTTTGTTAGTGAAGAAAGAGAAGGAGCAAGGCGACTTCGAAACTCGCTCCAGACAAAGGTTCACAGGCGGAGAAGCGTCGTGAAACAACCGGCTTCCGCTGGACTAATCCTTTAGAACCACCGTGACCATCTTCCCGTAAAACCGGCTAAAGGGGTAGTTGCTCGTCATTGTTCTCGCGCGTAGGCTCCATTCTCGATGAGTACAAGGGCATACCTCGTGAAGCCAATCTTCTGATCTATTCCAGTTTTTTCAACTGGGCAGCCGAAGGGCTCTTCTTCATCTCCCTCCAAGTCTTCCTAGTTCTGGAAGGCATCCCCTTTAGCACGGGAGGCTACATCCTCGGAACCTTTGGGATCGTTAGCGCCGCTTCGACCCTTCTCTTCGGAGGCCTAGCCGACCGCTACGGCAAGAAGAGGTTCGTAGTCGGAGGCGGAGTACTAGCAGGCCTAGCAATAGCAATCTTCGGCTTAGACGCCAATGTTTCACACTTATTCGGAGCCGCAGTTCTGGCCGGCCTCTCCGAGGCGATGTATGCATCTTCCTGGGGGGCGATGCTAGCTGACAAGGCAGGGAACTCGAAACGGACCAGCGCCTTCGGCCTCTCATTCTTCGTTGCAACCATCAGCGCAGCGCTAGGCGGGTTCAGCACCAGCCTCCTCGCCGTCATGAAATCAGTCTACCAGATCGACCTAGTTACTGGAAACAGATACCTGTTCGTCGGAATTGCTGCCCTCAGCCTGATCGGCCCGCTGATCGTCTACAGCAAAGTATCCGAGTCCGAACCGCACCTGGGCGAGCGGATGGGATTCCATATTATACCTAGAAAAGCCCGTCGCATCGTTCTCCGATACGTGATCTACGCATTCACGATTGCAATTGGAGCTGGCATGGTAATCCCCCTCATCTCCGGCTGGGCCTTTCTCAAATACGGCCTTGCAAACGACATCACTGGACCGATCTTCGGCGGTGTCAACAGCTTAGTAATGGGGGTCGCAAACCTCGCGACCCCTCGACTGGCCCGACGATTCGGAACGGTTCGGACCATAGTCCTAACCCAAGGCTCGTCCACTCTCTTCCTATTTTCCATGCCCTTCTCGCCGAGCTTCGCCATCGCTTCCCCCATCTATATTGTCAGGAGCGCGTTGATGATGATGTCGAACCCGGCGCAGAATTCTCTCCTGATGGGTTTGGTCTCGCCGGAAGAACGGTCAACCGCTGCAGCCCTCGTCGCCGCCCTGTGGAGGCTGCCCAACTCGATCAGCACCGGCATTGGAGCCTCCATCATGGACATGGGAGCGGGGAATCCTAGCTCAACCTATCTAGTTTTACCCTTCCTGATCTGCACTGTACTCTATCTCACAGCGATCAGCTACTTCTGGCGGTCATTCAAAGACGTGAGGCTGCCTGAGGAACGAGTTCTGGAGCCAATTGAGGAACCCGTTCTAGCCACAACCTGAGGCAATACTAGTAAAGCCCAGCCGATGGGTCCCAACCGTGGTTTTTGGACTTTCTTCGATACTTCGACCTAGCGCCGGAAGTTACGACCCACTTTAGTCGCTGACAGAACTATCCTCGTTCACAGTTCACGCTTTACCGAGAGGACATACCACGCGATATTCCAACATCTTTCGATGTATGTTTCTTCTCGTGGTTATCCTTGTCCCAGTCCTCTCGTCTAACATGATTCCGAGGGCCCATGCCGATCCCCCATTCTCTCTAAGCGCCGTGCCCGCCTATGCATCGGAGGGAAGCACCGTCAGCCTTGTTCTATCTGCAATTGGTGCCGTCCCCAATGTCCAGTACAGGTTTAGATTCTCCGTAGCCGATCCCGCCGGCAGCACAGTCCAATCCCTGCAGAACTATACGACCGTCCCGGGCCAGTACAGCTTCAACATCGTTGTGGCATACCCGGGTCCTTCACTCGCTGGAACGAACTCCCTGGTCGGCCAGTACAACGCCAAGGTTGATGAACTCTTTCCCACTGCAGCACCGGGCGTGGCTGGGACCTCTTTCATCTTCAGCATCACTGATAGTTCCTCGTATCAGAGAACGCAGACCATATTCGTACAGGCAAGCGGGTACAGCGTGTCAGAAAGCGTCACCATAACGATCAGGACCCAGACTACCTCCACCCTCGTATTCTCGGCATTAGTAGCAGCCACTAGCACGGGGCTCGCAGCGGCAAGCTGGAAGATTCCAGTGAATGCGACGATCGACAATTACATCGTAACAGTAACCGGGACCAGCACCGTCAAGAATCCGGCTGATCGCCAAACTGTTGGGGTAGGCCGGGCGATCATGATCATCAACTCGATTACATCTGTCAAATCAGTCTACCAGAGGACTGAGACGATGAACTTCTTCTTCCAGCCCACTTATCCAGACGGGTCGATTCCCTCGACCGGAGTCGGTCTTCTGGCCCTCGCCGGGCCCGGCGGCAAGAGTGTCACTCTTACTGCAACATACGACAGTCCATCTCAGACTTTTGAGGCGTCCTACCAGACCTTCTTGGATAATCAGACAGGGACGTGGACGGCAAGCTTGGGGGGACATGCTTACAGTGATGCCTATGGGAACAATGGTCCGGGAACAATAGTCAATACCAGACCGCAGCTGACAACTGTTCCGCTGACTATCAGCGTGACGACCAACACAACCATCGCTGTTGGTCAACAGCTCAAGTTCAATGCGACAGTCACGTATCCCGACGGGACAATTTTCCAGTCGGGCATCGTCAGAGCTTACCTACTCTACAGCGGATCACCAGTGGTTAACAATACTGTGCCTGTTGTTTTCGACACGACCTTGAGCAGATGGATCGGGACATATACAATCCGATCTTCGGACACTGGGGGACTTTGGTCCCTAATCGTTAAGGCATCAGACTTCCCGACACCTCCCAACACTGGCTCTGCATCAAGGGCTATCACTGTCCAGAATTCGACCGGCGGGAATTCATCCTTACCCCTCTTCTATTTCGGAATCATAGCCGCACTGTTAGCCCTCCTACTAGGAGCTCTCTTTCTAGCGTTCAGAAGACGCAAAACAACGCACGCTAGGCTGAAAATTGACCTGGAAGCTGTCCGGACAGAAGCAGGACGAATAGAGAGTTCAGACTTCTTCCAGTCTGTAAAGGATCAAGTCAAGAAGGAAAAGGATGACAAATGAAACAATCTCTAGCAGCTAAGGTAGTATTCCGCCGATCTTCGCCAAAGTTGCCAGTCCCGGTTTCTTCTCGAAGATCCCTGCAGTAATCTCCAGCGCTTTCTTTTGCAGCTTCTTGTCCTTGCTCAGTCTCCGCAGCGCCCTTTTGTTCAACCGTTTTATCAGCCAGTTATCGCTCAACGCGTACGTCACAGTATAATTCGCATGTTTTCCGATCACCTCAGCGTGCATTTTCCGATCAGTCTGGTATGCGAGCAAAGCCGTTTGTGAGAAGTCGCCTGCCACCTTACACTTGTCGATCACAGTAGCCAGGCTGACAGCGTCCGCCAATGCGAGATTGACTCCCTGACCCGCGTGCGGATGAATCGTATGCGCAGAGTCACCGAGCAGCGCAACACCGTTTCCAACCCATCTGTCGACCTTAACGAACGAGGGCGTGAAGTACGCCATTTTCGTCCACATCTCTACTCCGGACAGCGCGTCGGCCATTTCTGGAGCGGCCTCAACAATTTCTGACCTGAGAGCTGCTAAACCCTGCTTCTTGACGCTGTCAAAGCTGCGCGAGCCGACGCAGTGGAAGAAGTACGTAGTCTCCGGACCCGAAGGCATGATTCCCAGCATTTTTCCCGGGTGCTGGTACTGACGGGCTCTGCCCTCTAGGCCCGAGATTTGGCCTGCAAGTCCTACAAGAAATGAGTCTGGGTATTTCTTGGTCTTCACTTCTACACCTAGACTAGCGCGTATTCTTGACTGGGGTCCATCGGCCCCTACAACAACCGAAGCGTGGATCTGATCATTCACGCCATCGATCTCGAAGAGAGCGCCGTCCACCCTGCCCTCGGTGGTTGTTAGTTCTTGGAAGGATGTTCCCCAGAGCACCTTCGCTCCAGCCTTCTCGGCGAGATATACCAGCAACCGTTCTACCTCGGTCGCGTTCGCGGTCAAGAGATAATTCTGAGGATGTTCCAACAAGCCATAGTCTGCCTCCAGCAAAACCTCCCCCGCCCAATTCTTCACTTCCAAAATCTGAGAAGCAGAACCAACTTCTTTCGCCCGACCGAGTGCTCCAAGCTTCTCTAGAACAGCCAAACCGTTTGGTTGAAAGGTCAAACCTCGGGGAATGCCCTCCGGGCTTTTCTGCCGTTCGAGAAGGATCGTTGAGATTCCCTTGTTCTGCAATTCTATTGCGAGAGCGAGGGCCGCGATTCCTGCTCCCACAACTACGACATCAGTCTGCCCGGGCAATTTTTTTACCTGGCCTCCCTCCGAGCCGATCAGGTTGATATCTTAAAATCATGCCGGAACCCTTCGACAGGTAGACTTGAGCAGAATTCACGGACAAGGCTCTACCGAGAAGCTAACACTCTACGATCCCGGAATGTCAGTTGCACCCCACGTCTACAACAACGATAGACGATACGCTGTCATAGTCGTCGACATGCTCTACGACTTCGTCTATGGAAAGATCAAGACCGATCGGGCCCTACCGATAATCCCGAAATCTGGAGAACTAACCGATGCGGCGCGTAGTACCGACGTCCCGGTTTTCTATCCTAACGATTCTCACACACGCCGAGACTTTGAGATCCAGCGCTGGGGCGAGCACGCCATGAGAGGGACTAAGGGCGCAAAAGTGATCGGTGCTCTTAGACCGAGAAAGAGGGATGTTGAGATCCCCAAGACAACCTACAGCAGCTTCCACGACACGAGACTCGAGAAGGAACTGAAAAAGGCCTACAATGGCAAGGGCGCAAACACGCTGATACTCGCAGGGCTACACGCGGACTGCTGCGTGAGACATACGTGCGCGGACGCTTTCTTCAAGGGCTACGAGACCATCGTCGCCGAGGACGCCGTCAACTCCTTCACCGAACTACAATACCGAACAGGATTACAATACGTCAAATTTTGGTACCTGACAGACGTGCTTGCGACAAAGAAAATCACGAAGTTATTCTAGGAAGCGATCGGGCTCGAAGAAGCCCACCCGTGTCATCATCGACCAGGACGGAGGAATAGACGACGCTCTCGCCCTCATCCTCGCGCTGCGCTCTCCAGAACTTGAAGTCACTGCCATAACAGCAGTCTCCGGAAACGTAACTGTGGAGCAGGCGACGCTAAACGGACTGCGAGTCGTTGATCTCCTCAACAGAGGAGACGTGCCGGTCGCTCGAGGACAAGGAAACCCGCTTGTACGAAATGCAGTTCGGGCTACAGGCTTCCATGGAAAAGATGGGCTCGGAGATTCCAACCTACCGGTTTCAAAGATTCGTCCCGCGGAAAGGAACGCCATAGATACGATCAAGCAGGAGCTGAGTATCTCAAAGAGTCGCGACATAACAATAATCTGTACTGGCCCTCTAACCAATATCGCCGCCCTACTAACCAGTTTTCCCGGTGCTGCCAAAATGATCAAGGAACTCGTGATTATGGGCGGAGCCTATGGCGTGACAAAATATGGCGTTGGAAATGTGACTCCCCTGGCTGAATTCAACATCTACGCGGACCCTGAGGCGGCAAAGATCGTGTTCGAATCCGGCGTTCCCTTGATCGCGATTGGCCTCGATGTAACAATGATTCCCAAGAACCAGTTGACCCTAACGGAATATGCCCTCATAAAGAAGAGCAGGGGTAGAGTTGCAGCCTTCGCCGTCACGATTCTCAACAAGAACATACACAAACACAGAATCTTCGCGTTACACGATCCGATGACCGTCGCTACCAAGATCAAACCCTCACTCTTCGAGTATGCTAATTACCATACACAGGTTGAGACGAAAGGCGAATTCACAGATGGCATGACCGTCGCAGACAGGCGTGGATGGCTGCCGGAGAACGTGATGAAAGGCGAAAAAACGATAATTTGTAGAAACGTTGATTCCAAGGGCTTCAAAAAACTGTTTCTAGATCGTATGGTCGGTGGCCCGAGTGGCTGATTCATCAAAAAGGGCGTTTTAGAGCCTCGTGTGAGAACTTTTAAACTCAATATTTGGCAATATACAGCTACTATGCCAAAGGAAATCGGCCACATAGAACTGATATCAAAGGATCTCATGGCGACAAAGAAGTTCTACTCCAAACTCTTCGGCTGGAAATTCGAAATGTTCGGCGACGGTTATGCAATGTTCAAGACCAGTAAGAAAGGCGTTGGCGGCGGCTTCATGCTCGGCAAGAAAGTCAAACCGGGCTCAACAACATTCTACGTCAACGTAGACACCATACCAGCAACCCAGCAAAAAGCAAAGAGCCTCGGCGGACGAATCCTAAAGAAGAGAAAGGCTATCGGCGGCGGGATGGGCTACTGGGGAACTATCGGCGATCCCCACGGTAACGTCATCGGCCTCTGGAGCCCCAAGTAACCATCGAACGTGCCACGCGTTCCCAGTAACGCGCTAGCCTAGCGCGCAGTATCAAACTCCCTTTTTTCGCCCATTCAGACCCCTTTCAAAGGGTCCACCACTGGAATCGTCAAACCTGACGAAAGACTATCGAAAACCAATCCTGCTACTCTTCTTTCTCTCTCCGCTGATCGGCGAGGGACTCTCGGGATCAACTCCTCCGCTAGCATTCCTCAACCCGGCCGTGACCCTTCTACTAGCCTGTCTCTACGGAAGTGGCGCCCTCCTGGTTCGGGACTATGCCCGGCGATGGCGGAAGGGTTGGCGGTCCATCCTGATCCTCGGTGCCGCTTACGGAATAATCGAGGAGGGAATAATGGTCCGCAGCTTCTTTAGCCCCACATGGAAAGATCTTGGACTACTAGCAACTTACGGACGCTGGCTAGGGACAAACTGGGTCTGGACCGAATGGCTCTCAATCTACCATGCAATCTTCAGCATCACCATCCCCATCTTCCTTGTCGAACTGACTTATCCGCAATCCAAGACTCGGATATGGCTCTCGTCAAGAATGCGTATCCTTTTTCACGGGCTACTGGTTCTCGCGATAATTCTTGGGTTCTTCGCCTTCCCATATGATCCTGGTGTGCTCGCTACAGCAGGTTGCATCGCAGCAGTTGTTGGACTAGGCTGGCTGGCGAAGAAGATCCCGAATATTTCTCCCACGCAGCGAAATCTCAGAGTATCATGGAAGATACTCATACCGCTCGGATTCTCTGTGCCGACAATTTTCTTCTTCCTCTTCACCAGCGCAATAATCCCCCTTGCCATTGGGACAATGATCGTTGGAGCGATTCTCGTTCTAGGCTACGAGAGATTGTTAACTAGATGGGCGAAGGTGGGATTCAGTGACCTCCAGAAGCTGGGACTAATGACCGGCGCACTCGGCTTCTTCGCAGCCTTCTTCGACTTCATCCTCGAAACTATAGGACGACTGGGAACAAGCGCTCTCGGAGTCGCCTTCATCATCTATCTCCTCTGGATAAGAAAGAAGATCATCCTACAACTTCCGCAGAAACAGTCCTTCGTTCAACTAGGATCTGGAATGCCCGAGCCCCGCGAGCCCGGGCTAAGATAGCTCCGTGAAGAAAGATCTTGAACTTGCTAGCCCATTTTTGACGATCTTTTTTCCAAACATTCTTTTTCATTGGGGCCCCGGGGTGGTCGAATTTCGCGTGCCCGCGCCCTTCATGAAACGCGGATGCGCGGTGCAGAGACCCTAGGTAGGTCTGTAGCCAGATAGCTTCAAAACCCGGAAAACTCCCTAAAACTGGCAGGAATCGCCCAAACTCGGCGAGAATGGAATGTGTTATATAGAGTCCAATCGAGTCAAACCTTGACCAGAAATGGGCGATAAACCAACAGCAGCAATGGTCCTATCTCTCATCGGTGGAATATTCGTAATCCTCGGAGGCGCGTTCATCGCCTTCGTCGGCTCCCTAGTCTCATCCTTCGGCTACCTAGCCAACGGCGGCTCAAGCGGAGGCGCTGCCGTCACCGCCTTCGGAGTCGTCGGAATCATTATGGGGCTCATTATGATCGTCGGCTCATTCATGCTCTACTCTAAGCCAACCAACGCCAAGATGTGGGGAATCATCATCCTCATCCTCTCGATCCTAAGCTGGGTCACAGCCGTCGGGGGGCTCGTCATAGGATTCATCCTTGGTCTAATCGGAGGCATATTGGCAATCATGTACAAGCCGTCTACTGCTTCGGCAACACCTCCTCCCGCCCCAATGGGCTCTTAGATTTTTCAATCCAAGAAACCGTGGAATCTAGCTAGATCGGTTCAAAACCGGAAAAGCCCCGCAAATCTCGCGGGAATCGCTCAAACTCGGCAGGAACGGAATATGTTAAATATACTGTGAACTCGTGGTCGAGCTTGACGAGAAATGAGCGATAAACCGACAGCCGCGATGGTACTTTCACTCATCGGAGGAATATTCGTAATCATAGGTGGAGCCTTCATTGCATTCGTGGGCTCGCTAATTGGCTCGCTCAACATCGCAGGAGCATCATCGGCTAGCAATACAGCACTCGCCTTGGGAGTAGTCGGCATAATCATGGGACTCATCATGATCGTGGGAGCATTCATGATGTACTCCAAACCAACCAGCACCAAGATGTGGGGCGTTATCGTCTTGATACTCTCAATAGTCAGCTGGGTTACAGCAGTCGGAGGACTTTTCATCGGCTTCCTTCTCGGATTAATCGGCGGCATACTCGCCCTAACATTCAAGCCGACAATGGCTCCAGGCGCCATGCCACCGCCAATGATGAGTTCGTCAATGCCGATGGGCTCGGCACCAATGGGATCGATGGGAATGACCTGCAAGAACTGCGGTGCAAGCATTCCTGCTGGAGCAACGCGTTGCCCGAGCTGCGGCGCGAATCTATAATGGAAACCAACCTTTCGTTTCCAGCATTCGAAACAAAACGCACGATTTTCTAGTGCCAACGTCTCTAATTTCACTAGCCGTGCTGGAGAATAGTAACAGTGGGCTTAACACCTCGACGGTAAAGACATCTTTTCTGTCATGATGCAGAAGCCTCCGCGGCCAATCGGCATTACGCTTCTCGCTATTATTGAGATCCTAATCGGCGTTCTCGGACTTTTAGCCAGCATCGCCATAATCGGCGTGTCTGCCCTGTTTGCAACCATCCCCACAATCGGAGCTATCCTCGGCACTGTCGGGCTTGTCATAGGTGGAATATTCCTAGTCTTCAGCTTGATCTGGCTGGCAACCGGCGTGGGGTTTCTCCACGGACGAGGCTGGGCGTGGAACCTCGGAATGTTCTTCACAGTTATCTCCATCCTTGGCGCCGCGTATGTGGCCTACATCGGAATCTACCAAGCCGCCTACGCGCTAGTCTTCTGGATCATCATGATGATCTACCTCACAAGATCACATGTGAAAGTCTTCTTTGGCAAAGGAACCACAACAACCTACATGCCTGCAATGAACATGCAACAGACAATGAGAAACGCCCCAACCCTCCAATCACAAACTCAGTACGCTCCGACCGCGCCGCCAGCACTGCAGTACACATCTGCCGCTTCGATACCATCATCAACGCCACCCGTAGCTATCGCAACCGGAAAGTGTCGGTCCTGCGGCATGCCCCTGACCGCAGGCAACTCGTTCTGCACTAACTGCGGCGCCAAACAGTAGCTCTCTTCATTTTCAAAATCCCAGGCTGAGCTATCCCTAGAGCTGACGCAGTCGGCGAATGAACAATCTCGCCACTCCACAACCGCTTGTAAGCATCCCGCAACCCGAGAGTCTTGACTTCCATGCCAACCTCGTAGGGTTCCCGATGCAAGACGCCCTTCTTCAGATGACGAGCAAGATAGACGTAGGCTCTCTGAGAAGATATTCCTGGAGAGGGGTGGAACCATCCGAGCTTCTTCCACGAACTCGCGGAATATCCTGTCTCTTCCTCTAACTCGCGCCTAGCGCATTCCTCAGGATTTTCACCATTCTCGATGTGGCCTGCTGGCAGCTCTAGCTCCCAGCCCTGAATTGCATGCCGATAGTTCCAGATCATCACAAGCTTATGCCTGCCAAGCACCGGGATGATGATTGAGAAATCGTCGACGAATAGTCGAGGATGCACCATCTCGAACCCGGTCTTCGAGACGATTCGGTCACGGTGAAGCTTCAAGTCGCCCAGCGATGCGATCTTTCTGCTCCCTACCGTCTTCCAGGGTTTCGGTGTTCTCCGAAATTTCAGGTTCTCTCCAGACAAGACTGAATCATCACGCGAGAGTCTTGCGCATTAGCAAATGTTTGTCGCCCAGCTTGGCTTGGGCTTTGAAGCCTTCCCGTTCAAACATGGCAACCGTTCCAAACCAGAGAGCCCAAGATCCTCCTTCCTTGGAAGTCGACGGGTAGGCCTCCACTATTCCTCCGCCCTGCTTACGGATCGAATCGAGCGCCGCCCTCAGTGCAACTCCTGCTACGCCCTTTTTCCGGAAATCCCTGTCTACGAAGAAGCAGGTCAGGCGCCAGAGTTTTGGGTCTTGATTACCCGATAGATCTAGTTTGCTGTAGTTGCGGCCTGAGTCTATTCGGGGTAATTCCTCCTTTGGACCATACTGGCACCATCCAACAGCTTGATCGCCTGCATAGGCGAGGATTCCGTGAGATCGGCCTTTAGCGACGAGAGTCTTCTTTTCCTTTCGATTCAGCTCCATTGCGTCCTGCCGCCCCAAGCCTTCCTTGAGCAAACGCCCCTCGACATGGTGGTAGAAGGTACACCAACAACCGCCCTGAACCCCGTTGTGTTTTGCGAAGAACCGTTCGAAATCAGGCCAAGTGGTCGAGCTTAGCTCCCTGACTTCGTATCTGGTCCGAGCTGGCACAGGTGTTGCGGTCTTCGTTGCTCGACGTTTCATTGTCAGAGAATTGGCGGTTCTTTGTAGTCGCCAAAAATGTTCCTTCCCACGTCCATTATCTCTCCTAGCGTAGCATAAGCTCTGACAGCCTTGACCATCGGATACATACAGTTAGCCTTCTCATCCTTGAACGTCTTCCGTAGCTCATCCAACGCTTGCTCAACCTTGTTGTTGTCCCGCGTTTCCCGGACCATGTGTATCCTTGCTACTTGGCGCCGTTGCGCCTCTTCATTGATCTTCAAAGTGTCGATCGGCTTCTTCTCTTCGATCTGGAACTTGTTCACGCCAACAACGACCCTGTCTCCTCTCTCAAGCTCCTGCTGGTAGCGATAGGAGTTCTCAGCGATCTCTCGTTGAATGAAGCCGGTCTTTATCGCGTCAATCAATCCTCCTGCTCGCTCTATCTTGTCAAAATACTGGAAGGCAAGTTCCTCCATTTCATCAGTCAACCATTCCAGATAATACGACCCAGCCAACGGATCGATTGTATCAGCGACACCGGTCTCTTCTGCGATGATCTGCTGGGTCCTCAAGGCAACCGTCGCCGCCGCCTCCGACGGCAACGCCCACGCTTCATCGTAAGAGTTCGTGTGAAGGGACTGCGTCCCACCGAGCACAGTCGCCAGTGCTTCGATGGTTGTTCGAACAATATTATTGAGAGGCTGCTGCCAGGTTAGTGACGCGCCAGAGTTCTGCGCGTGCGTCCTCAACAATAGTGATCTAGGATCATTGACCTTGTATTTGTCCTTCAACACGCGTGCCCAGATTCGGCGGGCAGCGCGAAACTTTGCGACCTCTTCGAAAAAGTCCATCCCACAGTTGAAGAAGAAGGAAAGGCGGGGCGCGAAATCCTCGACTTTGAGCCCGGCCTCTATTCCGAGGTCAACATATGCAAAGCCGTCGGCGAGCGTGAAAGCAAGTTCCTGGACTGCGCTGGACCCAGCTTCCCGAATGTGATAACCGCTAATACTGATGTAGTTCCACTGCGGCATCTCCTTTGTACAATATACCATCATATCTCGAATGATTCGTAGATGCGCTTCAGGTGGGAAGGCCCATTCTTTCTGAGCGATGTATTCCTTCAGGATATCCGCCTGAACTGTGCCTCGAAGTTCTTTTGGCTTGAGACCTTGTCTCTCAGCAACACCAACATACATCGCGGTCAAAACCGAAGCTGGGGCATTGATCGTCATACTAGTGCTAACTTTCTCCAGCGGTATCCCTTCGAGAATGATCTCCATGTCCTTCAGCGAGCCAACCGACACACCGCAGCGTCCGACCTCTCCCTCGGCCCTGGGGCTATCCGGATCATACCCGTAAAGGGTCGGCATGTCGAATGCTATGCTCAGACCAGTCTCTCCGTGCTCTAGCAGGTAGTGTAGCCGCTTGTTCGTGTCTTCAGGGGTTCCGAAGCCGGAGAACATGCGCATCGTCCACGGTCTTCCCCTGTACATGGTTGGGTATACGCCACGGACATAGGGATACTCGCCTGGAAGCCCGACTTCCTTGGACTGGTCAAAGTGCGAAATATCCTCGGGAGTGTAGACTCTTTTCACCGGAACATTTGACAAGTTTCGAAATTCCTGTTTCTGCTCAGGGCTGTCGCGGGTCCATGGTTTGAGCGTCTTGTTCTCCCATCGGACTCTCTCTTGCTTGATCTTTGCAAGTTGCTTCTTATCGAAGGTAGTCGGTGGAGCTTTCCGTTCCTGCTTGACCTCGTCTAGAACTTTCTTCCAGTAACTCTTTGCCAAAACACTATCACGAAACAATGGAAGATGCATGGAGGTTCCTATTTTTCCATTATCCTGACGCTGTTCATCGCCGAATCTTGAAATACGCTCTAGAGGCGAGAACGGAACCGAGAATCTCACTTGGCACGAGAGCTATCCTCTCAAATCCTCAAAGGAGACCATAGAGCCGTTGCCAAGGCCATCTCAATTGTCGAGGCGGGTGGAGACCCGAGTCGTAAGCTCATTCAAGAATTGTACCCACACACAGGCAAAGCGTTCACCATTGGTGTTACCGGTCCGACCGGGACTGGCAAGAGCACTCTCGTAGACAAGATAATCGAAGAGTATCGCAAAAAAGAAAGTAGCGTTGGAGTTCTAGCAATCGACCCGTCCAGTGCATTCACTGGTGGCGCGTTGCTCGGAGACCGCGTACGCATGATGGATCACAGCCTAGAGAAGAAAGTCTACATTCGTAGCATGGCGTCACGAGGTGATTTGGGCGGTCTCGCTCGAGCCGCGAGAAACACGATCCGAGTGTTGGACGCAGCCGGGATGGATATTGTCATCGTGGAGACCGTTGGAGCGGGTCAAACCGAGGTACAGATCGCATCTGCAGTCGACGCCACGATTGTCGTACTGATGCCTCAACTAGGGGATGAGATCCAGGCGTTCAAAGCCGGCTTCGCCGAAATTGGTGACTTGTTCGTCATCAACAAGTCAGACTTAGTCAATCCAGCTAAGACAATCTACAACATCGCAAGCGGTCTACAAGAGAGAGACGGATGGAGGCCGCCGGTTCTAAAGACTGTGGCAGTCAAGGGAACAGGTGTCCCAGCGGTTGTTGATGCTATCGAAAAATTCCGACAGTATCTGGAGACTGGAAGCCTCGGAGAGAAACGGTTGAGCAAGAGAATCCAGTCCGAACTGATAGATGCCGCCTTTTCAGATTTCTATCATCAAACTGTCAAGCGTCTCGGAGATCAGAGAGAACTCGACTCTCTTGTCTCAAGAGTTGTGAAACGTGAACTGGATCCAGAGACCGCCGCGTCCAAGCTTGTCCAAATCATCTCCAAGATAGGAGAAAGGACTTGACCGACCCCGTAACGACGGACTCTGGAATCCCTGTCAAGAAAGTCTACGAGAACAAGGATGTTCCACCGAGCTGGACAAGGTCGTCGGGGAAACCGGGCCAATACCCATACACGCGTGGCATCTATGATGGAATGTATCGGGATCGGCTGTGGACCATGCGTCAATACACGGGTTTCGGGTCTGCGAAAGAAACCAATCGCCGGTTCAAGTACTTGATTTCTCATGGCGAGACCGGGCTAAGCACAGCATTCGATCTACCAACGCAACTTGGTCTCGACTCAGATCATCCGAGAGCCGCTGGAGAAGTTGGAAGAGTTGGAGTCGCAATCAGCAGCATCAATGACATGAGGCGTCTCTTCGAGGGCATCGACCTTGGAAAGGTCAGTACGAGCATGACAATCAACGCGACTGCACCGATTCTGCTTTCTCTATATGTTGCAGCTGGAATGGAAAGGGGCTTCCCTCAACGCATGTTGAGGGGGACGACACAGAATGATGTTCTGAAGGAGTATATCGCGAGGAACACGTACATCTATCCTCCTGAAGCATCGCTGAAACTCTCAGTTGATCTCATAGAATACTGCGCCCACAAAATGCCTCGCTGGCATCCTATCAGTATCAGCGGTTATCACATTCGGGAGTCTGGCGCAAACGCGGTTCAGGAGCTAGGATTCTGTCTTGCGAACGCAATAGAATACGTGAAAGCCGCTCTTGACAGAGGGCTCAAGGTCGATCAGTTCGCTCCCCAACTCTCTTTTTTCTTCGCCTGCAGGAACGATTTCCTCGAGGAGATCGCGAAATTCAGAGCCGCACGCAGAATCTGGGCCCGCATAATGAAGAACCGCTTCAAAGCCCGAAATCCCGAATCATGCAAATTGCGGTTCCACACTCAGACCAGCGGTGAGACCCTGACCGCACAGCAACCTGACAACAACATCGCGCGGGTCGCAATCCAGGCCCTTGCAGGCGTCCTTGGTGGAACACAGTCTCTCCATACAAATTCAAGAGACGAAGCACTTTCTCTACCCACCGAGGAATCTGTGCAAATCGCGCTACGAACCCAGCAGATCATTGCTCACGAATCAGGAGTGACAAAGACAGCTGATCCGTTAGCCGGAAGCTACTATCTGGAATCCTTGACAAGAAATCTTGAGGCCAACGCGGTTCGTCTCTTAGAGAAAATCGAAGAACTGGGCGGCGCTAGAAAAGCCATAGAGTCTGGATTTGTGCATCGGGAGATACAGGACAGCGCTTACCGCTTCCAGAAATCGGTTGACGAAGGCCGAACGATCATTGTTGGAGTCAACAAGTTTACGGAGGGAAGCAGCGAACCGAAGATCCAGCGCATCGATCCCAAAGTGGAGAGGGCTCAGGTCAGTCAGCTGAAGAAGATGAAGGCATCGAGAAACACAAAGCAGGTTAAGAATGCTCTTGGGCGTCTCTCCCGGTCCGCGATACATCAACAAAACCTTGTCGATGATGTCTTGGGTGCTGTCCGATCCAACTGTACTGTAGGCGAAATCAGTGATGTTCTAAGGGAAGCCTTTGGAGAATACCGCGTAAGAATCGACATGTGACAGGGGACCCGTTAGAAATCAGAGTCTGAATCGCCCATTATCAGCCCTGTTCTCGTTTCCGGGAAGCCTCGGTGGATTGTCGGGAAATTCGTTCGGGTTTGTCGCGATCTTTCCAGTGTCGTCTTAGCCTGGATTGTGCCCGGAATCGCTTGTCTCGCGTATTATCACTGCCAGACAGGAAATGGTTTCTGGAAAATAGGGGGTCTAGCGACCGACCCTCGCGCCGCACAAGTGAGAAAAACAGAGTAGGTCGAGTGTATTCCGGGATCTAATCCGTTGCTTTGTCAGTCCTGGTTGGCTTCTATTCTAAGCTGGTGAAGTTCCCCGTCCGTCTTCATTACCGTAATGATGACGAGTTTCCTTTCAATATCGACTTTAAGAATTCGACCACAACGTAGAATGTGTTTTGCTTCTCTGGGAACTCCCGAGCCTTGCTTTGCCTTCGGTTTCGGATGTTTTTCCAATATTTTCTTGATCCCGTCGTAGAGGCTGATCACAGCCTCATTGTCAGTGTCCAGTTCTCTCGGCTCTTCCCAGGTCGCCAAATCCAACATTCTGCCTTAGTATTCCATACAACGCTGACAGTGTTAGCCAATTTGCCGGTCGTTACCAGAGCCCCCGCCTCAAAGTGACTCATTTCGTCAGAACGTTCGGCCTGCCAGTGGCGACGCGAGGATTTGAGAAGAAACGCTGCACCGATCTTATCGGGTGAGGTCTTTTTCGAGCGTTATCCAGCCGACCTGACGCTTGAACCCCAGCTTCATGTTGACCGCCAGCATAGAGGCATTTTCGGACGCGTTCCATGTCTTCACCTTCACATACCCGTTCCGCCTTGCGTAGTCGATCATTTTCAGTTTCAACGCGACCGCTATCCCCCTGCCACGATATTCACGCCTAACACCCGTGTTACCCTGGGCAAGAGCCCTAGGCTCCTTCTCGATGCGCCAGACAGTGCTGAGTCCAACATACTTGGAACCATCCTTCGCAATCATGTAGCCCTCAGGCAGGATATTCGGATTCTTCAGCTCGAACGCCTCCCACTGTTCATACGAGGTCGGCGTGAAGGGTGCTGGACTTGGCATGTCCGCGGAGATCAACTGCACGAGCTCGTGGAGCTTTCTCAGCGAATGTGGATCTTCGCGCTTCTCCTCAGCGAGACTTGTAAGCATAACCCCCTGCTTTTGCACTCTCTCGGAGTACCCTCGGAATATTTCCATGTCCACTCCTGGAACGTCAAGTCGCGATTCCCAAGCTATCTGCTTCTGCTCGAAACCACGCCGTTGATAGAACCCTGTGAGTCTGGGGAGATCCTCCCTGCTTCCAGCCCAAGCAATAATCGCATTCACCTTCCCAAGCTCTCTGCTCAGTCTCTCATAGACTGCGCCTCCGATCCCTCGGCCCTGAGACTCAGGGTCGACAAGTATATCGATCCAGAATTTGCGCGGATGGAACATGTCAGTAACATGCGCCACGGTCCCGAATCCCACAAGGACCTTATTGTCGAGAAACGCGTATCTTTGCAGATGATACTTTGACCGATCTACACTTTCGTCTCTAGCTCGCCATTCGTTAGAGCTGCGAGAATAGTCCGGATAGTTCGCGTTGTAAATCTCCGATAGCCGAGGATAGTCAGTGGGATCGAACTCCCTCGTCTCAAGCGAGAGAGTCCTCTGTCCGGACACGTCATCCAATTAACTGGCCGGCGTTATGTTAAGGTTCCTTGCGCAGAAATCCTTTCAGACCGGGACTCGAAAGCCATCGTAGGCAAAGCGCAGCCGGTATTTCATGTACTTCTTCTCGAGTGCAAGATAGTCAGCATAGGAGCGCCCGTTCAATTCCTCAATATGGGTTGCAATAGCCAGGCGCGGATTGATCCTCTGAACTAGTTCAAGGGTTTCTTCGAAGGAGGCCTCTGACTGTCGAATCCAGTGTCCCGTTGGGATGATCTGTTCGCCTTGTTTATCGTGTTCAAACCATCCCGTCTCGAGGATAAGCACATCTGGCTCCAACAAATCATTTCCAGGATTCCAATCCTTGATCTCATCTAGGGCAAGTACGACTCGTTTCCCATTCTGTTCAACCAAGTACGATGCGAGACCGGGCTGAGTCATTCGGAATGCCTTGAGAGTAGTATTGCCGAGCTTGATCGCTTCGCCTTCTCCGAACTCGTGAGTCCTCACGATTCCCATCTTCTCGAAGAACTCGAAATGATCCTCTAGACCGAGCCTTTTTCGGAAATCTTCGCGGACCCATGACGGCAGCCAGACGTCGGTGATCGTTTTCGTTCTTTTTCGAAGATTCAGATTGAGCTGCTCAAGAACTCGACGACCCATTGTATGATCAGGGTGCCAGTGACTGTAGGCAAGATGCGACACGTGATGAATGTTCTCCCTCTCTAGGCTGTGGGCGACATCCTCAGGAGTATCAAAGAGCAAGTCAGGACCCGTAAGGAAGACACTTGGCCCGTTACGAGAATATTTTCCAAGTCTTTGACGGGCCTCCGTGCATATTTCACACAAACATCCGACGCGAGGAGTACAGTCTGCACCACCTGTCCCCAAGAATACAAGACTCAAATCGGCTGATCTTTTTGAATGCAAGTTATCAGCGCTTGTCCTGACGAGACTTGTTCAAGTCACGATGCTTTCGCATAAAGTCCTCTATGACATCAAAATTGTTGCCTATGACCAATAGGATGGAGATTCTCAAGCGTTTCCCGCTGTAAATGGGACTCCTACCTTCTCCCAGTCCTGTTCCCGATGACAAGACAGTACGCCCATGCCCAAATCGCGGTTGGGCCCAGAATAGATATTGGGCAAGGACAATTGGGGTCTGACTCGAAGAAACCCCCGAGGCCAAGGCACCGATTCAGTTTTTCAGGCCAGGGTAAGCAACCTGAAGGTTCTTCCACACCTCGCGCGGCCAACGTTACGAAGAATGATATTCTGAACAGCTTGACGAGACAGGCGCATCCTCAGGAACGACCAGTAAGGGCTCCTGAGATAGATGAAGCAACTCAGTTCCAGAACTCTGACCAAGTCCCTATTCACGCCGGATCCCGAGGGCGAGGTTCTGCTCGTGGTGCACTGGTAATCTTTCTAGGAGGATTCCTTGCCGTCTGGCTATACGGATATGTTACAGGAGCCTACGAAATACCATACTTGAGAGGGGTCACAGAAAGTCCAGAAGTTCAAGTGGGTGTTCAGCTGGTATCTTCGAACCCCATCCTGTCAGGGATCGTTTCCGCATCCGTTCTACTTGGAGTCCTCTATCTCCGATATCGAAAGAAGATCTAGTGTCTTTATCCTACTGAAGAACCGGAGCGAATCGTTGATGAATATCAGTCCCACTCGTTTAGAAAGGCCTCGTGCTCGCCCCTAAGCTTAAGGAGACGCGCCTCTTCAGGGGGGATCCCTTTTGAATTCCTGTGCTTCGAGCAAGGGCTGTAGTCTGAAAGAAGGCTGGGTCGTTCTGTCAGGTCGTTCTCTGACTCTCCAAACTCGACTTGGTAGAAGCGGACCTTGCAGCCGCAATTGTATACTTCGATCTCCAGAGTGCTCAATCTCCTTTGAACCTCGCTTTTTTCGATCCAATGAACTATAGGTATTCGGATATTTAGATCAAGGGTTTGTACAGCAAAGCCTCGTCCACGCGACTCTCCACATTGAGCGATCCGGAAATCAGTATTCCGGGATATCCTTGTGGCTCGATTTCAACTTCTAATGATAAGCAATCTCTGGAAGTCACGTCGCTGCCACTTTTCTGGAAGGAAAATAGAGGTAAGCAGATCCTATCGCTACGAAAGCGTAAATGAAAACCCAAACGCCCGTCACCAGTACACTCGGGCTCTCGCTTGAGATGACGTCCCAGTGACTCCCGACGGCCAAGAGAGCAAGGCTTGGAAAGATCACGTCTAGCGGTAGCAGGACCCTGATTCTACCAATATCCGTCTGCAACGAGGCCCACGCAGTGGCGAGACACGTTGCAAGAAACAAACCTGCGAACATCTGCAGAGTGGGTGTTGCTACCCGCCAAGGCCAGAATTCCCGCTGGGCGATGTCAGGCAGCAACAGCATCATGATGCCAAACACCCCGACAACGACAGTTTGGATTCGGAAGAACCAACGGGCAGTCCTCCAGGGATGCCCTCCAACTAATCTGTCCTGAGGCTTCCGAGGCCAACCGTATCGGTTCAACAGGTAGAAATTGCCTAGACTCGCCACGAGGAAATATCCGATCCATATGGCGATGATGTATCCGTCACCTTGCGAGGCCGCAAGGCCGATCGAGACGATTGATGTGATTCCGAAGAACGCTCCACCGACGAGCACGAGAATCTTAGCCCTCTGCCAGAGCTTAGCCCTAAGGGCAGACCAGCAACCGAAGGCTATCGCGAGGAATATTGCGCCGATGAACCGTATCGCCAAAGCTTTCACAGGCCAGAGCCACAGGCTGATCACTAGGCTCGGATAGATGAAGAACAGAGTACCCATTACAAGGTTGACTTCTGAGAGAAAGAGGAGGAACAGCCTCGCGTCTCTACCGAGTTCAACTGGGCGCTTTGACGACATGACAAGGCCAAGCTACGCGGACATGATGAGCCATGTTCCAGTACACTTTGCTATTACTTCCTGTCTCGCGTTTGTCAGAACCGCTTCAGTAAATGCGATCCGTCGGCCTCTCTTGGCAATCGTCCCCTCAGCAACTAATCGTCCCTTAATGTGAGGTCGCATGAAACTCATCTTCAACTCAATGGTAGTCATGTCCTCGTCAGGCTTTAGCGTCGATGCCACCGCGATCCCCATCGCCGCATCCGCGATATCCACCATCACACCGCCGTGCATAGTCCCGGATAAATTGTGAAGGTGCTCGTCCACGTCCATTTCGAGAACCGCTTTGTTTTCTTCTATGTTGTGCACCCTGATCCCAAGCGTTCCAATCGCCGGGCTAGGCGGCTTGCCCGCCTTCCAGGCTGAGTAAACCTTGTCCCGGACTCCCTTCATGCCCGCGTCCCTCCATCTACCGGTCTAATATGAATTCAGATGAGGCTGTTCAAATTCGAAGCTTTATCTTCACTGACTCTACTCTGAGGTCAGAGATGTCAGAAAAGAAAAACATGAGAGACGAGGTGCGCCGCGAGGCCAAGGAAGCCCTTGAGGCCATGCGAAGAGATCTCCAACAATTGAGCAAGGACTTGGTTGTCGCAAGCAAGTCTCTGAAAACTTCAACAGAAAAGTTTGTGCAGGACACGGGTCCTAAGGTATCAGCTGGACTAGAAGAGACTGTGGAGACCTTTCGTCGGACCATGACCACGATCGACAAGCAGACCAAGCCTCAGCAGGCAAAGCTTCTCAGAACGTACAAGAAATTCCTTACAAAACAAGTAGACTTCATAGAGAAAAGGCTCAAGCAGACAGAATAGACCCTTCTCCTTTCTCAGAGCCTGACGTTTCCCTGGGCTCTGGAGGCGCGCGGCCACGGAGAGGTAAGCGATTCTTCCGTCTGAAGTAGATGTACATTCCCATTCCCATTGCGACCCAAACAATTCCTAGTTCCCTGCCTAGCTCGTGCGTCAAGATTACCGCCACCCATATCGCGCTAGTCGCCAACAATCCGAGCAAGGGCAAGATGGGAAGTTCCAGCACCCCCGCTGCTCTCTTGAAACGAAGAGTTAGTGGGACCCGATAGGGCCTGAACCGAGGTCTGTCGGTGTTCCTAGTAACAAGTAGGCTGGCATGCGCTGATACGTACGCAACTAGAGCTCCGACATTGTACAAGCTTCCCAAGAGCACTAGCGGATCCTCAGACCCGGTGAAGCTGCCAAATGAAGCGAAGGCTACCAGAATAATGCTTCCCAATCCAAAGACTAGAATCGCGATCCAGGGCGTTCTAAACTTGGAGTGTATTGCTCCAAATTTTCCTGGAAGCATCTTGTACTTTGATAGTGCGTAAAGAGTCCTCGAAGACCCTATGATTCCGGCGTTTGCTCCGATAATGCTAATCGAGCATCCTAGGAGTGCTATCCATATGGCTATCAGAGATCCTGCCCCAGGGAGACTTCTCGCCACCCCCGATAGAGGGTCATTCTTGAAAGTAGTTGAAAGTGTCATTGGTGGGACAACATTCACGGCTACAATTGAGATCAACAGGTAGAGAACTACTACCGACCCAAGCGTTGCCATAACCGCTCTAGGAACCGTGCGTCCCGCGACCTTGGTCTCCTCCGCCGCTTGAGCGAGTGCTTCTATTCCAAGGTACGAGACCATGGCAAGGGTAATTCCTTGGACAAACTCGGGCAAGGTTGGGTTCGTGAAGAGTTGGAAGCTCGAAGGCCAACTGAACAGGAGACCGCCGGGGATCAGAACTAGAACGAGGCCTAGAATAATCAACGCGACCTCGCTAACTATGTCCAAGAGAGCGAGGCCGAGGGTGAAGTTGACCGATTCTCGAATACCAATGACGTTGAGAAAGACCAACGCTCCCAAGAGAAGAATCGCGCCGATTCCGAGCCAGAACGGTTCGTTTAGAGCAGCATCGAAGTAGGAGAGGTAAGCAATGGCGGGAATAGCGAATATTGCCGCTGTCACGACATAGTCTAGGCAGAGCATCCAGCCGGCGAGAAATCCGATATTGTCCCCGAATGCTGCCTGTGCGAACGTTGCTGAACCTCCAGCTCTCGGATAGGTTGACGATAATTCAGCATAGGTCAATCCGGTAAGGACATACGCGATAGCCGCGGCGCCGATGGCTAGTGGCGTTGCATAGCCTGCATGTATCGATACCAGTCCTAGTGCGAGATAGATTCCTGCTCCGACGTCTGCATACCCGATAGAGAAGAGTCCGCCTATTCCAATAGTCCTCTTCAGTCCCCTTCGTCGAGCTGGTTTCTCGGGAGTCTGGGTCAAAAGAAGAGTTCCTCTAGGATCTCCTGAGGTATAGAAACGGGTTCCCGGATCCCCGCGCTAATATGGCTTAACGTTCGATGGCTACTTTCGAGCATCAAGCTCCGGTAGAAGCTCGTAGAATTTCTCCTGAACGTCTGAGATAAGCTGGTCGCGCTTAGCGGGATTTGTTATCCTGAGCATAAGCACGAGATGAGCCTGTTGGGATGTCACCTGTGTGACCCTTACCTGGGGAGGAGCATCAGGTACAAGGTCGGTCTTCATTTCTTGGCCAATTTCGAGCAGGTTTTTCTCAACACTCTTCAGGTCATACTTGCTGTCGACAGTTACTGGGATCTGGACCCGCAAGCCGCCTGATCGGCTTCTGTTTATGACAGACCTCTTCAATAGGGTGGAATTCGGAACGATCACGATCTCGTTGTCCGGAGTCAGAATCTTCGTTTGTATCAGGTTCCTCTCAAGGACCCTGCCATAGTGGTCCTGGACCTCTATCCATTCTCCGACTTTGAAGGACTGGTAGGTGGAGATGAACTGGGACGCAGCCATGTCCGTGAGAATATTCCTATAGGCCACAATTATCGCCACCCCTCCAAGGAACAATATGAGGAGCAGTACGTTGATCGCTACCGAGAGCTGGCTTAGGACGATGATTATCCCGAGGATCCAGATGGCCCAAGACCCGATCTGCTGAAGGCTGGCTACCAGTCCGGATGGAACCGATCCGGAGGCTCTCTGGATGATGATCCGATAGAAACGAACGATTAGGAAGGTGACGAGAAGGGTCACGACGACTTGGAGGAGATCGATGGCGAAGCTGCTCGTCAAAAGGTCGTAGATGGTTGGAATAGCCATAGTAGCCTTGCAAGACCTTGGTTATGATCGAGCTTAGGCTGATTCACTTGATCTTAAGAGTTCCACGGTTCGTGCCACTGATGACGCGTCGCCTAAAAGCAACACCTTGTCCCCTGATTTCAACTCAAGCTCGGGCTCGGGAAAGACGAAACCATCGTCCCTGCAGACGAGGCCAACCCTGCATTTCTCAGGCAACGGTATTTCGTGAATTTTCTTGCCTATGAGAGACGCGTTCAAAGGAATAACGGCTTCTGCCACCCGCAGGTTTTCCGCAGATCGATACATGAGCGTAATGGAGTGGTCCTTCGAGAGGACGTTCTCAAAGTCGCGAAGGGCTAGATCAACAGGGCAGATTACGACGTCAGCTCCGGCCTGCATAAGCCGTGTCTTGTTCTTGGGGCTGTTTGCAACCGCAATAACGCGGGGAACCCCGAAGTCTTTCTTCGCAGCCCTCGTTGTGGCAAGGTTCACTCGGTCATCATCGGTAGCGGCGAGCAACAAGTCAGCCTGTGAGGCGTCGGCCTTCTTCAGAATGTCTAGCTTCGACCCGTCTTCATTCAGTATGATTGCATCATACTTATCGGCGATATCCTTGCATCGTTCTCCCTTCTTCTCGATTACCGTAAGTTGGTTCTCATCGCTTGAAGATAAGTATCCGATGAGGTGCATTCCAATCCGTCCCGCTCCGACAATAAGTGTTCTCACCGGCTGATTTCCAACTCGTGTTCAGGAATGTAGGTAATCGTTGAAGGTGGCTGGGTCGGACCGAGTAATAAGCTTCCGTTCTCAAGAGAGGTCTGAAGATCGTCATCACGCTCAAGGTCCGTTCAGGATTCGGCTGAAACGATCCCTTTTCCAGGATCGAAGCCGTATTTCGTGTATAACGAAATGACGCGGGAAGCAAACTCGAAGACACCGCCATTTAGGCGATCATAGCCCATGAAAGAGGACATTCGGGCAGAATCCACGCTTTATTTCCCGGATTCGCCTTGAAATATGATGAAGTAGGTCAGTGAAAAAAGAGAGAACGTGGGACGCGGGTCCCACTAGTCACCTACATCTGAACCGGGTTTGGCCCGGAATTGTGGGCAGTTGGACTGTCGTGATCCTTGTGAAGTAAGTCGTAGTGAGTATTGCAGAGGTTCCTGGCGCAAGCGGAGCAGAATTGAGTTGCTCGTTGAGTGCAATGGGTCTCTCGTTCCATTCGCTCCTCGCTGGTGATTCCGAAGCCGCCGATATCTCCCACTTCGATCTCTTCACAAGTCTTGAAATCGGGACTGGGGACTGGCGCTGTAATTGGGGTCGGTCTGATGGCCGCTCTTGTTCGGGGTGTTCGGGCTTTCTTGGGTTTTGCTCTTGTCTTATGTCTCGATTTTGTCTTCGCCTTGGCTTTGTTCTTAGCTTTCATGGTTGGGTCGCTAGGACAGTTGACTGGGCTAATGATAGCCAACGTCTAACCCTAACGATGAGAATCAGGTAACACAACTCCGGTTTCGCTGAGAGCGGGTTCGGGAAGAGCTGCTTATGGTCGGAAGAAGAACTCGTAATACACAAATCTTGCTAAGACGCGATCGAAACAAAGGGTTAGGATTGGTTGGCCTCGATTCAGATGTCAGAATCATCCGAGCAGCGCCTAGCGATCTTGACACAGTTCTAGAGATTCTGGAAGAAGCCTCGCGGTGTTATCTTCGAAAGGGTGTGAAACCCAGTGGCGGTCCAGCCCGACTTTCCGACAGACCATCAAAGACAATATTGAACGCGGCGAAGTATACGTTGCGAAGGACGTCAAAAAGACCGTCGGGACAATCACTCTTCAATGGAGCGACCAGAAGTTCTGGGGCGAACAGCCACTCGATGCTGTATACATCCATAAACTTGCGATAAGGCGCTCCCACGCAGGCAGACGTCTCGGACTCCGAATGATACAATGGGCTGAGTCGAAAGCGCGAACGGAAGGAAAGAGATACCTGCGGCTTGACTGTCTCGCTGGCAACAAGACAATTCGTGAATACTACGAGAAGGAAGGATTTATCCACGTAAGAGACAACGACGCTCCCGGCTGGAATGCTAGCCTCTACGAGAAGAAGCTCTGACTCTACGAGGGATGGAGAACGTTCTTCGAAATGATTAACCTCATAATCTCAGAGGTACCCTCCCCTACTGTCATCAATCTCGCGTCTCGCCAATGACGGTGAACATCAAACTCGTCGGCGTATCCATAGCCCCCGTAGATCTGAATTGCCTCATCGCACACCTTGAGCGCATTCTCGGTGGCGAGTAACTTGCCCTGCGCGGCCTCTGACTCGAACGGTTTTCCCTGACTTTTCAGGTGCGCCGCACGGTAAACCATCATCCGTGAGGCGTTGATCATCGTCAACATGTCCGCAAGTTTCGCTTGAGTCATCTCGAACTCGGATAACGTCTTTCCGAACGCCGTCCTCTCTTTGCTGTACTTTACTGCTTTTTCGAACGCCGCCTGAGCAATTCCGGTCGATAGTGCTCCGATTGTCACTCGTCCACCCCACAGCATTCTCTTAGCGTACTCGAATCCTTCTCCTTCTGTTCCCACCAGATTCTCTCTCGGGACCTTTGCGTTTTCGAACACTACCTCCGACGTGACTGATCCTCTTACCCCGAGTTTCTCAATGTCTTTGCTCGACTTCGCCTTCTTTGAGTCTACCAGAAATGCAGAGGGACCTTTAGCGGTCTTGGCGAAAAGAAAATACAGGTCACAGTAGCCGCCGTTCGTAGTGAACATCTTCGTGCCGTTAACTATCCATTCGTTGCCCTCCATCCGAGCCTGTGTCTGCATGTTCCGCGCGTCCGATCCTGCACCAGGTTCGGTCAGAGAAAACGCGGCGAAAGTTTTACCGTTGATCATTCCAGGAAGGAACTGCTTCTTCTGCTCTGGATTACTGAACTGACGTACACCTTCACAACATGTTCCATGAATCGCTAAGGAAAGAGCCGTGCTAGCGCAGGCCTTGCCGACCATCTCCATGGCCGCAACATATACTGGCCATGGAAGCTCGAGGCCCCCGTATTCTTTAGGAAAACCCATGCTTGTGAAGCCCTGCTCAAACATCTTTGTGATGTTCTCGCGCGGAAACTGAGCGTTCACGTCGATCTCTCGCGCGGTAGGCTCGATCTCTTTCTCGATAAAGTCCCCAAGGGAGTCTAGGAGAAGAAGATGGTCCTCAGCGCTGGATCCGTAAATCATCTGGATGAGTTCTTTCTGCGTGTCACCGAAGAAACCCACACGATTGACCTCTAGGAAACTCCTTTTTTGGAAGCTCCGGTTTATACCTTAGCCAAGAACCGGATCTTGATTGAGAGCGACATACGAGAGTTCCATACTCCTAAAATCGGAACATCGTTAGTCTAACCAATAATGGAGTTCGAGACGTGAAAACCCCTACTCTCAGGGTTCTCTTAGTCATCCTCGGCATCATGCTGGGCCTGCAATCATCTATTGTTCTGGGCCACAACTCTTTGATAATAACCTCCAACTCGGCCCTATTACCTCAACCAATCAGGCAAGGACCCCTTCAAGCCACCTATGCTCTTGGAGGATACTATTGGTTCCAGATCGGAGCCATTGGTGACAGCAACAGCTACAACGTTGACGGCGCAAGCATTACGATTAGAACAGTCTATGACCAAGTTCGGAATGATGCTCATTCTTACTGGGTAGGCACTCTACTAGTGACCGGGGGGTTCGTCCAAGTAGGATATCTCAACGGGCTGAGCACCACCGGCCAACCATATTGTTGCGCGTGGTTTTTCGAAACCTTCTACACACCAAACTGTGACTGTCCCCCCATAATCGGCCCCGAAGGGTCAGCCGGGCCTATTGGGTCCTGGCACACATACTCAATGGTCCATACCAGCAACGGTGTATGGTCTTTCTACATGGATGGCAATCTTCTGGGAAATTCACCTCCCCCTTCGGACAAGAACTACCTTGGAGCCGGAGCAACCAATTCGGGCAACCAGGCCCCAGCAGGAATTGCTGAAGTAGCTCAAGCAACAGACAACAAGGACATAATCGGCCCCACTGAGTTCAAAGATCTAGAAATACGTCAGACAGGTCTCTGGCACCAGATGACAAATGGAGTAAGCCACTGTTGTTATGGCTACAGCAGTCAGACCGGCTTGCCTAACCTGTATGGAGTTGCGGAGGTTGAAGGCCTCAGAGATGATTTCCTCGCTGGAAGCAACATTCGTCAACCATCCTCTGCCACGACCCTCTGGCCGACGTCTGTTCCTTCTTCAATCAAGACTTCTTTCAACTTCATCGATCGCAGCGGAGGCCCTTTTACCCCCGATTGGATTTCCCTGCAAGACCTAGGCAATGGTAATGTCATCTACTACACCGGCTACGCGGCCCAAGACATCCCTCCGTCTAGTAGCGGCACCTACAGGATCATCTTTGCATCATGGCATGGAGTCAATGTCGTGCGCAATTCTCTGGCATCTGACTCGGCGACAAGTCAGACAATTCAGGGAGATGTCTTCTCCATTCCCGTCCATGTGGTCGGTCGATTCTACTCTCTTCCGGTCAGCGGAGCAACCGTTCTCACCTTCCTCCCTGACTCGACCAATGAGACTGTGAGGACGGACTCGGAAGGAAATGCAACTCTAGTGCAATTGCCTCCGGGAAACTATAGTCTGCGAGTAGCAGTCCCCTACGGGGTGCAGTCCCTCTTGAGGACGAGCGTGGCGGGACCCGCGAACATCTCTGTCGCTGTCTTCAGCATCGCAGAACTTCTCACTCTGATCATCCCACCGATCACTGCTGCTGTAGCTGTTGTCTTCGTAGCCGTGAGAAGAGAACATGCTCGCCGGGTCGCCATGCCAACGATGCCGTTTACAACGCCATTTCCCACGACAACCCTGACCGCCTACTGTGGAGCTTGTGGAAAGCTTCTCGGTCCAGCGGAACTATTCTGCATGACCTGTGGAACGCCTAGGGCTGGGTCTCCACAGCCATCTCCCGCTCAGCAATTGCCTCCATCATCTTCGGCCCCGTCCCCATGATCACAACGAGCATCTTCATCGCGGAAGTCTTATAGTAAACACGCTCGTGCGGTCGATTCCGATAGATTCTTGCCTCAACGAATCGGAATAGTAGGCGTCGGATATTCAGGCTTCGATTCGATGACTCCTGGCCTCTCAACCCGGGAGCTTATGTTCGAGGCTGCCACTCGCGCGTATGAGGATGTCGGAATAGACCCTCGGAAAGACGTTCAGAGCTTCGTCTGTTGCACCGAAGATTTCTGGGAAGGAATTAGCATAACTGACGAGTACATGCCCGACCAGTTAGGCGCAGTTCTGAGACCGCTCTGCACGATATCATCTGATGGAATTGTTGGGCTAGCAACGGCGTGTATGCATATTATGTCGGGCATAGCCGACGTTGCGGTTGTAGAGTCTCACAGCAAGATCTCAGACGTTCTGAATCCTAGCGAGATCTCGAGCTTTGCCCTGGACCCGATCTATGATCATCACGTCAACGCGGACCCGAGATTTGTGGCCGGGTTAGAAATGGTTCGCTATCTGAAAGACACGGCTACAAAAAGAGAATATTGTGCTCAGGTCGCCGTCAAGAACAAGAAAAACGCGCTCTTGAACCCTCGCGGAGTTCACGGAGCAAATCTGAACAAGGACGCGGTGCTCAACTCGAAGGTTGCATCTTCACCCCTCACCGAGCTGGAATCGAGCAAAGCTATCGATGGAAGCATCGTTTTCGTACTAGCCTCAGCCCAAAAGGCCAAGAAGCTTGGCGACCATACTGTCTGGATAAACGGGATCGGCTGGAGCTCTGACACGCCATGGATAGAGGATCGAGACATGGCAAAGGCCTCATACGCGGAACAATCGGCGGCCCGTGCGTACAAGATGGCGGGCGTACGGAACCCTCCAACGTACTTTGATCTCGCCGAGGTTGATGATACTTATTCCTACAAGGAGCTTCAGAGCCTCGAAGCCCTCAGACTAGCCGCAAAGGGCAAGGCCGGCAAGATGGCCGAGTCAGGCACTTTCGATAGAGATGGACGGTTGCCAGTGAACGCGTCTGGCGGGTCTCTTGGGGTTGGCCATCTATTAGAGGCGACTGGTCTTCATCGAGTTCTCGAGGCCGTTCTTCAACTCAGGGGACAAGCGGGACGGTTGCAGATTCCAAGAGTGAAGAAAGCTGTGGTCCAGAGCTGGAGAGGAATACCGACCGCGACCGGAGCCGTGGCGGTACTAGGGAACTAGGAGGAATCTGGAAATGAAAAATCGTGTAGCTATCGTTGGAGCAGGCATGACACTATTCAGACGCCGAATGCTCGAAAGCCCGAAAGAACTCTCTTTCGAAGCGACAAGAATGGCGCTCGACTCGGCGGGGCTTGAACTGAAAGACATCCAATCTGTGGTGTCCGGCTCGGCACCTGACGCGTTCGATGGCATACACATGAAAGGAGAATATCTTCTAGACGGGACGGGCGGAATTGGCAAGCCCAACCAGCGAGTCTACGTCGGAGGTGGAACCGGAGTCTTCACACCGATCGGCGGATGGTGGAATGTTGCGTCGGGAATGTACGATACTTGTCTCTGCGTGGCCGAAGAGAAAATGTCGCCCCTGCATCCTCATCCTCAGTATGCGTTCTGGAGCATCTTCGATCAGATTCTGGAAAGGCCTCTCGGAACTACATTGCTTTGGATTTTCTCTTTGGAGATGAGACGATACATGCACAAGTACGGAATCAAGGAGGAAGAGATCGCAAGTGTCGCGGTGAAGAACAAAGGAAACGCCGTCGATCATCCCTGCGCACAACTGGGCGCCAAGATCACCGTTGAAGACGTCATGAACTCTGAGCCGATCTGTTGGCCCGTCAAACGACTGGACGTGAGTCCTCCTAGTGACGGTGCTGCCGCGGTGGTGTTAGCTTCCGAGAAAGTTGCGAAGAAACTAACAGACCAGCCTGTCTGGCTTGACGGAGTTGGCTGGACTCTAGACACGACGCACTGGACGAACCGTGACTTGGCATATCCAGAGTACGTTGAGAAGGCCGCCTGGATGGCCTACAAGATGGCAGGGATCAAGAAGCCGAAGAAGGAGATCGATATCGCCGAAGTCTACGACCCATTCGACTACAAAGAACTCCATCACATGGAGGGACTCCAGCTCGCAGGCAAAGGAGAAGCTCCCAAGATGGCCGTTGACGGTGTAACCCAACGAGACGGTGATCTGCCGGTTTGTCCATCCGGAGGACTCTTAGGGGTTGGCAACCCCATCGCTGCGGCCGGAATGATGAAGATCTGTGAGGTCTTTTGGCAGCTCCGCGGAGAAGCAGGGAAGCGACAGGTGAAGAAGGATGCTCGAACAGGCCTGGCCCAAGCCTGGGGCGACCTAATGCAGGTTGGAACGGTCGCAGTAATGAGGTCCTAAAGGAAACATAAGAAATTGTCCAAGAAAATCACAAGCTACCCAGGCCACGAAATTACACCCGAGGATGTCAAAGAAGGAAAATACCTCGACGTCGTCTACAAGTTCGAGCCCAAATACAGTTGGGCCGCAGGAGTGGCAATCAGCCGGTTCTTGGCCGAGCTGAAAGAAGGAAGAATAATCGCTAGGAAGTGTATGAATTGCAAACGGATTCTTGTACCACCGAGAATGTACTGCGAGCAATGTTTCCGGCCAACCGACGAATGGGTCCAGATCAAGGACACGGGAACCATCAACACCTATTCCATATCGCACGTAGGAACGGACGCTCGACGATTGAAAACACCAATACTAGTTGCTGTGGTTGATCTCGACGGCGCGACTCCTGGAATGGGAATACTGCACAACCTAGGAGAAGTTGAGCCCTCGAAAATCAACGTAGGCATGAAAGTCAAAGCCGTATGGAAATCGTCCAGCGAACGACAAGGAGCGATTACAGACATCCGCTACTTCAAACCGATAGGAGACCAGTAAGACATGCCAATCTTAGAGAAACTCGTTCAACCCGGGCAAGCTCGCCACTGGACAGACAGCATACCTCTCGAATACCACTACACTGCGGGAGTTGCAGGAGAGGAATTTCGGCGTGAACTCAAGGAGAACGGTCGCTTCCTTGTATCGAAGTGCTCCAAATGCAAGAGTACCTACATTCCGGCCAGAACGTACTGTCCTGGCTGTTTCATCGAGATGAAAGACCAGTTCCCAATCGACAAGCCAGGTTACGTGTACAGCTTTACCTCAGTCAACTCGGACAGATCGGCGGCTGACGCCAACCCGCCGATAACAGTGGGCCTTGTGAAGTTCGAGGGCCTCAAGGGGGGAATAGTCCACCTGCTTGACGTAGATCACCCTGATCGAGTGTCTATCGGGATGAAAGTAACGCCATCTCTCAAGAACCCGTCAGAGCGAACAGGCGCTATGACCGATATCCTCGCCTTCAAACCAGTCTCGACGGGGCTAAACGACAAGACAGCTGAAGTCGGGAAAACAGGAAGATGGGAGGTCACTGCGGGAGAGAATCAGGCTCGGTCTCTTCTCCATTCTATCGAAGAGTCGGGATACCCCATTGAGGAGGACGAGATGACAATATCCTCGCTAAGGAGTAAGATAGGAAAAGGAGAACTTCTCACGCGCGAAGAAGACAGGCTGCTACACAGACTTGGGGAGAAAGCGAGAGAATGGCGGAAAGCCGTAAAGAGCTCATCTGATACGGAACCAGCTGACACCCTCTCAGGCTAACCCAGACCAACCACTTCTTCTGCAACCGTCAGGCCCGACTTTACGGCTTAAGTCGTGAGCGCAGCATTTCCTACAGGGGGTAGAGTCTTAGAATCGATAATTCATCCAGTAGTCTTCCAGCTTCGTCTTCTCAACCTGCCACTTTCGACGGGGCGGGTGAAACTCCAGTCTTGGAGGGTTCGAGAGAAATTCTCCCCGAAGCATCGCACTTTCTCCCCTATTCACTTCGAGAAAGCATGATCCAGTTCCGTCCCATATTTTTCGTTCTCCTTTCCCTGTGATCGACATTGCAATGTTATTCGCGACAACCTCAGCGTGGCCAAGCGCGAACGATCCCGACTTCGGCAGAAATGGAACATGTGCATGAGGCGTTTCAATCGCAGTTACATCTCCGATAGCGTAGACCTTCTCAAGCCTAGTAGCCAATGTCTGCGGGCTCACAGGCACCCAGCCAGACGAATCGGTCAGTCCAGCCTCGACCACGGCACCAGGACACTTATGAGGCGGAACAACGATCAGCAGATCGTACGGGAGCTCTGTTTTTCCCTCGAAAACCACCTTGTCCTTGTCCACCTTGGAAAGCTTGACTTTCGGGTGAAATGTTATTCCCTTTGAGGCCAGAAGCCTCTCCACCTGTTTACCGATTACAGGACCCGCGGCAGGAGCTGGATGCGGCTCCGGACTGAAAAACTCCACAGCAACTTTCTTTTTCGCTCTTGCAAAGTTGTCCTGCAAAAGCAAAGCCAAGCCATATGGCGCGACAGGACACTTGATAGGCAATCGTGATATTCCGATCAGCAGCCTTCCCCTCTCAAGATTCTCTATCGCATCTCGCAGCTTCATTGCAGATTCGAAATCGTAAAACTGGTAAGCGTACTTCTCTAAACCCGGAACATCGCCCGGCGAATAATCCACGCCCATGGATATCACAAGGTGATCGTACTGAAACTCTTGCGATTCCGTTCTGATCCTCTTCGAGGAAGTATCAATCGAACTAACCCGATCGTTCACCAACCGGACTCTCCGCTTTTTCGGAATCGAAAGAGCGCGTCGAACTTTTCCAGGCTCGCGTCGACCCATTGCCAGTAGTGAGAAGGAGGGGGGGAATTCGAAGATTTTTTTCTGTTCTACTATCGTAATCGATGCTGATGGAGCCTTCTCGGCCAAGATGCTTGATGTTGCGAGGCCTCCCATTCCGCAACCTAAGACGACGACTTTATCGTTGGTTGACAACTTTGGCGATCAAGGCAGAGGAATTGGAAAGGCAATAACCCTTTGCGGAGCACAAGCTGATAGTTTGACTGCAGGCTATGCTACTAAGGTGTAGCTGGTTTTTCGTCTGAAGGGGTTGTCTTTTCGCTAGGATGCTGCTTCTATTGGATAGTCTCCGCGGTTTCTGACTATCCGGAGGAGGCGGAGTTGTTTCCTCGCTTCCTCGTAGCAGAAGTCGCACAATCGTACTGATTTTTCGCCTGGCTCAGCCATGAACCAGGTCGTCTCTGAAGCTGGTTTGGAATCCTTGCAGTACGCGCACTCGACCTGTTCTCTCTCCAAGAGACTTGTCGCGCTCATATCCAGGGAAGGATTAGGGTTCTGCCAGAAGATAAGCCTAGCTGAATCTCAACATACCCGTCCTTCCCAAGCCGTCACTATACTCTAAAGCAAGAACGCAGGAACGTGCTCGTCTAGAGGTGAGGAAGATCGGCTCCCAGAACTGGAATACTTGCAACAGTTCTCTCGGGGATATTGTTCGGCACCACCGTGCCGATGATCAAGCTTGGGCTAAGTCTCCTTCCCGCGGATCTCTTCGTCGCCCTCCGATTTTCACTAGCTTCTGCTCTCGTTCTATTGTTTCTTCGTCGGAAAGGATGGGTTGACTGGACTCTTCTCCGAGCAAAGCCCATCTGGCTCGTGGGATTTTTCAACGCTTTCGGATATGTGCTGCAGTTTCAGGGACAGAGGTTCACAACGTCCGCTGATGCCGCTCTGATCATAGGTACAGCGGCACTGATGATCCCTGTCTTATCGTGGGCTCGCGGAATCGAGAAGATTGCCGCCAAGAAGGGTGTCGGGGTATTGGCAGGATTCGTCGGAGCGAGTTTAGTAGTGACGCGGGGTGAGGTGGTAAGCTTGGGCCAAGCAGAGTTTCTTGGCGATGTCCTGATACTTGGTACTGCTGTCACTATAGCATTGGTCTTCATTTATTCTAAAGATCTCGTTGTCCGGAAGGGAGGACGAGCGGTCACTGGGGGTATGATCCTGATCACGAGTGTCCTTCTTCTTCTCGCAATTCCCCTGGACCTAGGCAGCTCCGTTAATTTTGGTTGGGAAGCGGTCTTCTATGTTGTGTTCCTTGCTGTGGTTGCAACACTTGGAGCGTACTATTTCCTGATGAAAGGACTAGAAACAGTGTCTCCGACGGTATCCTCGATCATTCTCCCGATCGAGGTGATAGTTGCCGTCGCGTTATCAGTGATGATATTCAATGACCCATTCAACATCTACTCAGGAACGGGCGCCCTATTGATTGTCGCTGGCGTCTTACTAGTCTCGTCTTCTCTTTAGAGCAGGCAGATTACTGGTGGGCGCCGCAGGTAGGACAATTAGTCGCATTCGAATCCATTAGTCCGGTACAGTACTTGCAGCGGACCTTCACTGATGGTGCTTGCTGTTGTTGCGGTGGAACACCGTATCCTGGTTGACCATAGCCTTGGTAGCCTTGATTCATTGGCGGCATTCCATAGCCAGGATTTGGTTGATAGCCGGGGTTTGGTCCATAGCCTGCCGGCATTGGTCCCGGTCCATATCCCACGTTCATGGGCGGTCCATATGTGCTTGCTGGGACGAATGCGATTTGGGTCTCATTGGTGAGGTCGGGTCTGCCATGTGTCTCTAAGACCGCTTTCAATAGGTTCTGAACAGAGGATCCGCCCCGGGTCGGTCTGCACGGAGGAATGCCGACGCTGAAAGGGAATGTTTGTGCTGGCCCCTTTCCGAAATCAGTTGGCCCGGTAACTTGCACATCACGTTGGTAGAGATTATTTGTGCGGCGCTGGTTCTCTTGGACTCTTTGGTTGTTGGGGAGAGTTATCCAGACCATCTCGTTCCAGCTTTCAACCACGCGCGCTTCTACCTTCACTCCTTTGGATTGGATGTATTCTTCTGCTTCGATGTTGATCTTACCCACAACCGGCTCCCCCTCTTGGAAGGTGGCCTTATCAAGGCTGATCCATATCTTACCTTTTGGATGAGTAAGGTGACTCAATAGGCCCATACATGATCCTCCGAATGGATTCTATCACGCCCCTGTGAGCTATCAATCAAGCGTAACCAAACCGACATCTTAGGAGAAACAAAGCGGTCCTTCCCTGAAGACCACAAAAATCGGAATGGTTGACGCTGGCTCGATGTTATTGCTCGATATAGTAGTCGGCGTGTCAGAAGGTTTAATTTTTCCCTGACGCGCCGAGTGACTATAACTCAGCCTAATGGAATTCGGCGAGGGAAGGAAGGAGTGAATTTGGTGGGGGAGAAGAAGAGACACCTAGCGACTGAAACCGTAGAAGCTCAACCACCCTCCAAGAAACCGCGGGAAGGGGAAGACCCGGAGACTGTGTTGGCCGAGCTCAGGGCAGAGTTAGGGAAAGAGAAGGCGAAATCCGAGGATTATCTGCGGCGTCTGCAGTATCTTCAGGCCGATTTCGAAAACTACAGAAAGAGAGTAGAGAAGGAGATGTCCGACAACCGACAGTTCGGAAACCAGCGCCTCCTATCTGACCTCCTAGTGGTCAACGACGAGCTGGAGCTAGCGCTCAGAGAGGCGGAGGAGAGCAAGGAGAACCCGACAATAGTTGAGGGGGTCGAGATGGTCCACAAACGGTTACAGAGCATCCTGTCGAAAGAGGGTGTGGCGAAGATCCCGAGCCTTGGGTCAAAGTTCAACCCCGACCTCCACGACGCCGCGCTTCGAGTCCTGTCTGACAAGGAAGAGGGAACGATAATGGAGGAGATCCGGCAAGGATACACGTTGAAGGGCAAGGTTCTCCGGCCTAGCATTGTCAAGGTGGCGGAGAATTCGGCTGAGCGTGAGTCTAAATCCGAGAAGTCACCTCTAGAGGAGGTCGGGGACCATGAGTAAGCCTGAGATTGAGAAGATCATAGGAATAGACCTTGGAACGACGAATTCGGCTGCCGCGATAATGGAAGCTGGACGCCCAGTCGTCATTCCAAGTGCTGAGGGACAGACTGCTGCTGGGAAGATGTTCCCATCGGTCATCGCGTTCACCAAAGAGGGACAATTGATAGTAGGTGAGCCTGCTAAGAGGCAGGCGGCTACGAACCCTGACGGAACGATTATCGAGATCAAGAGGAAGATGGGCACTGACTACAAAGTCCACATCGCCGGGAAAGACTACACTCCACAACAGCTTTCCGCGTTCATCCTCCAAAAGATACGACAAGACGCGGAGACATTTCTTGGACGTTCGACGAAGAAGGCAGTAATCACCGTCCCTGCCCACTTCAACGATAACCAGCGACAAGCAACCAAGGACGCTGGAGAAATCGCCGGCTTCGAGGTTGCCAGAATAATCAACGAACCCACCGCCGCGTGTCTCGCCTATGGGCTGGACAAGGCAGACAAAGAGATGAAGATCATGGTGTTCAGCTTCGGCGGCGGAACACACGACGTAACTCTCATGGATTTCGGTGGCGGAGTCTTCCAGGTCCTCGCAACCAGCGGAGACACTCAGACAGGCGGGACAGACATTGACAATGCGCTCGTCGAGTACTTGCTCACCGAGTTTCAGCGCCAGACAGGCATAAGCCTCCGAAACGACCGCGTGGCCATGACCCGGCTCAAGGAAGCCGCGGAAAAGGCGAAGATAGAACTCTCCACTCTACTCACAACAGATGTCGATCTGCCCTTCATCTCAACAGACTCCTCCCAACCTAAACATCTCCACACGACCGTGACTAGGGCTAAGCTAGAAGAGCTCGCTAATCCTATTGTACGAAGAGTTGAGACCCCGATCAAGAGGACTCTCGACGATGCGAAACTTACGCCCAAAGACGTGGACAGGATCATACTCATCGGTGGCCAGACCCGCATGCCCCTGGTCCGAAAATTTGTCGAGGACATAATTGGCAAGCAAGCAGAGCGCGGAGTCGACCCGATGGAGTGCGTCGCCGTGGGCGCAGCAATTCAAGGCGCAGTTCTCGCAGGAGAAGTCAAGGACATACTCCTCCTAGACGTCACACCACTGTCGCTCGGCGTCGAAACACTGGGAGGCGTCGCCACAAAGATTATGGAGCGAAACACGACCATCCCAACAAAACGCAGTCAGATATTCTCGACAGCAGCCGACTCCCAAACCACGGTCACTATCCATGTCCTTCAAGGAGAGCGCGCCATGGCCGCGGACAACATCTCCCTAGGAATGTTCAACCTAACAGGAATTCCCCCAGCTCCGAGAGGCATTCCTCAGATCGAAGTGACCTTCGACATCGACGCTAATGGAATCCTGAATGTGTCCGCGAAGGACCTAGCCACGTCCAAAGAGAATAAGATCACAATCGCAGCCTCGACCAAACTCTCGAAAGATCAAAAGGAGAAAATGGTCCATGAAGCCGAGCAGTTCGCGGATCAAGACAAGAAACGAAAGGAAGAGGTAGAGCTCAGAAACACCGCGGAAAGTATGCTGTACACCGCCGACAAGACAAAAGACGAACTGAAAGACAAGATTACGAAAGAACAGGTCGAAACCATCGACAAAGCAGCAGGCGTTCTAAGGGCAGCGTTGTCAGGTAAGGAATTTGACAAGATAAAGTCGGCTAGCGACGATCTTTCACGGATTCTCCAGAAGATAGGCGCCGAGATCTACCAAAAGGTCACGGCCCAGAAGCCGGGAGAACAAGCCCAACAGGCAGCCACTCCTGAAGCCAATCCGTCTAAGGATGATAACGTGGTAGATGCGGAGTTCAGAGAGGTAAAGGACGAAGGCTCTCGGTAGAGCGAGATGAATCGGCGAGAATGGAGAAGCGAGACTATTATGACGTGCTCGGGGTTCCTCGAAACGCGTCTAAAGACGACATAAAGGGCTCCTACCGGAAACTCGCCTTACAATATCACCCAGACAGGAATAAGGCGCCTGAGGCTACTGAGAAGTTCAAAGAAATCTCAGAAGCCTACGCGATATTGTCGGATGAGGAGAAGCGGAAACAGTACGACCAGTTCGGGCGAGAGGGAATCTACCAGAAATACAACACCGAAGATATTTTCCGAGGCGCGGACTTCGATTCCATCTTCAGAGACATGGGTTTCGGAGGTTTCGGAGGCGGGTTCAGCAGTTTTGTGGAACGGATTCTCGGCGGATTCGGAGGGTTCCAGAATTTCGAAAGCCCAACCGCCCCGTCCAGAGGCGAGGACCTGCTTTACGATTTACAGATCACTTTCGACGAGGCCGCGCACGGTGCAACAAGGGAGATAGAGGTTCCGCGGCTGGGAGAGTGCGAGGAATGCAACGGGACCGGAGCCCAGCCCGGAAGCTCAAGGAAGACTTGTAGCACCTGTCACGGTCGAGGCCAAGTCCAGACAGTGCGTCGAGCGGGGTTCGCCCAGCTTGTCCAGATAACTGCCTGCCCCAAATGTAGAGGAGAGGGAAGCATAGTTGACAAACCGTGCAAGAACTGTGGAGGAAACGGACTGTCACGAACTAGAACCAAACTCCAAGTGAAGGTTCCCCCCGGAGCCGACGAAGGCCAGAGCCTCCGCATACGTGGAGAAGGTAATGCTGCTCAGGGAGGTCGGAGTGGAGATCTCTATGTTCGTATAAGATTGAGGCCACACGCAGAGTTCAAGCGTGAAGGAGACAACATTCTCTACGAAACCAGAGTTAGTTTTCCGAAAGCCGCCCTCGGCGGAGAACTACAAGTGCCCTCAATTGATGGAAAGGCACAGCTAAAGATCCCGCCCGGAACAAAACCGGGAACAGTGTTTCGCCTAGAAGGCAAGGGCTTCCCTAGAATTGGAGGATGGGGAAGAGGAGATGAGCTTGTGAGAATCGATGTTGAAATTCCTAGAGATCTCTCTCGTCGTCAGAGAGAACTATTAACTGAGCTCGCCAGAGAACTGGGAGAGAAGCCCTAGATGGAGTCATTTTTTCTCTTCTGAAGCCCGAGGCGGAGAAACGGGAAGAGTAACGATAGCGGTACTCATAGTCTCCTGGGCAGATTGAGCCGTGGTGACTACTGCATCGGCAACTTGCGGAGCAGACGTCTGCGCTTCGATTGAAGGAAGGCTTGCTAACATTTTTCCGACTGAGCCTCTAATCTTTGGAGCAACGGATTCTAGTTTCACTTTTGCCTCTCGTAGGTTCTTGTAGAGTGTCGCCGCGGCAGCAGTCCCTGCCAGCCCGATTCCGAGGCCGAGTGCGATCGTGTAGGTTGTGAAATGCTCGATAAAGATACTGTTCGCGTAGATCCGGAAGTAGACGTTGTAAACGTACTCGTTTGAGAGCCAGAATGCGAAGAAGGCGATGACGATTGCTTCGATGATCATGAAGGCTTTAACAGAATCCGGCGTAACAGACTTCTGAACGGTCTTGCTGGGAGCCATCTTTTCCGCCAGACTCTCCTGCAAGAGGGACGCTGGCACTGCTGGATTTGTGGAGATTGTATCTTAGATTGAAGAACGAGGGGTGTCGATCAAGAGATTTCGAAAACCCCACGCTTGCAGGAGGTCATAGTTGGATTGGCTTTAAGAACGGAGAAAGCCTCGTGAGGCCCAAGCGGGGGTTCCCGAGACCACTATGGGTTCCTGTCCTGTAGGGCGGGATTCAGGTCAAAGGGGCAGGACCGCTCGTGTAGAGCGGTGCTTGACTTAAGATCCGGCTTCAGGAGAGATCCTGTGGCGTAGGCCTTCGTGGGTTCGAATCCCACCCCCCGCACCAGAACAAACCTCTGTCTTGGATTGTTTTCTAGTTCGATCCTATCTCGGAGGCTCTGACTGCGTCGAAATCGACCGGGTTAGTGGGAATCGGAACTTGGAAGCTTTCGGGTAAGTCCCCCTTTCCCAAGCACCGGAACTCTACGTGGTGGCACTTTGGACATTTCAAATCATTGCGTAACTGTCCCGGTTCACTCTTTTCGTCCCGCCAGATCTTGTATCCGCAACCTGGACGAGTGCACTCGTAAACGTATGTGATGTCCTCTTGCTTAGGAGAGGCTCTCTTTTTGGGATGAGAGCCACCCTTCGCCGAAGCCTTGTGGCGATGAGAGATCTTTCGGGGTTTTGTTACGTGTTTGGATTTTGTTCTTCTCTTGGAGCTCGTTCGACGAACTGCGGGCATGATCTATCGCTAGGTTAACACGCCCGTCCAAGTTAGAGGGTAGTGTTACTGTTCCCCTCTGATATGAGGGCACAATAGCTGGCCGGTGGATGAAACTGGTCGTTCTATTCTACTTTGACGACCATTTCCTCTGCGTATCCTGTGATTACTCGCCGGTAACCTCGGAGAAGTCGATCCATCTCCTCATCACCCGAGTCAGTGAGAAGACGTCTCGGATACAGGGCTTCGATCTTGCTTCTCGATCCAACCACCATAATGTTCTCAACACCTGCCCTGCGGATTACTTCTGGGCTAATCTGTTGGTTTCCCCGTCCGAACAAGTAGCCCTGTCCACCAATCGGGGAAATCACGATCTTCGTAGAACTCTGGTTGACTAGGCTCAGCAAGGATGTCTCGTTCATGTCCTGCCCTAATAGCTTCCCATTTCCCCGCGCCGCGTCAACTCCAAGAAGCGTCTTCTTGACTCCCAAACGCCTGGCGATACGTTCCACCGTTGAACCGGGACCTAGAATGTAGGTGCTGTCTGGTTCGATCTCTTCTACGAAGTATTCAGCGATCGCGTCCAATTCGGCATCTTCGGACAATCCCGTAGCCGATTTCGATCCTTGCATCAGAGGCCCCGTGTCGGGAGTTGTAAGATATCCGAACAGTTTGACCGACAACCGATCTTTTCTGAACGCTGCTTCGTCTACATCAACGACTTCACCCAATCTCTTTGGAGTTTTACCTTCAAGGAACGCGACTGTAGATTCCGCGGCGGCGGTAGGATTGATAGCGAAGACTGACGAGTAGATTTTGACCCCGGTTGGAACACCTAGAACCGGAGTGTCTTGGCTGACTCCCTTCAGCACATCTCGCGCTGTTCCGTCACCGCCGCAAAAGACGATCAAGTTTGTTCCTTTCTTTCTCATTTGACGTGTGATTCGAATGCTATCATCGTAGTCAGTTGTTCTTCCAATTTGTCCGATTGGTTTATGCTCGAGTTTCAGTTGGTTTGCGACGGTTTCTCCCATGCTTCCAGGAGCGACCAGGAATTCGATCCGGCTGTTTCGTCGTTGTATCTCTTCCAGGAATCTCAAGCCTTTCTCGGGAGACACGGGTCTGGCGCCTTTTCGTATTGCCTCACGCAGTGTTTTCTTTCCGTCAGTACCCTTGAGCCCTACTGCTCCTCCCATTCCGGCGATCGGGTTGACGAGAAAGCCTACTTTGTGCACGTCGTTCCGGCTCAGGCGTTGCTAACGTTCGTTTTCTTTAACAGTAGGCCCATTTGAAACGTCTGACCTTCTATGTCCCAGTTTTCTTCGGCGTTGGCTTTTGGTTTTTCTTGGTCGGGACGTAAGAGGTGGAGTGCGTCTGCTCTGACTTCTTCCATGAGGTAATCTCGCTCGTCTTCCATCCATTCCAGCTTTTGTGCGTCAGGGATGGTCACGTAGGCTTCGACGAAGGCGTCGACCGGGAGGTCAAGTCGTTTCCTCATTTCTTGTAATCGTCTGACGATTTCCCGAACGAGGCCCTCTCTCATCAGTTCCTTTGGAATGGTTAGATCTATGTAGACCCGGCCATCTTCGAAACTTCCCATTGCAAAGTTCTCTGGCATTTCCTCTTTGAATGAGACCATCTGATCGGTAATTGTGTAGTCTCGATCGTCAACTTTCAACGGGTAGGATTTGTTGTTTTGAAACGCTTGAAAGAGCTGGCGTCCGTCTGCAGATCGTAGTGCTTCCGCGACTTTGTTGGCATCTCCCTTGAAAACGGGTCCGAGTCCTTTGAAGTTCGGTTCAGCTATCAGCCTCTTCAGTTGCTCTTCCTCAGCGTGGCCGACGAGTTGGATGTCTTTCGAGTTTGTCTGTTGTAGGAATAGTGGTCGGAGGCTCTTGACCGCCCGCGTTACCTTGGCGCTATTGGTAACGATAAGGATCTTGGCGACTGGTTGGCGTAATTTTAGCTTCTTCGATTGCCTGGCCGATGATGATGCAGCCGAGACCTGTTGCACTATCTCCATGTTCCCCTCTAGCCTCTTGTTAATCCACCTTGGACTAGAGTTTGGCCAAGAGGACATGTGAATGCTCTCTAGGTCAGACTTAGCAGTTCTGCGAAAGGCTTGCTGGTAGACTTTCTCGGTGAAGAGTGGGATGAACGGGGATGATAGGATTAGCCATGTCTTCAGCGCGTAGTGGAGGGCCGCGTAAGAGGCAAGCTTGTCCTTGTTTTGTTTCTCTTGCCAGAACCTTCGTCTTACGAGGCGAATGTACCAGTGACTCAAGTCGTCTATGGCGAATGCTCTCAGTTTACGCAGGGCAAGATGCAGTTCGAGACCTTGCATGTTGCCCGTCACATCCTTCAGCAAGCTTTCGCTGCGGGAGACCAGCCATTTGTCTTCTGGCCTCAGATTTGTCCAAGCTCTTCTAACAGACCACAAATCCGGCTTGAACTTGTCGAGATGCATGTAGAGAGTTGCGAACGAGAGGACATTCCAGGCAATCTGGAGATCTTTTGCTGCAACTTCAACGGCGTTCCAAGAGAACTGGAAGTCCTCCCAGAGAGTTGACTGAACAGTATAGAATCGAAGGGCATCACGGCCATACTTGGCTACAACATCACCTGGGCTGACGAAGTTACCCTTTGACTTGCTCATTTTTTCCCCCTCTTGATCCAAGGTATGTCCATGCATCAGCACCGTTCGGTATGGGCTTCGGTTGAAAGCAACTATGCTTGGAACTAGCTGGTTGTAGAACCAGCCTCTTGTCTGATCATGTGCTTCGAGGATAAGATCCGCGGGCCACCACCGTTTCAACTCAATAGAGTTCCTTGGATAGCCGAGACTAGCCCAGGATGCGGTGCCCGAGTCCATCCAGACGTCGAGAATGTCCGGTTCTCTTTTTGCATTTCCTCCGCAGGATTTGCACTTGACCTGTATTTTGTCGACTCCGTTCCTGTGTAGCTCGAACTGTTTGGGTGCGTGCAGAGCGAGTTTGACGAGTTCTGCTTTCGACCCAACTACGGTATGCTCCCCGCACTGCTCACAGGTCCAAACTGGAAGTGGGACGCCCCAGTAGCGTTGACGTGATATTACCCAGTCCCTGGCGCCCTCCAACCAGTCGTGGAACCTCTTCGACCCGGCCCATTCGGGCACCCACCGGACTTTCTCGTTCTCAGCGAGCATTTTTTTCTTGATTGAAGTGACTTTGACAAACCACTGGTCGGTCGCTCTGAGGATGAGGGCTGTCTTGCATCTCCAGCAGTGAGGATACGAGTGCTCTATCGTTTCCTCCTTCCAAAGAAGATTCTTCGCCCGGAGATCCTCGATGATCACCCTGTTTGCGTCTCTAACCGATAGCCCTGCGTACTTCCCCGCTTCCTTCGTGAAACGACCCGAGGGGTCTACTGGTGAGAAGGCTGGTAGTCCGTATTTTGTGCCAACTTCGAAGTCCTCTTCTCCGTGCCCTGGGGCAGTGTGGACGGCGCCGGTTCCGTCGGACATTGACACATGTTCCCCGCTGAGTAGGATTTGATGTCGGTCTGCACCGATTTGGACTTGAGTCTCTTCCTGGAGTGGTGGACGATACTGAACGCCTTCCAGTTCTCGTCCCAGATACTCTTCCAGAATCTTGTAGCCTCGCACTCCTAGGACTTGTTCAAGCCTCTCTTTGGCGAGTATGAGCTTGTCTCCCTCAACATCGACTAGGACGTAGGTCTTGTCTGGGTGAACCATCACGCCGAGGTTTGCTGGCAGTGTCCAGGGGGTTGTTGTCCAGATGAGTATGAACGCTCCCGGTTTGTCGACTAGCGGGAGTTTCACATAGATCGAATAGTCTTGAACGGATCTGTACTCGTCTGTGACCTCGTATCCTGCGAGGGCTGTCTCGCAACGCGGGCACCAGTGGACCACTTTCAAAGCCTTGTAGAGAAGACGTTTCTCTTGGGCTCTCTTGATCGTCCACCAGACAGATTCGATGTAGTCATCCCTGTATGTCAAGTAGGGGTTGTCCCAGTCCATCCAGATTCCGAGGTCTTTCAGGACCCCGGTTTGGGCTTGGACGTTTTCTTCCGCGAACTTTTTGCATACGGCGATGAATCGGTCTACTCCCACAACGTTCTCGATGTCCTTTTTCGAGGTTAGCTTCAACGATTTTTCGATGAGCACTTCAACAGGGAGACCGTGGCAGTCATAGCCCGGCTGATCGTGGACATTGTAGCCTCGCATCCTATGGTACCTGATCACGATATCTTTGAGTGTCTTGTTCCACGCAAGTCCTACATGGGGAGCGTTGGTTACGTATGGTGGACCGTCGAGAAAGTAGAATTTGGGCCGTTTGGCGAGTTTCTTCTTGGTCTTTTGATAAGTCCGGTTAGTACTCCACCAGTTGAGCGTTTCCTGCTCGGTCCGGTGAGGATCGTATTCCCTGGTGAGTTTCCCCACAATTCCAGGAGTCATTAGCTGACACCCAAACTAGTTGTCTTCGTTGAATCGAAGGTCTCCGACCTCGAAGCGTCAGTCTCTATCATCATCTTAAAAACAATCGGATTCAGCTCTTCATCAGTCTATCTTGTCGCGTCTGCAGGCTGACTGCTGGATGTGCCAAGGTATCCTCGAGCCCAAGAATCTTGTCTTTTATCAGTCTAGGGTCTCGGTTGCGAAGCTGAATCCGGATCAGGCCTTCGAGGGGTATTCCTTTCTGACACTAAAGTGGCACGAAGAGGAACTCTACAAGCTCGCCAACAAGGATCGTAAGCAGTTTCTGGAAGATATGTCGCTCGTTGCAAACGCGCTCTCGAAGGCTTTCAAGCCTGACAAGATGAATTACGAGCTGCTCGGAAATGCAATGCCACATCTCCACTGGCACCTGATCCCAAGATACACGTCGGACCCTATGTGGGGGCGTCCGATCTGGGCTGGCAGTCGCCGTCGGAAGAGGTTGAGTGGGGAAGAATACGAGTTGTTAACGAAGAGGGTCGAAATGGCTCTTTCGACTCTCAAGAGAAGAACCACGGCAAGTGACTAGTCGAGTAACAATAGCCAACGCCACTCAGTTACGTCATCTTGAAACCTCCGCAATCTCCCAGACACACTCTCACGAACACACGTAGGGCCAAGAAAGGGTAACATGTCCACCCCAGTTTATCTAGACCTCGCTGCGATGGTGGCCCCGGCCCTTTCGTTATGGCTGCTTATCCGACAGAAACACTCCTTTGTCGGAATTGCGCGACACAACCTAGTCCGGCTAAACCTCTATTTCTTCCTAATTCTGGCGGCCGATATCGATAGAATCCTAGCCCAAAGCGTGCTCGCAACCTACCTAATGCTCGTCGGCTTTTTCCTCGTCGCCATGAACTTCGGCCATGCGGCCGCCGTTGTCCAGTTCTGTCCTGAAGCCAGAACATGGAGGGAATCAATGAAGATCATATTCAAGAAAACCATGTTGTTCCCCCTTTTCCTCCTAGTTCTAGGCGCTTGGCTTGCGGTCACGCTCACCTTCGAACCAGTCACCGCCTCACTAACATCCTACGGGAACGAGGCATACGTACTGCCCACATTTCCATCGTGGTACATTGCCCTCACGGCTGCTGTCGCGGTTCCCATCGTCTTGTACCCGTCTCTAACGCTCCTTTCATCTATGCGTCGTGCCCAGACTTCGTATACGAGAAACTCTCTCCTCCTGATGCTGTCCAGCTGGCTCTGTTTTCCCACCGTGGGATTGGTAGTCTTCTTCCTATTGTCTCCCATGATTCCATTCTCCTACGAGTTGGGGCTGATCATAAGTTCCGCGTTCTATTGTCTGCTGGCTGTTTCCATCAGGACCCTTCCAGGAACAACCAGGTTCTTGAAGAGCAGCCTCTTTCCTCAGAGTCTGATAAAATTCGGGAAACGATACCTTGTTCTATACGATACCGGCATGCGATCAATATCATTCCTTTCTTCTGCTTTTCGAAGCACTATCGAGGCAGGCGCCAGGGTGGTGCTCAAATCTCCGGCCGCTTGGCTCGTGGAGGGGCTGTCCCGTAACGATTCTCGATTCCACGAATGGGCGGAGAACGGAAAGTTTGTCACATCTTCAGTTGACTCTGATGACAAACGGTCTGGTAGAGAGGGGCTTTCCGACAAGTTTGGATTGAGCCAGACGGCCACTGTGTTTGTGAAAGAGCTGGAGCGGCAGGATCTTCAGGGATCGATGGGATCCATTGCAACGGATTCAAAGAGTGAACCAGAAGCGGAAGTGCTTCTGCTAGAATCCAGTCAGGCCCCTAGACCTCAAGTTGCTGATTTTCTGCAGAAGAACGCGGACGTTGAGCTTGTGAATCTCTCAGAGGCGTCCGACCCGTTCTCAACTCTCGTTAACTTGAACCATCAGAGAATTGAGGGCTCAAAGATTCTGCTTGAGTACTCCTCTAATAGCAACTTTGAGGACTTGGTGAGAAAATTCTTCGATGAAGGGATCGCTAATGCCGAGATGTGTACTCTATTCACATCGAAGTCTAGCAAGCTGTACAGAGCGTTGAAGGGAAAGAGAATGGTGAGGATAGTCGCGGCTTCTTCTCTCGTGTCTGCTCCGGACGAGTTGCCTGATGGGGAGATTCAGATCCCGGACAAGGAGCTGGGCCTGGTGACCTCACTGGTAACTGATCTGTTTGAGAATAACAAGTCTGTGGCTTTGAGCTTCGTCTTCGATAGTATCACCGAGCTCATTCGAGGCGAAAGGTGGGAACAGGTATACTCTGGCATTAAGCAACTGATCGAGCTTCTTAGCCCATCAACTTTCACGGCCATATTCCTTGTAAATGAGGAGACGACGGAGGCGCGTTTCTTAGGCGCGTTGAGAGGGTTGTTTTCTGTTCAGATGCGACTTGACGAGATAGAGGGTCAAGCCCTTAGAGTCGTGAAGGCAGAGTTCTAGTCAGCTAGAGCATGCCTGACTCATCAGAGGTTTTTTCCGCGATTCCTGACACTATTTAAAATACGGGCCGTTTCGTTAACAGCCCCTCGTCGAACCTGGGAAGCTGAATCGCAGTGGACCATCTCAGCCACGATGTCTTGATCATTGGGGGTGGTGCCGCTGGACTCCGGGCTGCCATTGCTGCAGCCGAGCTCAATCCCAAGCTAGACATCGCGATCGTGTCCAAAGTCTATCCTATGCGCAGCCACACGGTCTCAGCCGAGGGCGGCATGGCCGCGGTGTTGAGGACCGACTATGACAACTTCGACCTTCATGCCTACGACACGATCAAGGGGAGCGACTTTCTTGCAGATCAGGACGCGGTCGAGTTTTTCGTGAAGGAAGCGCCTAGGGAATCGATACGGCTGGAGCATTGGGGCTGTCCTTTCAGCCGGGACCCTGACGGCCGGATTAGCGTGCGAGCCTTCGGAGGAATGAGTGTAAAGAGAACACTGTTCGCGACGGACAAGATAGGATTCCATCTACTCCACACACTATTCCAGACCAGCTTGAAGTTCGAGAATATTCGCAGGTATGATGAGTGGTTCACCACGTCGATCCTTGTGGATAACGGCCGAGTTGACGGGGTTACAGCTATTGACATTCGCTCAGGCGAACTCGTTTCGTTTCTAGCGAAGGCTGTTGTGATCGCGACAGGGGGATGCGGTAGAATCTATCAATTCACAACCAACGGATGGATCAAGACAGGCGACGGAATGGCCATGGCTTACAGAGCCGGGGTCCCACTCAAAGACATGGAAATGGTCCAATATCATCCAACATTGCTTCCGAACACCGGCATACTGATCACCGAGGCTGCCAGGGGAGAGGGAGGTCACCTACTGAACAAGGATGGCGATCGATTCCTGAAAAAATACGTCCCCAACAAGATGGAGCTGGGACCGAGAGACATCCTGTCGCGGGCTGAGATGACTGAGATCAAGGAGGGCCGGGGATTTGAAGGCCCATACGGAAGCTATGTCCACCTAGACCTCACACATTTGGGCGAGGAAACGATCGAGGCAAAACTTCCTTTCGTGAAAGAACTCGCCGAGAAATACCTGGGAATAGACCCAGCTCACGAAATGATACCTGTAAGGCCAGGGCAACATTACATGATGGGAGGCGTTCACACTGACATACATGCCAACACTGGCCTCCCTGGACTGTACGCAGCTGGAGAGATGGCGTGCGTCAGCATGAATGGCGCAAACCGTCTCGGAAGCAACTCACTCACCGAATGTCTCGTGTTTGGTGCCGAGGCCGGAATCGGCGCGGCTCAATTCGCTATGAAGCAGGGGGCACCGAGTTTCGGAAATCCCGTTCAAGGGCTGGCGTTGGAGGAGGAGAAGAGAATCTACGACAAAGTTCTGAAACACGAGAAGGGCGAAGGAATCTCGAACATTCGAACAGAGATGCAGAAGGTCATGGAGGATCACGTCGGCATCTACCGTGACGAGAACACTCTCAAACAGGCCTGCAACCTTATCGGAGGCTTGAAACAGAGAATGAAGAACGCAGTGGTTGAAGACAAGGACCGCGTCTATAACACCGACTTGGTCTCCGCTCTGGAACTAGACTTCATGCTCGATGTCGCTGAGACCATTGCTTACACAGCACTTGCACGAACGGAATCCAGGGGCGCACATTCTCGCACAGATTATCCGAAACGTGACGATGTTCAATTCCTCAAGCACCTAGTGGTCTATGAGACTGGAACTGTTCCGAGGATTGACTCGATGCCGGTAACGATTACGCGTTGGAAACCGGAGGCGCGAGTCTACTAATGAGCCAAGAGATTGCGACCATCAGAGTAACGCGATATCGGCCGGAGAAAGATGGGAAGCCATACTTCCAAGATTACAAAGTACCTTACCGAAAGGACATGGTTGTTCTTGACGCGCTCAACTACATCAAGGCCAATCTAGATGGGACGCTGACTTATCGCTGGTCGTGCAGAATGGGCGTGTGCGGAAGCTGTGGCGCGAATGTAGATGGGGTCCCGAAGCTCACCTGTGCTAGCTTTCTCCACGAATTCAAGGGTCGAACGATCGAAGTGGAACCTCTTTCCCACTTCCCAGTCATCAAAGACTTGGTCGTCAACATGGACGACTTCATGCACAAGCTGGTTGAGATCAAGCCCTGGACGATTCGGGAAAAGGAGTCTCCTCCAGAAGAGGGCGAGTACCGCCAGAGCCCTGAGGAATTGGAGCGCTACGGTCAGTTCTCTTCCTGTATCAATTGCATGCTCTGCTACTCCGCTTGCCCAGTCTATGGGCTTAACGAGAAATTTCTAGGTCCAGCCGCCACGGCGCTGGCTTACAGATACATCGAGGATTCGAGAGACCAGGGCAAGGATGTTCGGTTTCCGATTGTGCATGATATCGAGGGGGTTTGGGAATGCACCCTCGTGGGAGAATGCAGTGTCGTCTGCCCGAAGGGTGTTGACCCTATGCTTGCGATTCAGAAGACAAAGATTCTCGGAGCTACAAATGCTCTGCGGTCGCTGGTGATGCCGCGGGGAGCCGGGAAATAATATTGTCCAAGGAGAAACCGTTTCCCGAATACAGGCGAAAGCTCGGTCCCGGATGGTGGCTCTCAAACGGCCACTTCACCCAATATATGATCCGGGAATGGAGCAGCTTCTTCGTTGCCGTGTTCAGCCTTATCTACATCTACGAGCTATCGCTCTTCGCCTCAGGCGCGAAACAGAGTGCACTCGCTCTAATGAGGAATCCGGGATTGATCGCCTTCAACGTGGTAGCGTTGATATTCACACTGTACCACGCGCTTACCTGGTTCTATCTTATCGGCAAAGTCCAGCCGATCAAGTTCGGAAAAACGACGAGCAAACCCTGGCAAGCCTTACTGGTCAATATTGTTCTATTGCTGATCATATCCTACGCTGTAACCCAGATTCTAGTGTTGAGGTAGCACCACGTATGCCGAAAGTCGCACGATTACACGCAATTCTCTGGGGAGTGTTCTCAATCGGAGGCTTCATCGCTGCCTTCCTCCTCCCAGTATTGATCTATCTGGTCGGAGTCGCTTACCCGCTAGGTCTCTGGCCCCTGGCAACCGGAGATCCGACGAGCGCGATACTTGACCATCACCACATCGGGACTCTTTTCTTGTTCGTGACTGTTGCCGGATCCTTGTACCATGGAATATTCCGATTCCAGTCAACTCTTACAGAGCTTGGCCTAGCGCGTGCAAAAAGGCCATTAGAAGCGATTGGATATCTCATAATAATCATAGGTATGCTAACGGTGGCTTACTATCTGCTGGTGCTGAACCCTAGTGTTCTCACTCTTCCCTGAAATTTTCTGACCTCGGGATTCTAATACCGGGCCAAACGCATTGATTCGAGGGACAACGAGATGAGCCACGGTCACTCTCTCAAGGAATTCAAAGCCTATCGAGAGAAAATGAACGAGAAAATCCTGGAAAAGGGAAACCTTCAGATCAGACGATTCTTCAATCTCGACACCCAAGCCTACAATGATGGCGCTCTTCCCCGAAAGACCAAAGAACTGATGGGACTTGTCGCATCTCTCGTGCTTCGATGCGATGATTGCGTAACGTACCATATCATTCAGTGTGTCGAGCAGAAAGTCTCCGATGCGGAGTTTTTCGAGGCCTTCAACATAGGATTGATAGTAGGCGGGTCCATAGCCATACCACATCTGCGAAGCGCAGTGGAGATGTTGGAAGAATGCAGACGGAAAGAAAAACAAACTTAGCGTTGATCGTCTACGATACTTTGTAGATTAACCAGTTCTTGTCCTTGAAGTTGATCAGACGGTAATCACCCTTTAGCTTTCGACCTTTCAAGACAACGTGGTATTTGCGTGGCTCCCTGAGCTCGAGGATATACAATCCCTTGTCCCAGATTTTCACCTGGCCAGCGCCATATTCTCCTTCAGGAATCGTCCCCTTGAAACCGTAGTAGCTGAGAGGATGATCCGGGACTTGAACTGCGAGCCGCTTTATCCCAGGTTCTGTTGGTGGGCCCTTGGGAACAGCCCAACTCTTCAAAACGCCATCCAGCTCAAGTCTGAAATCCCAGTGCAACCTTCGGGCGTGATGCTCCTGGACTAGAAATCTCAACGAGGAGTTCACAGACGGAGACACCACGTCTGCGCTGGAAGGCTTGGTGCTTTTAGGAGAAATATCAGACCTTGAAGGTGTCAATGGTTTTCTGGGGTCAGAAAGTTCGACCATCGGTTTTAATATCACATCCTACCTCCATAGGAGGTTATACATGTCCCAGCGCAAGTTCATTTCAGGATTCTTCATTGGACTGATCTTCTTGATCTCAGTACCGTTTGCCCAGCATTCAGGCCTTATTCCCAAGGCACAGGCTGCGACCATCAACATCACGCTCTACGCCTATTTCTCTGGGTGGAACAATACCAAACCATCAGGGGCGAATCCCACAATTACTGTCACCCAAGGCGACACAATATCATTCAACCTAATTGAAGGAGACGCAAGTACCCACCGTTTCCTTCTAGATATCGACAATAGTAGCATTACGAATGATTGTGCAAACCCAGGCCCTGACAAATGCTCCGGAGACATTACCACAACCCAAGGCAGTTCGATCTCATCCTTCGCAGTAATGTCCACGCCAGGCACCTACTTCTACTACTGTACCTATCATTCCCCAGCCTACATGGTCGGGAAATTCGTTATCAAAGCATCAACCGCACCCGATTTCACGATTATGGCCAATCCAGCCGCGATAGGTCCAATTAACACTAGGGTCGTAGGGACCTCAACTGTTACAGTGGCTCCCACCAACGGCTTCGGCGGGACCGTAACGCTTACTACGTCTCCATCATCTGGTCTTAACGCAAGCATTTCTCCAGCGTCGATTTCAACCGCTTCAGGCACCGCAACCCTTTCCGTCAATTCGACGACTGCAGGTAGCTATTCGGTTACAGTAACGGGAACAGCTTCGTCAGGGACCCACTCAGTTACGGTTACTGTTACAGTTGTGGCGCCGGACTTCAAGATCACTCTAAGGGCCTCTACCCTTACTGTGGCTCCAGGGTCATCCGGAAATGTTGTGGTCACATTGACAAGTCTAAACGGGTTCTCCGGCACCGTGTCCCTGACCGCTATCATTTCACCTCTCGGACCGCAGGCTACCTTCAGCCCTGCTTCCGTCGCTGTTTCTACAAGCGGCCCTGTAAATTCAACACTCAGTGCGTCTGCGGCTTCTTCAGGGGCTTATTCCAGTACAGTTTCCCAAGGCAACTACAATATCAATGTCACCGGGACAAGTGGTCAATTGGTTCATCCAGTAACGCTAGCATTGACCGTCGGTTCAACATCAAGCGTCCTCTCAAATGTAGCTATCATAGGGGGAGGAATTGCCGCCGCAATCGCGATCATCGCCGGGACCGTCTACGTTATGCGACGCAGATCTAAGACAAAGACGTAGTCAATCTTACGTCTTCGTTCTACTGAAATGCGAGTATATTCCCACAGACAATGTTATCATTCCGACGGCCATCCCGATAAAATAACTGACCCCGCCCGTTTGAGGAAATGCCAAGAGTTCTGCATTGCTGATAGAGCCAAACGATGCTGCTCCGCACACTAAAGCGAAAGGCATGAACTTTGACGGTCGCACGACACCGAACAACCATTTTCCAACGCCAAGCATCGTCAATGCCAACCCTTCTGACAGCGCCATATACGACACAATGAATGGAACGATTGCCCAGGGTCCAATCTGGACTGCAGACGCGACGAATGGATTCAGCTCCCAATTTCCTTGCGACAACCCAATCAGAGTTAGGTAGATGTCCGCTACAACTAGAACAATTGGGATGATGAAGATCCATCCATCATTTCCAAAAAGCAGCACTGAGAGTTCTTCGAAGTCTCTTGGAATAATCCATAGGCCCATGACCAAGCAGGCAATACCCGCAACGAGGATCATGGTCAGTCCCGTTTGCGACAGATAGATTTGCCAAGGATCTATCACGCTGAACCAGCCTATGAGAGGACCTGCCAGGACCCAGTAGAGTCCTGATCCCGTAAGTAGCAGTCCGGCACCGGCCGGGATCTTCAACTCTTCTTTTCCTTGTAGGTATGTCTTGATCGACTGAGTTGACGTAGGCGTTGAGAAATCATGACTTTGTGTCGCTCTGAGGTTGTTTTGGGCTTGAAGATGCGTAGACCGATCGATGATACTATTGAGCTAATCAGAGTTGCCAGCCCTGCAACAGGGTAGAGAATCTGCGCTGCGACACCGAGACCGGTGCCCTCTTGGGCGACGATGAATGAGAACTCTCCTCTAGGGAGCATTGAGAGTCCGACTGCCGTGGCTTCGTCCTTTGCTCCCGATAATCTAGCACCAGCCCAACAGCCGATGAATTTCCCGAAGATAGCCATCCCGAGGACAGCTATTATCGGCAGCGTGACGGTCAGCAGCGCGCCGACGTTGATCAGTGTTCCCATCGAAACGAAGAAGAGGACGATAAACAGGTCTTTGATTGGACCCACCTTCTCTTTCACGAATTGAGCCTGGGGACCCCTGATCATGAGACCCATGAGAAACGCTCCGACCGCGGGGGAGAATCCTAGGTAGGAGGAGAGGATTGCGAAAGCGAAGCCGAATGATAGCGCGAGCAGGAAAGCAGTCTCCTTGTATTCCTGATCTCCCTTGCTAATCCGTTCAATCAGCAGGGGTGCGATTCTCCAGCCGAAGAAAAAGATGATTCCAACTAGCAAAGCTCCCCTCACAGCCAGAAAGACGATCTCAAGCGGGGGAACTTGACTGCTAGCGGCGGCCAGACCTGGCAATAGTAGCAGCATGAATACCGTCGCAAAATCCTCGATCACCGATGCAGTCACCACCGTGTGAGATTCTTTCGCCCGTAGACTTTTTGTCTCAAGTAGAATCTTGCTCATTATTGCCGTGCTTGTGGTGGCAACCACCGCTGCGGCAAAGACTGCCTCAATCTGTGTGAGGCCTACGGCCAATCCTACCAATGTGACTGAAACGAATGTGACCGTCAACTCGACGACCGCGAGTATGAAACTGTCTGGCCCAATCTTTTTGATCTCTAGCGGGTCTAGTTCAAGCCCGACCGTGAACAGGAGGAGTATGATGCCGAGAGACGCCAATAGGTTTATGGTGTTGAGGTTTTGAATGAGCCCGAGTCCAAAGGGTCCGATGATTATCCCGGCTATTAGCTGGCCGACTACAACTGGTTGCTTGATTTTTGAGAACAGATAGCTGAAACCCAGAGCAGCGAACACCGCCAGTCCCAGGTCAAATAGAAAGGTGAAGTCAGCAGAAGCCGTCAATTCGATCTCCCGGAAATGATCGTACTGACCACAATCGTTTCACGTCCAGTTTAACAGTTTGACCCTTCTGGTGTGGGCTCCGAGTTCCAGATCGGTAAGTGGGGCTGGAAGCTACAAGCCCTAGGCCCTTAGGCAAAAGTGAGTCGATAAAGTCGGAGATGGCTTCTCTCCGCGAGAGAGGTTGGAGCTGGAGTTCGGATCTACATTTGTCTCAGCGCAATATTCTCCAGCGTAGGCGTCATCGCATTCCTCATCGGGTTCTTGGCCCAGATTGGATTGCCTGCCGGTTGGGGGTGTGTTACAGACTGTGGGTGCGTCATTTTTCTTCCTTAGACCGAAGAAGAATCCCTTGATGGGTAAGCAAAGACCACTTCGCCTGACCGATTCCTCTACTATTCCCCTCTCTTTGGTAGTAGAACATTTCTTCTAACATGCTGGAAATTTCTATCGAAAGGTAGACTCGACGCATATAACTGCCATAGAGTTTTTTCCGCGAGAAAAGTAGGCGACGATTATATTCAAGAGACATAGCTGAAACTAAACTGGAGCAAAGTCTGGAGGGTTAAGGGTTTGTCGGTTGCGGGAACGATTCTAGAACGAAAGAGAGGCCCCGAAACCTTCTCGCCCGGATCGGTAGAACGGCTTGAGCTGTCCGAAGTGATCGATCTTTACAAGTCCGTGGGTCGGAGAAACATTGACTATTTCGCATGGATTCACGATGTCTACTCTTGGATTACTTTGCCCTGCGTAGCTTTCGATTGGAAGCGCGCTCTGAGCGAAGATAAGACGAAGCTAACGGTCTTTGATATTCTCGCGGATGATCTCGCGGATAATCGTTCGACGAGAAGCTATTCTCTACTCCAAGACCTCACGGAGATTCCGTGGAAGGAGAAGGCTCGGACCGGCGAAACTAGCGAATACCTTGATGTAGGACGAAGGATATGGGAAGATTCGCTTTCTTCGGTATCTTGCTACCCCAGGTTCAAAGAGTTCGAGAGGATCTTCTACTTCGATCTTCGGCAGGTTCTTTCCTCCATGATGTACAGCTATCTCGCGAATACCGAAAGAATTGAGAACCCGATAGAGACGAGCTTCTATTCTTCTTACGGATGTCTCGTGGAGGTTGCTATTGATATGGACCTGATGTGTTCACCGGCCTTCGACATGAAGGAACTTGGGCTAGTCCGAACGGTTGCGTGCCTGGCTCAGAAGGTCGCCCATGTAGGCAATATGATGACAACCTATCCCAGTGAAGTTCTGGAGAGCGATGTCTCATCTCCAATAATCTCTCTCGCTTTGAGGAAAGGGCTCATCCGACAAGAAGAGCTTGGCGACGCGTCAGCTGTTCCTAAGCTCAGCAAGCTGGAATGGGTCTTCAAGAGTCGAGCTCACTCTTACATTCAGAAAGTTGCTGAATGCGAGAAAGAGATTCGCAGCGTTAATCTCCGAGGTTTTTCAGATTTCCTCACTGAGCTTATCAGCAAGTTCGAGGGCAGCAGATCCCTCCGCTAATCCTCCTTCCCGGCGGGAAAGCCCTGGTCGATAAGAAATTGCTATCATGCCGAAAGGGTAAGCTTCCGTCTGACTTCGGGGATTCGAGTACCCTGTCTCGAAATCAACTCTAGGTCGAAGAGATTCTCGAACATCGACACGGCCTTCATGTCGTGTGCTGGGTAGTTTAGCAGAAAGACTCCTGTAATCCTGTTTGAGGCCATTAGCTCTAGGGCTTGGCGAACAAATGAATGTGCTCTCTCGGTTCCAAGTGTAAAGATCTGGTGCGAGACATTATCGAAGATCATGGTGAAGGGTGTTGAGGCGTAGGCTTCGATCGTCTTGTTCATCGAGTCGAGAATAAGTGAGCTGTCGAAAGCCGGTATGAGAACCACGTTTTCGCTCTCCTCCTTCGGATACGACACCCTAGAGGTTAGCACGAACATCTTCAGTCCTGGTTCATCTTCCATAGTTGAATGAATCGGGCTATCCTTTCTCGTGAATAGAATTACGCGCTCGAAATTGGACGCGGCTTCGGTGGCCAACGATTTGAGTATTTTCTCGTAGCCAGAGAGCGGGTCGTATTCTAGTAGGATTTTCCGTCCAGCGATTTCGTCATGAGACAGTCCAACCGTGCGAGAGAATACGTCGCTCGACTCAGTCAGGTCAATGACGGGTAGCTTCGATTTCAAGAGGCTTAGGGTTGACTGCTCATTCTCGAAGGCACTCTCGACAAAGGTCATCATCACTTGAGCATAATGGTCTGGAGTAGCCCATCTGGGGTCTGCGATGTGGTTTACGAACTTCTGTAGCGGACGTTTGATTCTGTCGCCGTAGTCTATGACTATCCTTAGCCCATTCTTGCCCAAAGCTCTAGTCTCAATCGCCAGTTCTTGGCATTGCGCGATTGCTGCTTCTTCATCGAGAAGGTTTTCGCCTTGGTAAAGGCTGTCAAGAGACGGCAATCGGAGGTTTCCTTTGGTCAGGTTGTGCTTTACATCGACCCCGTTTCTTGATAGCTCATCCCGTGCTGCTCCCTCGTCATTGGAGTGAAAGTAGAGGACTCGGTCTTGCTGGTTGACCCCCTCGTTAACAAACCGTGCTATGGGGGTCATTTTCGCCTCGTTTTTTTCGTAGATTAGGACGATTTGGTCACCTCTCATCACACCTGGGTTTGGTCCTAAGGAGGGGACTAGTCCGAGGAATGCTCGCAAGAAAGTCGGTCTCTTGAAGGCTGTTACTGCTGCGAGAAGAAGAATAACGCAGGCAAAATGCACTACGCCTAGCAAGCTGTACCCAAAACTCGCAGAGGCGTATCCAAACAGCAACAATGCTGAGACCGCTGCGAAACATCTCGCGATTACCCTCAACGCACCTCTAACCTCGCGGTCCCTCAGTTGCGATCTAAGTCGAGATAGGACAACGAATGAGTAGAGAGTGAAGGACGAAATTACGATCGCGGCGATGGTCAGTAGGAAAGAACCCAGACCGACCGCTCGATAGGTCGTGTTGTCAAGCACATAGAATGCTTGACGGTTAGCCCTCGGATCTATAGATGGGGCATCTACAATTGTCAGTATGACCAAGAAGACCATCGGAACAAGGTAGAGAAGGAAAGCAAGATGTATTGGCTTTCGAGGGTTGGCAAGTGCCGAACGCAGAGAGAATTTCTCAGGATAGAAGTATAGCTTGGTTACCAATAATCCCCATAATGTGGCGATGATGGCTGCGGCGGCCGCGAAAGATTGAGTGGTAAGTCTAATCAGATCTTCGTTGGGGTAAAATATCAACACTAGTTGTGAAATGGGAAATGCGTTGAAGAAGGAGTAGATAGCTAGGAAGTAGGTCTTGTAGGGTCGGAAGTAAGAAAGAGGCTCTTTGATGATAACGAGAATCATCAGAGCGTCTACTATGATTGTTCCGATGTTTAGGGTCGCGGCTACGTAAGGTTCCGTTTTTTTTCAGCCCTCTAGGCTTGACCTACGCCAGCATGTACGCTGGCTCAACACCCTCCTGTTGCAGATGCCTAGGCGAGGGCCGATCTGGGTTTAGACTCGTGTTACCAGAGAAGAACTTGTGCAGTGACTGTTAGGCAACATCTGGGAGACCGAGAGACTTCGCTGCCGCTTTCAGGTCTCTCATTCTGCTTCTAATGGTCACTTCTGAGACCCCTGCCGCTTTTGCAAGGTCTCTCTGCATCACCATCGAACCGCGTATTCTAGCAGCAAGGTCAAGTGCTGCTGCCGCCAATCCGTCAGGGTCTTTGCCGACGTTCACTCTCAGTCGGATTGCCTCTCGGAGAATCTTTCCTGCCAACATTTCTGTTTGAGAGTCTGCCCCTGCACGAGACGCTATTTTCGAGACCCGTTTCAATGGGTCTTCAATAGCCATGGTCACGTCGAGAGACCGGACTAAAGCTCTGTAATAGTGGGCTAGGAGTTTTCTGCTCATTCCTGATGCTTTTGCGATCTCGCTCAAAGAGCGAGGGACGTCGGTCAATCGACAGGCTGCGTAGGTCGAGGCTGCGACCATTCCGTTTATCGGTCGGCCTCTGACGAGGCCTTTGTTGAGCGCTCTCCTGTACATCAGCGCTGCACGCTCGGTGACTACTTCCGGAAGGTTCAGTCGTCCGGCTAGTCCCCGGAGCTGACTCATCGCCCTGGACAGGTTTCGCGCAGTTGACGATCCGGCGGACGCGCGGAGCTGTGTCCTTCGGAGTCGCCAGAGCTGGAGTCTCTCGTCTGCGCTGAGCGATCGGTTGGAGGCTTGTGCTCTGGAAATGATCGTGGAGAGGTTCTTGTCAAAAGCTGAGAATCTTCCTGGTGGTCCTGACTGGCTTTCAAGGAGTCCCTCCTCGGTTCTCCTAGGAACCGGCGCCGCATACTGTTCTGCGGGGTCGGATAGGACGAAACCGCAGTTGGTGCAAATAACCTCGCCCGTCTCGGCATCTCGGACGAGGCTCGGACTGCCGCAATTGGGACAGACGTAGTGTCCGACTTCGTCTCGGGGTCGTGTCTTCCTCCGGCTCATTACAGAGCCCCCGCCGGGGTAGGTGGTCTGCGGGGTCCGGGCTGGGTTAAGCTGGTTATCCTTTTCCGGTGAGACCGTGGAAGTGCCCGCCAACTGTACTCATATAGGTGTCGGGGGCCACAAATGAAGCTTGTTACTCTTTTCAAAAAGTCGATGAAAATGCCCCCGGAATACGTCCCTGGCAAGTGCAATATTGGTGCCCGGGGACGGGCCATACGACTAGCCACAGGACTTGGGATAATAGCTGTATTCGTAGGCATTGACGCGCTTGCTCTAGGCTCGATGTTCGCCCCTTTTTCGGCTTCCACTGTTCGTACCTTTCTACGTCGGCTTGCTGACAGCTCTATAGGGAACGATGTCGTTCTGTGCACTTCATGCCTTCAGGGCACCTATGACCTCCACGAGCCAATCGGCATGGCCATTGGCAGATCTGAAACCAAATGGAGGTGCGGTCTGACGAGTGGAAGAGGCTGGACCGGCGGAAGGCTAGGGTAATGTATCTAGCGGCACTTGGTGCGTTAGTATTGGCGGTGCTACTCGCCTTTGCCTAGCTGACCACTTGTCAGCCGCGGCTTTCTCTGCGATCTTTGAGCCGAGAATCGAGAAAGGTCGAAGCCGGCGTCTCGGTCTAGAACGAGCTCTGCCAACAGCTTACCGATGAGAGGCGCGAACTTGAATCCGTGTCCTGAGAAGCCGTACCCGTAGACGACGTTCTGATGATCAGGGTCCCTGTCTATTACGAAGTCAGAATTCTCGGTCATATCATAGAGGCACACTTTTGTCTGGACCACGTCTCCTTGGGCTAGTTCGGGGACAAATTCTCGGCAGGCATCCCTGCACTGTTCTATTTGTTCTTGGTCAACCGATCTTCTGACTGTTTCAGGATCGACGCGGTCGATGAGTTCTTTGTTAGAAATCTTGACCCCTTCTATGCCGGCGGCTGGAAGACCATAATGATGATCTGTGAAAAAAACTGGGCAAGAGGACGGCCGGAATCTCTCTAGACCGCGAAACGGCTTGAGATAGATGAGTTGTTGTCTTGTCGGAGTGACCCCTGTGAGCTCATCTCTAAGAAAACTCCTAGTCCATGGTCCGACTGTCACGACTAACTTCTTGGCTCGGATTGTTTGTCCTTCTGACGTCTCTATTTCCAGGCCGGATTTGTCCCGAAACATGGTGACACGCTTTTCCAGAATCTTCACTCCATGGCTGACAGCTTCGGAGGTGAAGGTCTCTAGACTTTTCGACGCTAAGAGAACTCCTCCGTGAGGGTCGAAGATTGCCCTCTCGGCTTGGAACTGAGGAAAGTGCCTCTTCAGCTCAGGTCCCTCGTAGATGTGGGCGCCAAGCCCTTGTTTGGTCAGCATTCTGAAGCTGGATTCATCGAACTTGTTGGCCTGTTCATCGTTTCCCTCCAACATTAGCAAACCAGTAGGAATGAGCAACTCATGACCGGTTTCCTTTTCGAGGTCATTCCACAGTCTCAGGCTTTCAACTGCCATTTTTGTGTAGTATTGGTCATTTCCGTATGCGTAACGGAAAACCCTGTTGACATCGTTGGAGCTGCAATAGTCGTTTCCTACACCGTATCGATCTAGCAGTAGAATCCTATCCTTTGTTATCCGGCTGATTGCGTATGCGGTAGCCGCACCCATGACTCCTCCACCAACAATGCAAACATCAGTTTCTAGCTGCATGACCTAACTTCCGCGATGATACTTTTTGGGAAAGGAGTTTTTGGGAAGAAATCTCTTTTTCCGACGGGGGGAGCGTCGTCCCGGCTATTTTTGTTGGACCGACTCGAACTCTGCATGATACACGTGTTTTCCGGTTATGAGCAGGTCGAACCGAGAATGGAGCTTTTCGAGGTGAGGATTCTTGGCCACGGTTGCATGGACGTCCTTCATGTGGGAAACGTCTTTGAAACGAGCGATCTCGACCCAAAGATCTTCTTCCTCGGACATTCCAATGGCGGGGGGAAGACTCATCGATCCAAACTTTCCCTCCATCTCCTTCGGTTGAAGAAGCTCCTCGGAGAGTGCGCCTGATTCCAGGAACAATTTCATTATCGGTTTCAAGGCCTGGACGAAAGCCTCCGCTTTCCTCTTCGGGACCCGATAGAGAAAGACGGAGCAGTAGACCATCGGCGTCAGCTTCTTCGTGCTGATGGCTTATTTAGACTCCACCCGACACGATCGTGAAGGAACCCTTACTAGTATCTGAATGCAAGTTGGCATCATGAGAAAGGGAGCTTCCACTAGAGCTTCAGGCTTCACCGAATCCGTCATCCGCGAGATGACCCGACTCTGCCAGGCGTATGGGGCAGTAAATCTTGCGCAGGGGTTTCCTGATTTTGACCCTCCTCTCAGCATTAAACGAGCAGCTGCGAACGCGATCTACAATGGATTCAATCAATACTCCACTACTCACGGGACATTGAGCCTGAGGAAAGCCATAGCTCGCAAGATGAAAACGTACAATCACATTCCTTGCAGCGAGGACGAGATCACTGTCACGTGCGGTACGACTGAGGGGATGATCGCCTCAGAACTAGCGCTGCTGAATCGAGGAGATGAGGTGGTGATCTTCGAACCGTTCTACGAGAATTATGGTCCTGACGCCATTCTCTCTGGCGCAAAATGCCGATACGTCACTTTACGTGAGCCAGACTTCAGGATCGAAGAAGAAACCCTCAAACATGCGTTCAATCGCAAGACCAAAGCGGTAATCATCAACACACCTCACAATCCTACAGGGAAAATTCTGACCCGTCAGGAACTAGGCCTGATCAGCGATCTCTGCCAGGACTATGATTCCTACGCCATCACCGACGAAATCTACGAACAGATTCTCTACGATGGACACCAGCACGTGAGCATTGGAAGCCTACCTGCAATGGAGGATCGAACAATCACCATCTCCGGATTTTCCAAGACTTACAGCGTAACGGGTTGGCGCGTAGGGTATGTGGTTGCGCCAAAGCCCCTTACCTCTGCAATTCGAAAAGTTCACGACTTTCTCACAGTTTGCGCCCCCACCCCTCTGCAGGAAGCGTGCACGGCCGCGCTCCAGCTGCCAGAGTCCTACTACGAACAACTACGAGAAAACTATCGAAAGGGCAGAGAGATGTTAGTTGAGTCGTTGAAGAATGCTGGATTCGGGGTTTTCAAGCCAGAAGGCGCATACTACGTCTGGACCACGACAAACAGAACAGGTTTCAAGGACGACCGAAAGTTAGCCTTACATTTGATCACCAAAGTTGGAGTTGGTGGAGTTCCGGGGTCGAGCTTCTTCCACAACCCATCTCGTGGGAGGCTACGATTCAGGTTCTCCTTCTCGAAGAAGCCAGAAACGATCCGACGAGCAATCAAGAGACTGGAAAAATTCTCGCCCAAACACCCTTTCAGGCACCCTGAATACAGGGCGACGCGCAGAATTGCCGCTACTGCTCGCTAGCCAATGCTACGATTTTTATCTGCTTCAGGTCCGAAGATGTCAGAACATATGGAAACGAAGGTAAACAGGAAGCGTCGGAATTGATCAAGGGTCTTCATGCATTACTGTACACGCCTCAGCCCGAAGAGTTGCGAGCGTTCATTCGTGACAAACTGGGATTCCCTTTCACGGACACAGGTGGAGGCTGGCTAATCTTCGACATGCCAGAAGCCGATCTGGGCTGTCATCCATCGGACAGAGTGTTCCATTCAGTATCCTTCTATTGTGATGACATCCACAAGACGGTTCAGGAATTGAAAGCTCGCGGCGTTGAATTCACTTCGGGCATCAGCGATGAGGGGTGGGGTTTGTTGACTCACTTTCGAATGCCTGGCGATGTGCAAGTGGAATTGTACCAGCCCAAGTACAAGAAGCGCCCTCAAAGCAAATCGCCGAAAGCACGTTCGCCTAACAGAGGAAAAAAAACCGGTCGAAAATAATCAATGCTTGGTGGGCCGGGGGAGATTTGAACTCCCGACCCTACGGCCCCATCTACGGGTTTCCGCGTGTAAGGCGGACGTTCTATCCGGAGAGTCATTGCTCCTAACCAGGCTGAACTACCGGCCCAAACCGAGAGCACCCAAACCACGTCCGAGTAGATTACGATTTAGGTAGAGATTACCTCTCCTCGATCATCAAGGGAGCTTGCACTTTTATACCCGGAACACTCATTTCTCTTTCTGGACATTTATGGCGGGGAAGGAACCATTCGTCTATATCGATGGTGAATACCACCCCAAGGGCGAAGCCAAAATCTCGGTCTACGATCACGGGCTTCTATACGGAGACGGTGTCTTCGAAGGCATACGCGCATACAACGGCTCAGTCTTCAGACTGCGCGAACACACAGAACGACTATTCGAGGGCCTACGAGTAATTAGAGTCAACATTTCCCTGACCAAAGAACAAGTTATGAACGCAATTGTCGAAACTCTGCGACGAAACAACCTGACTGACGCCTACATTCGCCTCGTGGTTACTCGGGGCCGCGGAAACCTTGGACTGGACCCGAGGAGCTCCCCGAAGCCCACCATCATCATCATTACTGAGCCAGTGCTGCCCGCCCACGGAAAAGAGGCCCGAGAGAGAGGTGTCACCGCCGTCATCTCCAGCCTGAGACGCGACATGGTCGACGGGACAAGTCACGAAGTCAAGTCCCTTAACTACATACAGAGCGTCCTCTCTAAGTTCCAGGCAATAGATGCAGGTGCTGAGGAGGTGGTGATGCTCGATCATAGAGGAATGGTTTCCGAGTTCCACGGCTCCAACCTCTTCATCATAAAACAAGGAATAATCCATACACCTACCTCAGCAGCCGGAATTCTTCATGGAGTCACTAGAGCACGAGTCATGAAACTCGCCGAGGAGCTAGGATACGAGGTGCGAGAGAGAGATGTTACCCCCTATGAACTCATGACCGCTGACGAAGTCTTCCTGACCGGAACAATGGCTGAAGTCGTTCCAGTAGTCAAGATTCAAGGAGTGCCGATAGCTGAGGGCAAACCGGGACCAGTAACCAAGGAGATAATCAGAGGGTTCCAGAGGATAATCCAAGACCCGAAAGAAGGCGTCCCAATTAGAGAGACAATTTCTATTCCCGCCAAAGCCAGAAACTAATAAGCCTTCAATCCGATCACTTCAAGTGAGTACTCGGCGTGTGCCTGCATTAATAGCAGGCTCGAAGCAAGCCCATAACTGCAGTCTTTGGAACTTCTGGAAGCCGACTCCTTAGCGAAATCCTTCACGGTTAGAGAAGGCCCGGTCTTCCGGAAAAACCCGAAAACGGTAACAGCACTAAGAGATGTTAGCTTCAGAGTCAAGAGAGGCGAGGTCTTCGGCCTACTAGGGCCCAACGGCGCCGGAAAGACAACCACCATCAAGATCCTCTGCACCCTCATCTCGCCTACCGCAGGGGACGCGTTCGTCAACGGACACAGCGTCACGCGGGCACCACAGAAAGCCCGACAAGACCTTGGAGTAATGCTCACGGGGGACAGGACACTTTACTGGAAACTGACGGGAAGAGAGAATTTGGAATATTTCTCTGCCCTTTACCATATGGAGAAAGAGTTCGCGAAGAAACGAATAGAGCAAGTTCTCAAACTGGTCGGTCTCGAGGACCGACAGAACACTCTTGTTGAGAACTATTCCACGGGGATGAGGATCCGGCTTTCCTTCGGCAAGTCGATTTTACACGAGGCTCCAGTGATTCTTCTTGACGAGCCGACCATGAGCCTCGATCCACAGTCGGCCCGTCTCATCCGAGAGATCATACAAGACCTTCGAAAGAAAGGCCATGCGATTGTGTTAACAACTCACTACATGGAGGAAGCGGACCAGCTGAGCGATCGCGTGGCGATTATTGACCAGGGAAGAATAATTGCGCTCGCTCCACCTGCGGAGCTCAAAGAGTCAGTTATGAAAAGCGAAACGGTAGACATCGAAGCTAGAAACATTGACCCGCGAGTCGTTGAGCAGTTGCGGGGATTAGATGGCATTACCGAAGTCGCCTCGTTCGTTGAAGATGCTTCATCGATGAAAGGCGTGATCAAGATACACGCCAAAGATGCGAAAGATGCAATACCAGAAATGCTGGATGTGCTGGTAAAAGGAGGTGTAGAAGTCTCCAATCTGAAAGTCGCTGAGCCTACTTTGGAGGATGTTTTCATCAGCCTTACGGGGAGGGCTCTTCGTGACTAGCCTGCTCGATCTCGCCCCCTTGGGCGCGATATTCAAGAAACAGGTGCGCCACCTCATGCGCTACCCTGGCGAGTTCGTCTTCGTTCTCATCATTCCATATTTCCTCACTGCGATGGTTTTCGCAATGGGGACCGCAGCCGGCGGATCAGGCGCGGTTTCAAACTTCTCAGCCCAAACGGGGTCCACCCTCAACCCGTTCGTCTATCTGATCATTGGGGCTGGGGTTTGGATGATCTCGTGGATGGTCTTGGAAGGAATAGGAACTTCCTTGCGAGACGAGCAGATTAAGGGAACACTGGAACAGAATTTCCTCGCACCGATCAATCGGTTTCTACTGCTAGTCGGAACGGCACTCGCACAGATCGTAATAACGACGATACTCTTCGTCACAGTTATCGCTACCACTGTTCTAGTGCTTGCGCCTGGAAGCGCTGTTGGGCTCATCTGGGCCTTCGGGATCCTTATGGTAGGCCTCATTCCACTTTTCGGAATAGGCTTTGTCTTCGCGGCCCTGGTGGTCAGGTTCAAGGAGCCATACGCGTTCACCCAGGCTGCGAACGTGCTATTTGCAGTCGTGACGGGAACATTCTACAGCGTAGCTGTCCTCCCCGTCTGGGTCCAAGTCATTTCATTTGGAATCCCGCAGACCTTTGTGATACAAGACATGAGACTCGTCGTGGAGTCTGTGAACAGCCTTTTCGGAGCCGCGGGTACAATATTGGTGCTTTTGACGATGGCCGTCATCTACCCGTTTCTGGGGTATTCTTTCTTCAAACTCTTTGAGAAGAGGGCTAAGATTCATGGCGACCTTTCCAAGTTCTAGTGCACTGGGTCGGCTTTTAGCCGAGATGAGGGCAGCCTTCGTCAAGGATATTCGAGTCTACTTCCGGTATCCGTCTCTTATTCTAAGTGAGTTCATCACGTTGCCTGCCTGGTTTGTCCTTTTTGCGGTTGGAGTGGCAGCCAACTTTGTTCGTAAGGGAAATGTGACAAGTACCCTAGGAGCCCCTTCAACTTTCAGCTTCTTCTACTGGGGGTTTGTCTTCCTCATCGTATTTAGTACCAGCATATGGGGAATTGGACAGTACATCAGAACTGAACAGCTCCAGGGAACTATAGAGCAATTGTTTGTTGCTCCCATTAGCAGAGTCAGCATCATCTTTGGAAGATTTGCCCGCACCTTCTTCACTGACTTGGCGATAATCGCCTATACGGCACTGTTGATCGGAGGGCTGGGTCACCAGCAAGTTTCAATCGGGAATCCTCTCTTGTTTGTCCTCACTTTCGCCATACTATATCTTGGGGTCCTGGGCTTCGGCCTCGTATTTGCTGGTATAACATTCAGAATAAAGTCGTTCAACATTCTGTCAAACCTGACTCAGTTCTTGGTGATCGGGCTATGCGGCGTTTTCTTTCCTTTGGAAGTCCTTGGACCGGTTAAGGTGGTCTCTTTCGCGATCCCGTTCACATATTTTGCGGATTTGCTGAGGTATGCAGCCTCAGGCTCGATAACAATAATCGATCCTGCCTTGGAGGTTTTGGTTGCCGTAGTCCTTAGTGTTGGACTGTTTACTGTGGGCCTATTTGTGTTCAAGGCGACGGAGAAGTACGCGCAGACCCGGGGTTTGATTGGGACCCACTAGGCCCGACTTTTCTGCCTAGAATGTTCAGATGGTATAGGATGTAGACCATCAGTCCTCCAACGGCGTCCAAAGCAACTGCTCCAACGACAAGAGTAATGTCGTTGACTATTCCACCCTCGAGATACGCCATCCACTGCTGAAGGGCCCCCCACATTGATCCAACCGCGACCGCAATGCCCATCGCCAAAAGGGCCTTCTTCTCAGGAGGGAGTTTCACCTTCAGGTTGAGCACCCAGCTCGACACGACAATCGCCCAGACGAGATGAAGCAACAATGTGAAGGGAGTGATGTTGAAGGGGTCGAAGAGGTTCAAAACAAACCCGACACCAGATATCAGCAGGGCACTAGAGGTTGAGACGAGGGTTATGCTAAGCCATCTGGGGGTAGTATCCAACAATCGCTGCGCAGTGAAAGTCATTCTCTAGTCCTCACGCTTCTTTGCCGTGATTGTCGTCGATTGGTGAAGATGGAGCGGTAGCGAGAATCGGATCTTGTGTTGCCTGAGAAACAGGCTCAATCGGGGCCAGTGCTGGACTGCAACAACGCTTCCTATTAGCCCGCCCGACAAGGAGAGAATGGCGTAAGTTGCTGTCAAAATCCCAACAGCAGTCTGAAAAGCAACAGACCAAAGCCCGCTTGGAAGACTCAAGAGATTGGTTGCAACCCAAAGTCCAATACTTGCCAGTCCACCCAGCGTCCCTGCAAAGAAGCCCGCGAGCGCCCCCTTCCATGGGCCTTGCTTGATGATGACCCCTGCGACCAGTCCCGACACAAAAGGTCCTATTTGTGGTAGGGCGACTCCGATGATCAGATTGATGAGGAATCCCACCCCAATTGCCAGCAAAAGATCTCCCTTGGTATCAGCAGGGGAGTCGGAGCCTTGTCTACCCATCGCACGCTCGTCCCTAATCTCAAGGACACAGAGGGCGCTTTCGTGATATGCCGCTCGTAACCTCAAGGAAACCCATATGGTTACATTCCCACGCCAATTTCTCGCCTGAGAACATTGAGGGGTGCAATATTCGACTGGGACGGAACTCTCGCCCAGATTGACGACCGCGAGTTCTACTGCATCAACCAAACCCTCACAATGCATCACTCAAAACCGATCGATCGCGAGTTTCTTGTCAAGAACTACTACCAGCGGGCTTACGAGATCGGTACGGGACCGCGTATGGTTCTGGAAACCGCTCTGTCGCGAGAAAGCGGTACGAGGATCGATGAGGCTTATGAGACATATCGACAACTGTTCAGGGACTCAGTGGACAAGGCGAGGCTTCAGAACGGTGCGCTGGAACTCTTGTCCTCTCTGAGAGCCCGCGGGTCCAAGCTTGGGATTGCCACGATGAGATTCACGAGGTCCACAGTAGCAGAAGAGCTGGGCCTGTTGAAAGTTGCCCCCCTAGTCGATGTGCTCTTTACTCGAGAGGATCTTGGCCCTGCAAGGGGACTGGAGTCGTTAGAGGAAGTCGTTGACAAAAGGAAACAGTTGGTGATGAGGGCGTTGGAAAGATTGAAGCTTCGTGTCGAGGATGCGTTTCTTGTGGGCGATTCTTGGTGGGATGTTAGAGCGGGAAGGAAGCTCGGAATACGGACCGTCTTAGTTCGAACGGGGTTCGCGCGCTATAACGACTTTTCGAAGGAGGGTGCCGACGTTACGGTCAGTTCTCTCCTTGAGCTAGAGAAGCGGTTAGAGTCGAAAGCCTGGACCCTATAGAGCACTACTTGGGGACGATACACGGCTACCCCGGTTGAGATACCTGTCAATTGTCTTGCGAGTGAAAGAGTCTAGTTTCAGATTGTAGGCCGCGCCGGGATAGACCCAGACATAATCCTGTATTTCCGTCTGGTCAAGTTTGACCTCTTGGTCTTTGGATTTACAGTAAAAGTCAATAAAGATGAAATGTTTCTTCTTGTAGAACTCAGGCGCGAGAATGGCTTCTTGCACCAGAAGCATCTCCACCACCTCCACGTCCAGTCCAACTTCCTCTCTGACTTCCCTCTTCACCGCATCAACCATACTCTCTCCAACTTCGATATGTCCACCTGGGAGAGTGTACTTGTCGAACCACTTGTGAGATTTCGCTAACAGGATCTTGCCATTCGTGTCGACGATGAGGGCCCCTACCGTTGGTTCAGGAAATACCTGCTTGGCCATAGTATCAGTGAACGATGGTCGCGGGTTTGAGGAGCTCAATGCAGATCAGTGGTCGTGATAGGTTCCATTCCCTTCTTCTCAAGCACGTTTAGGAGCGCGTTTATTCCAAGCCAGTCGCTTGCAATGTGTCCCAGAACGATCAGGTTTCCAGAGTCCTCGTTTGCAAGCCTTGTTAGATCCGGCTCTGCAATGTGAATGTAGGAAAGTGTTCCCACTCCGTTCTGGAAGTACGTCCTTGCAATCTCGTAGCCGCCATTAGTGTAGGCGGCGTGGCTGATCGCAATCTTTCCCGCCCGACTCCTTGGAGAGCCCAGCCTAATCTCAATCTTGGATACGGCTTTTTGATATTCAGGAAAACGCGCAATTCTAGAGACAACATCTTTCACTGTTGAATCTCTATCGAGATCTTTCAGAACCCTTTGAATCATCTTTCGGCCAATCTCGTCGCATGGGCTGTGGATTGAAACTAGAGGAATTCGAAGTTTCTTGGCTGCGCTAGGTACCTGATCATAGTTGTCAGGATGATGCTGAAGTTCCATCACCCGCAGCTTGGGCTGAACGGCCTCCGTTGCAACGCCTTCAGGTACACCTGCCTCTTTCAGCTGGTCGATGTGGCGGAGGAATACCTTGTAGCCATCGATCCTTGCTCTGCCTCCTGCTGGATGGTGTGCGATTACCGCGTCACATCCAAGGTTTCTGGCTAGAAGAAGTTCAGCTACTCCGACATCGATCGCGACGAGGGCTTTGCGAATCCTTCGTCCTTTAACGTGAACTTCGCTGTCAGCAGGGACGTTCTTGAATCCTGCCAGCATCAGCGATGTGCGCATTATCTGCTGAGTATCCATCAAGGGCTTTCACGCCAAAAGGGGCGATGGGGTTATGCTCTTCCGCCCTTGGTCATCTTCTTGAGATCTAGGATTTCGTCAAGTTTCTCTTTCGGGAGGATGTTCTCCTCTAGAATCACTTCTCGGATCGACTTGTTCTCATCTACGGCCTTCTTAGCAACCTTCGCCGCATTGTCATAGCCGATATGCGGTGTTATCGCCGTTACAATCATCAGGCTTCTATCCGCATAGTTGTAGCATTTTTCACGATCAGCCGTTATTCCTGAGACGCACTTCTCAGATAGCACCCTGGAACCGTTCGCTAGAATTTCTATTGACTGGAGGAGGTCATAGGCTATAACAGGCATCATGATGTTGAGTTCCAGTTGTCCGAGCGACCCGCAGACGGTGATGGCGGCATCGTTTCCGATGACCTGAGCCGCGACCAGGTTGACAGCTTCAGGAATTACCGGATTGACTTTTCCCGGCATTATGCTCGATCCAGGCTCGGTAGCTGGCATGTCTATTTCCGCAAGCCCTGTGCGGGGTCCAGAGTTGAGTAGCCGGAAGTCGTTGGCGATTTTCATGAGACTGGCAGCAATGGTCTTCAGCTGCCCGCTCGCCTCGATGCACGCGTCTTTTCCCTGCATCGATTCGAAAATGTTTTCGGCTTTCTTGAAGTTGAAGGCAGTGAGCCTGTTAACCTCTCTTATCGCTAGCTCTGCGTACTTGGGGTGAGCATTCAGGCCTGTACCGGTTGCGGTTCCTCCAAGTGGCAGTTCTAGCAAGGTGTCTCGGGCAAGTTCCGCCCTTCTGATACCGTGTCGTATCATACTCGCATAAGCGCTGAACTCCTGGCCGAGCGTGACAGGTACCGCATCTTGGAGGTGAGTTCGACCAGCTTTTACCACACCGTCAAATTCGACTGTCTTGTTCTCGAGTGCTTTGGCGAGCGATTGTAACGCGGGAATTAGCTTTCTCCCGATCGCTTCCGCCGCGGAGACGTGAATGGCTGTAGGGAAAACGTCGTTGGTCGATTGGCACATGTTCACATGGTCATTTGGGTGAATGACCTTCTTGTCTCCGCGTTTTCCACCAAGAAGCTCGATTGCACGATTTGCGATCACTTCGTTAGCGTTCATGTTGGTCGAGGTGCCGCTACCGGTCTGGAAGACGTCAACTACAAACTGCTCATAGAGTGAGCCGTCCATTACTTCCTTAGCGGCTGAGACAATAGCCTCGCCCTTTTTCGGGTCGAGGAGTCCCAGCTGCATATTCGCCTTCGCTGCGGCCAGTTTGATCAGAGCCATAGCCCGAATGAAATCTTTAGGTAGCCGAACTCCCGAGATCGGGAAGTTTTCGACAGCCCTCTGGGTCTGAGCCCCGTAATACGCGGAGTTCGGGACCTTGACCTCTCCCATTGTATCACTCTCAACCCGATATTCCTCAACCGTTACCATCGTTGGAGTCAACTAACGCTCGATAGGATTTGGCGGATTAAAAAGACTCTCTATCTACGCAAGGAACAACACATGAGAACAGCTTTGGCAAGTTGCCAGAAGCGGAATAGTTTCGCTCTTCTCTACGGTCTAAACAGGCGTACTCTCCTAGCTCAAGCAGGTTGCTCTCGGTAAAGAAGATTCGACAGAATAGCATCGTCTTACGCAAGCAAATCGAAGCGGTCACATCTCTTCTCAAGCAAATAGATTATGACCGCAAGGCTCTCCGTCATAGCAACGACCGCTAGTCTCTGTCGAGTGATCGAGGCGCCGATTTCTCGCGGACAAGTTGTAACATTTACATTCCGATCCGCTTGGCTCCGAACACTCTAGGGACCATGCGGTGAGGCTAGTTAGGTTTCAGCAGAAAACGGGAGAGAACAGAGTCGGCGTCTTGGTAGACGTGAATCATATCGCCGAGATAGCTGGTGCGAAGGCCTCCCCTGAACCACTCCTCGATTTCCTTAAGGACCCCAAGTCGGAATCCAAAGCCCAACTAGCAGCAGAATCTGTAAAGAAGAATTTAGACCGAGGCAAACAGAACGAGAAAGGGGTATGGAGCCTCGACTCCGTTACAGTATTACCACCGATAGCGCACCCAACCAAGATCATCTGTATGGGCGGCAACTTCTCGGATCATCTCGCCGAGGGAAGCAGTTCGCTTCCACCCTTTCCAATATCCTTCCTCAAAGCACCCACATCACTTGTAGGCCATCGGGCATCTGTGATATATCCGAGAAGAGTCAAGCTTCTCGACTATGAGGTCGAACTTGCGACTGTCATCGGAATAAAGTGCAAGGATATTGTCAGAGAAGATGCCCTTCTGTATGTGGCAGGTTTCTCCGTGTTCAACGACATCAGTGCGAGGGATATTCAGTTTGCCGAGATGAAGCGCGGGTTCTGCAACCTCGGTAAGAACTTCGATACTTTCGGTCCAATGGGCCCCTGCCTAGTAACACCGGATCAGGCGGGAAACCCGGACAGCCTTGGAATGGAACTTCGGGTGAACGGTCAAGTCCGTCAGCTGTCGAGCACAAAGAACATGGTATTCAAAGTTCGAGAGCTGGTCGAGTTCTTCTCATCCATGACATTGGAGCCTGGTGACATCATAACATCCGGAACGCCATCGGGCGTCGCGATTTACAGGAAACCCGACAAAGAACCCTATCTCCTCAGACCAGGAGACGGGATAGAGGCGAAGATCGAAAACCTCGGACGCCTCCAGAATACGATAGTGGACGCATCGCAAGCCTAAGACACCAATTACGGATATTCCTATTGTGAGAACCCCCGAATTCTTTTTCAACGCCCGTTCGTAGCGACCCGTAGGGCCCGTAGCTCAGCCAGGTAGAGCACCGGAAGAGCGGCGTTAGTGCTCTGGTGAGGCTTTTAGCCTTCGAAGGGGACACCCGGCTGTCCCGGGTTCAATTCCCGGCGGGCCCGCCAAGAAAATGGGAATGTTGGCTGTCAGGTCTTTGCTAGGATGCTTTTGTGGGCAGGGGTGGAAGGCGAGGTTTTTCGGGACCTTCGTAGCGGATCAGGTTTTTCGCCTCCAGAGTTTCTTGAAGCTTGTTGACTGCGATGTGCACCTGGATCTCTTTCTTTGCTCCCGTGCAAACTAGTTTGCCACTTGCGAATACTAGAATCACCACTTTCGGTTCATCCATTCTGTAGATGAGACCTGGAAATTGTTCTGGTTCATACATGGTTTTCTTCAAACCGTAAACTGCTTTTTCCAGATCAATGTGGCCTCCTAGTCCGCACGATGCGACAATATTTTGTATCATTATTTCCGGCCTACCTAGGATCACGATTCCATCTCTCTTCAGTTCATCGACGACTTTCAATACTGCTTGGCGCGCTTGGCGTTCAGATTTTGCGCCGGTGCATACCATTTTTCCAGAGCTGAAAATTAGAGTCGCAGTTTTTGGCTTCTTTAACCGGTAGACGAGGCCGGGAAATTGTTCTGGGCGATATTCGACCCCAGGGAAGACGCGGACAATTGCGTTGAGGTCTATTCTCTGTTTCAGCGTCGCGGAGGCGACTACGTTTTCAATATTGATGAATGCCCTGTTCTTATCGGACAAACGGTTTCAACACCCGCGTTTTGGAGCCCAAAGTTGTCCCGCCTTTAAAAGGAGGTTCCTTATATAGGGTCGATTGGCCGACGCCGCAATAGCCGGTTGCGCCAATTTGGGCGGGCAAAAAGGGGGGTTGAAGTCGGCGCCGGTTAAGTAGTCGGTCGAGTTGCCGGGCCAGTATTTTTACGGGATTTCTATCATGACTGAGCCATCTTGTTCTTTGACTTTGTATGCTGTGACCTTCAAGGTCGGAATGATTGTGAAGGAGCCTGTGCGAACGTCAAACTTCCATCCATGCCAAGGGCAAGTAACCACGGAGCCGTTGAGATTCCCCTCTCCTAATGGTCCTCCTCGGTGTAGGCAGACATTTGCTAGCGCGAAAAGCTCGTCTTTGACTCGAAACAGGGCTATGCTTCTTCCTTCGGCGCTTACGACCTTGCCGAATCCCTCACGCAGCTCGCTCTTCTCTGCAACCTTCACGAACCTAGCCAAAGTGTGATTCGCTCTCTCAACCAATCTGATGCTTTCCGCTGACCTCCACCATGTCTCGGGGTTCAGGTCCGGCAACTCTAGTTTTCGTATAGCTTGTCAGCCATTCCTCAAGGGCCCGTATCTGGACACTCTCTGTTCCGAGCGCTACCAATTCTTCTTTCGTCAGTTTCACAGTTTTGAGAATCAGGTCTTCAATGTGAGACGCATGGACTCTGGCGAGTGGTTTGGGATAAATCTGCGAGAGATATTCAAAGTCCTCCTGCAAGTGTTCGATGAACAAGATTATGCTACTCGTAAGATGCGTGGTCCTGACATCTATCACGTTGTTGTATACGCCCAGGAGCATTTCTAGGTCAGACTGGGCTCCCTTCAATTTCTCGATGTGAAGAGAAATTACATCCTTTGGTAGGCTCCTTTTTTCTCCAGCAGCGGATGTAATGTCGATCACTAATGTGATGAGAAAGGTGGTGAGAAATCCGACTCCGAGCTTGGATCTCAATCTCTCTTTCGCCAGCTTCTCTACCGGTTCGAGCTTCTTCCTGTCATGCCTAGCTACTACCCGGTCAACTATTAGGTAGGTTACAGGAATTGTTACTGCGAGTCCGATAAGTGCTGAGATCAGACTAAGGTCGATATCGTCAAGAGTTATCGCCAACGGCTGAACAATAAATCCAAGCATCGCTAAGAGAGGCGTTTCCTAGGACTCATTTGTCCTAACTCTGTTTCTTCGCCCTCGTTGCTAGCAGGTGACATTGCGAGTCGCCATCATGTTCATAGATCACATCAGCTCCGCACTAGAACATCGTGTAGCTCTCTTGCATAGGGCTCTATTGTTCTCGGTCCGAAGTCAAATGGCAAATCGGCAGCTTTGAACAATTCGGGCAGGGGTTTCGACCCGCCTAAGGCGAGAGCTCTCTGGTAGGCTGAGATGGCGGCTTTTGGGTCTTTGCGGTATCGCGTCCAAATACCAAGCGCGCCCATGAACGCAATTCCATACTCGATGTAATAGAACGGAACCTCGAAGAGGTGTAGTTGGCGTTGCCACTGAGATCGAAGGAATTTCTCATATCCAGCCCAGCTTTCTGCCCCGCCAAATCTTTTCCTTATCTTGACCCATTGTTCCTCTCGTTCTTCGCGCGTGTGTCTCGGATTAGTGTATATCCAGTGCTGGAAGGAGTCGATAGTGGCGATCCAGGCAAGTAGTTTGATGATCGATGCTAGGTGTTCTCTTTTGGAGCGAGCTGCGTCTTCTTTGGTGTAGAATGTTCCTTCGAGGTGTTCTCCTCCGATGATCTCCATTGCTTGCGATGCCACTTCTGCAATTTCTAGTGGTACGTTCTCGCTTCTGTACTGGTAGGGGAATCCTTTGTCTCGAATCGCGAAGACGTGAAATGCGTGCCCTGATTCGTGTAGTAGTGTCCAAACATCCCCGTCGCGTCCCACAGAGTTCATGAATACGAAGGGGAGTCGGACTTCTGGAAGTTCCATGTTGTATCCGCCTGGCGCTTTTCCTTTCCTGCTGTCAAGATCTAGGAGATTCAGGCTTGTCATCCTTCTGAGTTTGGCGGCGAACTCGGGGTTGACCTTGTCAAACACCTTGATGCATCCCTGAATTAGTTCGGATGAGGTTTTGAAGGGGCGAAGTGCGGGGCGTCCTTTGGGGTCGACCGCGAGGTCCCAGGGGCGTAGCGTTTGGACTTTCAATCCTTGACTTCGTTCTTCGTCAAGTTTGTGAATTAGCGGGACGATGTGTTCTTCCACGGCCTTATGGTAGCGGAGGCAGTCCTCCGGCGTGTAATCGAATCGTTCCTTCTTTCGAAAGATGTAGTCTCGGTAGTTGTCAAAGCCTGCGTTTTTCGCGATTTTTTGGCGCAGGGCAATTAGCTGGTCATAGATCTGGTTTAGGGCGGCTTTGTCTTGTTGTCTGCGAGACTCGGCGAGAAGCCATGTTTTCTCTCGCACGCTGCGGTCGGGTTCTTCCAAGAATCGGCCCATTTGTTGCATTGTCCTCTCTTGGCCATCGTAGAGGACGGTCATCGCTCCGGTGGTTTTCTGAAACGTTTGAGCGAGCTTTGTCTCTTCTTTTTCGAGTTCTACATTTTCTTGTCGGAAGAGAGCGACATTGTTCTCCCTCTTCCTGTCGAGGACAAAGTATTGTTCGTCTGGAAGGCTTTTCCGAGCTGAAGTGTCGAGATATTTGCGGTCTAGCTGGGAGAATCCTATTTTGCCCGCGGGTTCGACGTTTTCTATAAAGAGTAGGTAGTCTTTCTCGCGGGCGGGGTCATCGGTTTGACACGTCATTCTGGCGTATCGAATGGATTGCTCTTCTGCTAGGGCCGATGCAAGTTCGGACTCGTCTTTGAGCCATTTCTCAAGATCTGATGAGGAATGGATCGTGCGGTTCTGCAGATCGGCAAATATTTCGTTTAGTTTGCTGAGGTCTGTGAGGTCTATTTTTGAGGGAAGAAACTGGCGAGGGTATTCACGGGGAAGGTGGGGGTAATCGAAGGACAAGTTTCTCTCCGGTCCAAAGTCTGTGATACTAGCCTAGGTTATCACAGTTTGTCTCATTCACCTTGCCGTCCCCGGAGAAATTGTCCCAGCGAACATCTTTTGATAGCAACCAACTTAAACCCCTAGAAAATGCTACAGTAAAAAGAGTGGATTCTCTATGATAGTGAAGCATCTTTCCGAAATTGTTCCAGAGAGGGTGGGCGACTTCAGACGATGGTATCTATCAAAGGCAGAGCAGGGTCATCAGCTCGCAATGCGCTATGTCGAACTCACTGGAATCGTTACTCCTCATACTCATGATGTTGAAGAGACAATCTTCTACATCGAGGGCAGAGGTTCGGCACGGGTCGGGGAGAAGGAGGTCAAGGTCAAGCCAGGAACAATGATAGTGATACCACCCGGGACAGTTCACAGCTCCATCCGAGAAGGGTTCGAACCCCTGCGCTATCTAGCCATTTTTGTAGGAAATCCAGACCTCTAGGTTTCAAGAGCCATTGAGACCCTTGAGAGCGCCAGAAGGTCAGCTCAAGATTGAGCAATCAAAGATTCTGACACCAAAGGGCGATCATCTGGGAATCGTATATGCTTCGTCTCCGAGCTTGGGAGAGGGTCAGACCTGCCTGATTATCGCCCACGGCGCAGGTGGACCGATGTACTCTCCGTTCATCACATTTTTCCACAAAGCGCTCGCCGAGAAGGGCTACCTGAGTGTGAAATTCAACTTTTCATACATGGAAGCCCGTCGAAAAATCCCCGACAAGAGGGACGTTCTAGAATCGAACTATCGGCAAGTGATAGAGCAGGCTAAGGCAAGCAAGTACCGCCCAAAGCGTATTTTCGTGGGAGGCAAGTCGATGGGAGGTCGCATTGCCTCGCAAGTTGTCGCCTCAGGGATGGATGTTGATGGGTTGTTCTTTCTAGGTTATCCCTTGCACCGACCTGGTCAACCGGAATTGCTCAGGGACGAGCACTTGTATCAGATCGAGAGGCCGATGCTCTTCATTTCCGGAACCAAGGACCAGTTTGCGAAGAGAGAATTGCTCGACCGAGTAGTATCGAGGCTGGGCGACAGGGCGGAGATTCATTGGATAGAAGGTGGTGACCACAGCTTCAACACGGCTAATGGAGAGGAGGCTCTTGTCGAAACCTACGACGAAGCGTTGGAGACCGTTGACACGTGGGTGAAGACCCGTGGCATCTAAGCGTTTGGTGGGTTGAATGTAGTGTTTAAATCGGCGAACATCTCGATCCTGAGCAGCCATGTGCGATACGTGTGGCTGTTCTTCCGAGCAGGAAGATAAGAGCGGCGAGGAAGCCTAGCCCTACGCCTGCCGGGGCGTAAGTTTCCCAAATATCCATAGAAGGGGCTCCGCAGAAGCCTTTTCCATTTTTCGTCCCGTCTCAGACGGGTCTCTAGTCTTGAGGCTGTTCTAGAAGATCTTTGGGAACCCGAAGAGGGCGCCTAGCGCCAGTGCTCCCAGGATGAACGTGAGGACGACTCCTACGATTACAGCCATTATGGCGACGCCGATTGCTCCGATCCAGCCTGTCTTGAAGTAGTGTTTCACGAGCAATAGGAAGATCAGAACCCCGAGCAGGACACCGATCAGGCCTAGAAAGGTAATCGAAGCTCCGACTAGGAAGGTTCCTGTGCCGGCGACGGCTAGTGCCTCTCCAAAGGTGACTCTTTTGCCGACGACAATTTCCCCGGCTAGCCAGAGTACGAAGCCGATGATGAGGAGGTAGATGATGAATAGGACAATGAATCCGAGGAGGGTTGTGCCTATCCCGAGGCTCGGGATTGCGTAAGCCATAGCCCGTTACTTGTCTGACAATATCATGTTGTTCCGAGTTATCCTTATTGCAACTCCGCAGCGCGTCTTGTAGTAATCCGCGATTGTCCTTTCGTTTCTTTTGGGAAGGTTTAAGCTTGCCAGCTTTTCCGGGGTAGCTTTGCCCAGGAGATGTATGCCGGGCTCGCGCCCCATTCCTGGAATACGGGAGTGCGTTGAGGTAGTATAGCCCGGTCCGCGGCTTGCGGGAGCCGGCCGAGAGTATGCACGGCTGTCACCCGTGCGACACTCGAGCATATCCTCGAGCGTGTTGCGGGTTCGAATCCCGCCCTGGGCGCCAAACCGTCAAGGAGTACGCGGATTACGCCGAGCCGCACGACGTGGACTGATCTCCGACTCCGACAAAAGATGATGCGAAGCTGTCCAGTAACCGCCCAATTCTCCATTCACGAGAAAAATGAATCACACAAAAGACGGAAAAACAGATAAATCGAAAACCCCTCTTTCGAGATCACATTTCTGAATTCAGTATCTTGGGGATCATTTCTTGAAGTACGGTCCTATGAAAAACAGGTTGTTCAGAACCTAGCAACAGGGGAAATTTTCTCAACCCACCATGGGGCCTAGTCAAATGTCGCGCCGCGCACTCCACGAAACACGGGTCCGAATACAGGGGCCACCAAGCCTTAACACAGGCGACCCACATATCCCAACGAGAACCATCTTGGTGTCCATAATCCACTCACCACCCCAAGAGATCGTCGTCACCGGGCTCACCAGCTTCACCAGCCAAGCCAACCTCGCCTCCATGGTTGCCTTCGTCATGAATGTCTCCGGCCAACCACTCGCCCTCTACTGGGCCGAGGGCGTAGTCTTTCTCGCGGACTTCGTTGAACCTGAAGCCCTCCCCGAAGAGTACGTCAAGGGCCGAATCTACGCCTCCAACATATCCCACGCGCCCATGACAAAATACAACAATTTCGTCCGCGTCGGAAACATCGAAGTCCCAGTCATCGACGTAACCTCCAATATCGGCCTTCGCGATCTCGCACGGTGGATAAGAGAAAATCACCATCAGGATCCCGAGAAATCTTAACTAGACGCGAACCTCGCGTCTTGTCCGTGTCCCGGGGTAGCTCAGCCTGGAAGAGCTTCCGAGCCGCCCTCTGAACAAGTGGGCGACGAAGACGCTGTAGGTGTGCGCCCAGTGCGCGGCCACGTCAGCCTTACCAGGCTAACAGTAGACACCGGAGTGTCGCCGGAGAACCCCTAAAACCGGTTCGGCGAATTCAAAATAGAGGCCAAACGGCCTCTAATGAGACTCCGGTCCCCGGGACCAGTCTCTCGTAAAGGATAGCGAATTCTACTTCGACTTTACCGCAGGAGTTCGGCTCTCAAGCTCTCTCAGAATCAGCTCATTCTGCTTCATTATGATCTTATTCTGATCTGTGAGAATCCGCAGTGCACTGGCAATCAGCGAGAGAGAAGGATTGTCCCATTTGAACTCGTTCTCCTTCGCCGCAAGTGCTTGCTTGCCCTTGATGATTGAGCCGCGCAGGTTCTCGTCGCTCTCGTCATCAGCGAACGCCGCACGGTTCTTTCGATCCATCTTGTCCGAGATGCTGGCAGCGGCATGTTCTCGTTTGACGTCCGGGTAGCAATCCTCGCAGAACCTCAGCCCTTTGAGCTCCAGGAGGGGGTCGATGAGGCTCAATGTCTTACCGCATCTGGAACAGAAATCTGCCATCTTATTGGGTCAGCTCTAATTGGCACATGCCGTTCCAGCGCTATTAAAGAGTCATGTAACCAGTCCAGGCTACATTCCTCTAATGACGATTCACTGAAGGGTCGAATCAGGGTCTAAGTCACTAGTTTCAACTACCGAGTCCCCATCCAGCTTTGAAGGTCGGGTTGATCCTGACGAAGGGCGCCTCGCCTTCTTTCCAAGGATCGCGCTTCACCCAGTCTAGCTTTCCATGGAAGATTTTGTAGAGTTTCTTGTATTCATCTCCTTTTTCGATTATCGAGACAGGCCCACTGACCAGGAGCAGCTTCTGGGTCCCGGTTGTGTCCACTAGAATAGCCGCGTGAGGGTTCTCGCGTAGGTTCTTGAGCTTTCTTGTCTTATAGTCGGTCACGATGTAAGGGAAACCATTGTGAAACACGTAGGAGACAGGTACAACGTGAGGCTCGCCCTTCTTCGAAGCCGTTGCGAACCTGCACAACTCGTTCTGTTCTAGAAACTGAATCTCCTTTTCCGAGAACTTGACTTTCGAAACCGCGTCCTTCAATCTTGAACGGTCCCTTTTGAGTCCACGTGGGATTTCAAGCTATGTGCTAGGGACTCTCTCGTGACCTTATTTCTTCGAGGGCGAGGATGGCCGCGAGCTATGAAAGGAAATTAGCTCAATAATCTAACAAGCCCTGTCCTGAACTTTGAGTGGGAATAAGCAGGGTCGTCCGATCGCCTTAATAGAAGCCAGCGTTGATCGCGAGTCATTACCGTTCGTGACGCGATTTGCGGCATCTCTCTGCCGTCATTCTCATTTCGCTACTGCTCCCGGGCATGCACGCCTTGCTGCCGCCCTCTTTCGGAGCCAAACCAGGGCTTGCAGGGGAAATTCTTCATCCGATAATTTATTGGCCTGCTAGCCTCTCAAACCCAGGGTCTCCACCGTTCGTGCCTTCTGACGTTCGGAAGGCCTACAATTTTCTCCCGCTTTACTCGAGGGGAATAATGGGGAATGGGACTAGAATTGCCATTATCGACGCTTACGGCGATCCAAGTTTGTCAGCTGATCTGTCAAGTTTCAGCTCATTAACGGGACTTTCTTCTGTTGTACTGAACACCTTCTATCCAGATGGTCGTCCGACGAGAACGAACTCGGGTTGGGCTCTCGAAACAGCGCTTGACGTAGAATGGGTGCACTCCATCGCTCCATCGGCTACAATCGATCTTGTGGTCGCTTTCGATCCTAGCCTTGGTCATATGTTCGATGGGATCGCTTACGTCGCAAACTCGTTGCCGAAAGAGACTGCCTTATCTATGAGCTTCGGACTGCCTGAATCGTCTTACCCGACGACAGGTTCGTTCACGATCGCATCAACACATCAATTGTTAGTTACAATAAGCTCCCATGGGACGACTTCGTTCGCTAGTTCAGGAGACTCTGGAGCCACTTCATGTTGTAACCCTGAGTATCCATCCTCAGACCCGCTAGTAGTTGCGGTTGGGGGAACTAGCCTGACACTCAACCCCGACGGATCTTATGGAAGCGAGACGGCATGGAGCGGCAGCGGTGCAGGGTCCAGTAGCATGTTCCCTAAGCCTACTTGGCAGCAGGGTCTAGGAGATTCTGCAAGGGACACCGCAGACGTGTCCTACAATGGGGACCCAAGCACTGGGTTCCTCGTGGTTCAGGGGGGCGTGCGGTATCAGGTTGGCGGAACTAGCGCTGGTTCGCCTCAATGGGCTGCTCTAGTGGACCTCGCGAGCCAGGCATACTCTCAGACATATGGTTCAATTGGTGCGAAGCTGTACAAGCTGTCATCTTACCAGGATATCACCTCTGGATCCAACGGTTTCTTCGCCGCCGGAACAGGTTGGGATTACCCGACCGGTCTTGGAACCCCAGACGCCAATGCGACTGTGTATGCCTTGTCGCCCACGATTCATGTCCCCTTGAGCAACAGCACCCGCTTTCAAGGAAACAACATTATCATAACCGGTAGCTTGGCTGTCACTCCTGGGAACAATACCTTCTCCGGATACGCCACTGTCAATGCTGCGAACAAAACCACTGGGGTCGTCGTATTCAACAAGACGTACACCATACCGTCGACCAAGCTCGATACTCCCGCACCTGGGGTTCAGAGTTCGATTTTTCTCCTGAACGTAGTCGTAAAACCCTACAACCTCTCATCAATCGCATATCTTCTATTGAGGGGAGTCACGGCCACAGTGTCCTTTGGTGTGACTCGACAGGTTGACATTCACTATACCGGATTCGTGAGTATTATCGATGCGTCTGCTTTAGCCCTGGCCTTCGGGTCAAAGTCTGCGAGCGTTAACTACAACCCACTGGCGGACCTGGACGCCAACGGAATCGTGGACATAGTTGACGCATCAATCCTCGCCCTAAACTTTGGCGCTCCAGACTACTTCTAATCCAAAATCTGATCTTGCATTGCGCAGCTTCTCCCGGCCTTTGATAGAGGAAGCCTGTGAAAGCCGGGAGCAGTTACAGTTTCAACCTCTCGGTTTGCCTCTGACTGTCATTGGACGCTATGCGGGCCCGCGGGGATTCGAACCCCGGACCTACAGCTCAACCCGCTCATAGCTTAGGGGGCTGCCGCTCTGTCCAGACTGAGCTACGGGCCCAAAGATGGCTGGCTCAAAAGGAGCCTAGTTAATTGTTCCTAAAGAGGGAACGCTGAGACCGGGTTGTGGTTTCCTGCAACACGCTGATACCGGCTAGAATCCTCGAATCGCTCATTTCCAAAAGGCGTAAAAGATTATTTCTAGATCAAGATAGCCATCAGTCAACACCGTCAACGCTCACACAGGAGTGTCAGCTTCGCTGAGCGAAAAATTCTTTCGGATCTATGACATGAACCCGTTTTCCCTTTCTCACCAGTTCTTCAGCCACCTTCTCATTGCTAGTGAAGAAGCAACCATCCCCTGTGAAGAACCTCAAGGTCCCGTGAGACGATTCGTTACAGACCATGAAGTTCGCCATTGACTTGTCATCATCAAGGTCTCCTCCACAAATAGGACACTTGAACTCAACCCACATGGATGCCCTTGCCTCTTTCGGGTGAGCTACCCTCACGCCTATAAGGAAAATCCTGATCGAAACTGCCTAGGTCTCAATCATGCCAGATGAGAAGATCGTCATCAAGACAAAACACGGCGAGCTGAGTCTCGAACAGCTAGCCGAGGCTCAACATGGAATGGCCCATTTGATGAAGGAGGTAGGTGAGAGACATCATGTTCTCTACTATGCTGCGAAAGCCTCCAACTGGAAACTGGCGCAATATCAGCTCAACCAGGTCATCGCTCTATTCAGAATAGGGGCTACCCTTAGGCCAAAGTTCACCGAAGACTTGAACAGCTTTGTCAAAACCCACTTTCATTCTATGAGTGAAGCTATTCGCGCGGAAGACTGGAGGAGATTTGAAGAGGCCTTCAAGAAAGCGATTCAGAGTAGCGATCAGTTCCACGAAAAATACGGATACGGTTTCATCCATTTTATTCTGCCGAAGAATCCACCAGAGATGTACGACCTGAACCCTCAGAAATAATGTAACAGACGATTAGGATTCCGGGGACTCTCGATTAGCCGATCTTGCCTTTCTAGTAAAAGATACTATCCCGCTGCTACCGCTACATGAATAAGCCTAGTCCTAATTTCTCTTCTGACGCGTCTCCGCCTCAAGTTCCGTGTCTTCGAACGAAGGCTCATTTGTTTCGCGGTTCCTGACATCATCAGAAGGGCCTAATATAGCAAGCTGATACGTGGATATTTTGGTCTAAGTTTTTTCTGACGATTCCGAAAAAAGCATCGAACGATATTTCTTAGCTCAGTTCGGAGGAATCTAGCTCATTGTAGGGCATTTTGGACCTCATCTATTGCTGATGATAGCTTGACAGTCTTCTCTTCGCCTGTTTTCATGTCCTTCATCCGTACGCTTCCTTCCTTGATCTCTCTAGGACCCAAGACGAGAGATATTCTTACTTTCAAGGAGTCAGCGTATTCCAGTTGTTTGCTGAGTGGGCGTTGTTTGAGGTCGTGGTCAGTTCTGATGTTTTGGCCGCGGAGTCCTTGGGCGAGTCTTACGGCTTCGTTCCAAACGCTTTCGTTCACTGTGGCTACGAAGACCTGCGGGCCTTGTTGGACGTTAGGGAAGAGGTCTTTTCGCTCTAGAGACAGCATGAGTCGTTCGAAGCCCCCTGCGACTCCCGTCGCTGGCATGTCTCGCTTTCCATAGATCTTGCACAATTTGTCGAAACGTCCTCCTCCGAAGATCGCGCCCACATCCTCTCCCTCCTTGTCGTAGGCTTCGAAGACTGTTCCGTCGTAGTAGCTTATTCCACGGACTATTCCGAGGTCGATCTTGATCTTTGTCTTTTTTCCGAGGGATGCCACGCGGTTCACTGTTCCGGAGAGTTCTTTGAAGCCCTGGTGGGTCATCTCGCTTTTGGGCAGTTTGCTCTCCAGCTCCCCCAGGACTTCATCTGGGTTTCCGCCAATGTCGGCGAAGCCGAGGATTCGTTTGACCTTGTCTTTGGAGAGGCCGGCTCCGGTGAATTCTCGCTCTGCCTGTTCGGATCCTATTTTTCCCATCTTGTCGATTATCCTGATCAGTTGGTCGAGTTCATTCTGGGACTGTATTCCTAGACCGCGTAGGAAGCCTTCGACGAGTTTGCGGTTGCTGATCTTGATGATGTGCTCTTTGAGGCCCACTGACTCTAGGATGTCGGAGCCAAGAGAGATGATCTCTGCGTCGGCCGATGGGTCGGCAACTCCGTAGATCTCGGCATCCCATTGCGTGTGGTATCTGTATCGGGCGAATTGTGGTTCGTCGTAACGCCATACGCCGCCGATGCATGAGATCTTGATCGGTTCAGGGAGGTCGAACCGGTTTGCGACCATTCGGGTCATGCCTACTGTGAGGTCGAATCGTAGTCCGAGGTTTCGTTCCGCTTTGTCTTTGAACCAGTAGATTTCGTCCCTGACTGCTTGGCCCGATTTTGCCTCGAGGGTTTCGAGGTTTTCTACAGGGCTGGGCTCGAGCATCTGGAAGCCATAGTTCCAGAGCACCTGCCGTATCTTGTCTGTTAGCCATATCCTGCGGGACATTTCCTCCGGGTCAATGTCCCTCATTCCCCGCGGAAGAGTGAATTGTGTCTCTGACAAGCTCATGTCCCTCTCCGTCTCGGAGCTACTTTCCTTCGAAGCGTTCGGTATTCAATGTGTAATACACGATATCTGTACGCCTGTCGATCACGGCGAGGACCAGATCCTTTCCGTCCTTGTTCGCTTTCGCAGAGAGCCTTGCGAGTTTTTCGAGTGTGGACTCTCCTCCCTCAAAGACAATTGATACTTGTCTTCGGGTGGCTCCTTTTCCGAAGGTTTCGAAGTCGAAGCCTTCTTCGGATTCTCGAACCAGGTAGCCTCGGTCTCGCAGGTCTCGGTACACTAGATACTTGGTCCATATTGTTGCTTTGCCAGTTGATAGTTTTGTGACAAGATTCTGGAGCGTTTTCTCCCTTCCTGTCTTTTCGTCTGTTACATGGGCTCGTCGTTTCTCGACGAGATAGAATGCTTCGTAGGGACTTAGGAAGAGCTTGTTGTCTGCTAGGGTTCCGAAGGCTTTCTCCCGGAGCTCCATGAGTTTCTCTGGTTCTTTCATGTAGACTTTGTTTTTGGAGAAGAAGGCTTCGAGAATTTCTAGCGTCATCAATCATCGCACCAGATTATGATTTGAAACGGTCAAGGCTCGGGCAGGCGTCTATAAAGGCATGCGAACAACTAGGCTCGACACATCGGAGTTTTGAGAAATGCCGGGAAAAGAACGAGACTCTCTTGAGCCCGTGAGATGGAAGAATGGAGTGCTGGAGGCCATTGATACTACGAAACTGCCGGCGAGGCTGGTGTATGTTCGGATGCGGACGGTGGACCAGGTCTGTTTGGCGATCCGTTCTATGAAAGTTAGAGGTGCGCCGTTGATCGGCGTTGTTGGCGCGTACGGTCTCGTGTTAGCCGCGATGGATCTCGGGGGCAAAGATCTGAAGCAGGCAAGGTCACTACTTCGCAAGTCCGCCGATGCTCTGATCTCTACGAGGCCTACGGGGGTGAATCTTCGCTGGGCTGTCGAGCGGACGTTCAAAGCGTCTTTGCGGGCTGACTCGGTCGCATCCCTTGGGGACGAGTTGAAGCGAGAGGCTGACGCGATTCTTCGCGAAGAGCTGGAGTCAGCTCGCAAGATCGGGCGTTTTGGCTCGGCCTTGATTGAAGATGGGGATACTGTGCTGACGCATTGCAATGCGGGGGCTCTAGCGACCGCGGGTTACGGTACGGCGTTGGCGGTGGTCCGGGCTGCGGTTGAGCAGGGGAAGAGGGTGTCGGTGATTGCGACGGAGACGCGGCCGTTGTTGCAGGGGGCGAGGTTGACTGCTTTCGAATTGGCGCGGGACGGGATCCCCGTCCGCGTCATCGCTGATAGTGCGGCTGCACAGTTGATGGCTCAGGGTGTGGTGGACAAGATTGTTGTGGGGGCTGATCGGATCTTGGGGACGGGGCATGTTACTAACAAGATTGGGACGTTGCCGATTGCGTTGGGAGCGAAGTTCTATGGTGTTCCGTTCTATGTTGCGGCGCCTGTCTCAACGCTGGATCTCGTGACGGATGTGTCTCAGGTGGTTATCGAGGAGAGGGATCAGCGAGAGGTATTGTTGATTGGGGGTAGGCGTTTTGCTCCGAGGAATGTTGGGGCTTTGAACCCGGCTTTCGACATCACTCCACCAGAGTTGGTTACAGGGATTGTGACGGATCGCGGCGTGGTCCATCAGCCGTTGGCGGAGAACATCCGGGCTATGTTTGGCTGATTATTAGTGGAGGGAATGGCGCGCGAGACTTGAGTAGGCCCGGGGGGGCCCTAGAAATCATTGATTCCGGTTTGAAAAACAGTTTGAAGAATCGATCTCAAAACCGGTTTCAAAATATGACCAGAAAATTGGTATCAGAAAAGTGCGAGAAAAAATGCATGATTCGGAAAGGGGTCGAATCGAATAGATTCTTTTCTTCCGGGTTTTTTCACGGCTCGGAGTCGTATACCTTTTCTACTGAGAAATAGTAGGTTTAGGCGGATATTTCCCTAACTTCTCTTGTCTCTCTGGACTCTTTTTCCTTCTCCTTAGGCTCCTTCTTGATAACCGGGGTTACCACCTCCACGGGTACGTTTCCAGCAGATTCTATCCGGGCTTTCCAGTCGCTTCCAATGGACACGAGGGCGTAGATTCCTATGACTTCCGCCTTGGCCTTCTGGATGATCTTCATCATCGCCCGCTGCGTTTCTCCACTGTCGATGATATCGTCGACGATCAATACGCAGTCTGTCTTCTTGATCGCGTCCCTCGGAACAAACAAGCTCAATACGACAGCCGTCTTTGGAGGCACGAAAATTTCTTCGATAAACTCTCTCACTCCAACTTCTCTCTGTTTCTTGGCGACAAGTAATCCGACGCCGAGTCGGTGTGCTAGGAGAGTTGCGAGCGGTATTCCGTCGACCGCTGCTGTCATGATCTTCGTGACTCTTTTTCCGGCGAACTTGCCTACTGCGTGTTGGACGGCGCGTTCCATCAACATTGTGTCGCCGATGATCGCGGTGTTGTCAAAATATCCTCCTTCATCAAAATGAATTCTTTCTAGAAGTTCTTTGTCTAAACTCATGTATCTCTGGAGTGTTTTGTTGATCTCTTCTGCTCGTTCCGCGGTTGGTAAGACGTGTCCTTTCACATACCGGCTTAGAACTGTTTCAGGGAGGTGAACCATCGCCGAGAGTTCTCTGTAGGTGAATCGCTGTTTGGCTAGGTTGAGCAGTTCGATCGTCATGAGTTTGTATTTGAGATCTAGAATGCGTGAAGTGTCCTTCATTTCTTGTATCGGCATCTTAGCCACTGCTACCATGTATAACGCTTTCCATTTTTCGCGCGTGTGATTTTTTTCTGCGACGACTCGCGACCACTCCAGTACTATTCTGGTAGCGCCCAGCGTATTTCTTGATCGCGGGCTTTCCAAGTCTTAACAAAGAGAGCTGGATGAATCTCTCACCCTTTGCGAGATTGACAGCGCTGTCTCCAGAATTATAGAGACTGACAGTCAGCTGCCCGCGAAAACCAGGATCGACCAAGGCAAGGCTCGCAAACAAACCTTCGCGCGCCAAAGACGAGCGAAGATGTAAAAATCCGACAATGCCGCTAGAAAGTTCGACCGTCTCGATGCTCGCCACTAGCGAATGTTGTTTTGGTCTGAGCCGGATCTTCCGATCAACACGCAGATCTACTCCGGCTGGATTCAGCCTGAATCCCGAAGGAAGGATTCTCAATTCTCCATTTTTGATCGCTGAAGAGATTTCTTTGTCCGAGAGTGCCATTGACAAGTCCCCTTCAACCAGCGCTCACTATTCAAAGCTTGAAGTGATACTAGATTGACTCAAAAATTGGCAGACGCAAATCTAGCCCAGAAAGAGGTTTGGACTAGGGGAATGAAACATCTCAAGAAAAACGACCTCGCACTCGCAAAAATCATCAAACGCTTAGGACCTTACGAGTTTCATCTAGACGACGATGACTACGAAGCGCTTGTGGGTTCGATAATTTTCCAGCAGTTGGCCGGAGCCGCAGCGCGGGCAATACTCAACCGCTTCAAACAAATCTATGATGGCAAGATTCCTCGGCCTCGCCAATACCTCGAGACCAAGGAGAGATATCTACGCGCTAGCGGATTGTCGCCGCAGAAGATCAGATACATCCGCGACCTATCCGAGAGAATCGAGAATGGCGTCCTAGACCTGAAACGATTGTCCGATCTTCCAAGCGACGAGGTCGTAAAAGAGCTCGACAAGGTAAAAGGGATCGGAAGATGGACGGCGGAAATGTTTCTCATCTTTGTCCTGGGACGAACAGACGTCCTGCCGGTCGACGATCTTGGCTTGAGGAAGGCTGCTCAGAAAATCTACCGGCTGAGAAACCTACCAACAAGAGAAAAATTCGAACAGCTGTCGAAAAAATGGCATCCTTATTGTTCTATTGCCACCCTGTACCTCTGGAGAAGCCAGGAGAAACCGCAAGATCCAATAAAATGGTAGATCGAGAAAAGTCCCGTTTCGCTGAACGGAGAAATCACATCACAACTCTCTGGCCATGATTAGCCCGTCGAAGTATTTTCCATCTCTGAAGACCTTGTCAGGAATCATGCCTGCTTGTTTGAAGCCTGCTTTCTCGTAAGCTCGTCGGGCCATCTTGTTCTCGGCCAGAAACTCTGCGTCAAGAGTCTTTAATCCTATTTTGCGGCTTTCTTGAACGAGAGTCTCAAGGATTCTGTGTCCTATGCCTTGTCCTCTGTATTTGCTGATCATAGTTAGCCCCAGGTGTCCATGGTGATGTGTGTCTTCGTATCTGCCACGTGTTACCTCACCATTTGCGATTATTCTCCCACTTATTTCAGCGATTACGCTAACGACGTCTCCTCTCTCTATTTCCATCAGGGTATGGGCCAGCCATTCCGCTTCTTCCTCTCGAGTCAACCTTCTGTCAAATCCTGCGTATAGTCCTGAATTCGAGTCGCCATGTTTCTCTTGCACCAGGTTATTGATGAACGAGAGAAGACTATCAAGGTCCTCCCAGCGAAGCACGCGCAGAGTTACGTTCGGTACGTTAGCAAGTTTGAACCGTTTGTGGACACGACCTACCTTTAGCGATGGACGAGACAAGTTTCTCGCCGAGTTACCAGACGATGCTGCAGCCGAAGGCTGTTGTCTCCGATACTCGAACGGGTCGATTTGCGAGAAGATCGTCGATCGCGTTTCTCAGGTCGCTGACTGTTACCCTTTCGGGGTTTCTTGAATCGTCTATGCGACCCTTGTAGCGCAGTCGCCGTTCCTCATCCAAGAGAAATACGTGAGGCGTGCAAACTGCCCCGTAAGCTCTTGCAACCGCCCTGTCGTCATCCTTGACATATGGAAAGTTGAAAGCTCTCTCCTCATTTCTTAAGACCATTTCTGCATATGTATCAGCGGGGGACAGGTAGGAGTTGTTTGAGTTAAGAGCCAACAACTGCACGCTCTTCCCTGAGTAGTCTCTTTGGATCTTGAGCATCCTGTCCTGAGAAGCCTTTACGGTCGGGCATCCGTTTGAGACGAACAAGAGAACAAGTAGCTTCTTGTCTTGGAATGACGAAAGAGAATAACGTTCCCCGTCTACGCCGAGGAGATTTCCAAAGTCCGGAGCGCCTGCTCCGATTATGAATGTTTCACTTTTAGCTTGGGGAAGCTCCAACTTCAGCACTCGTCGTACTCATCGGCCGTAGGTAACGGTTGATGAGCGCTAACTCGGGGCTCTGTTAGAACTTGTCGGGGAAATGTTTCATCATGCCCTGCGAGATCGTGTCGGCGACGGCATTGATCTCGGTGAAGACATCGTCGAAAGCTACGACATCATCGTTCCATCTCTTGTCAAGTCGTGCCTCAACTTGCCTCTTCGTCAGGGTCAGATGCTGGTGGAGCAGGTCAAACATGTCGTCCTTGGCCCAATGAGGATTCGTCTGGCTAAGGAGGCCTGCAATTTCGTCAGCGTTCACAGTCCACTTACTATCTTGTGTTTCGAAATTCTTCTGGTCTCCAGCCTTTGCGAACTCGATAAGGTCAACGCCTAGGAGGACGTGTTTCCTCAGGAGCTCGGCGAGTTTTCTGCCTGTTCCCTCGCCATAGAATGGAATGAAAGAGTTGCCGATGCTATCAGGAGTCTTCAAGAGTCTCTCCTTTGCCGCGACCATATCGGGTGCATTCTCGAGTGCGGAGAGGGCATATTGGCGGGTCCAGATCGCGTGATCTGCCCAGAGCTTCCGCATGTTCGTCCTAAGTGAAAGTGTCGTCTCATTCATGGTTGTAGGCGAATAGAATATCTGTTTCTTTTTTAAGCTATCCCCCCTTTTGTTCAAGCCGCCTTTTTCCCGGTAGTCATACTAACCGACGCCGCCTAGTCGGGAAATTGGTTTGAAAGCTCCTCCCAGTTCAGTAGGCCTGGAGACTAAACAGATTCCATTCGGTGCTGAGAGGCAGATCAGCATGACCTACGGTTCTCCTCCGAACAAAGACCCGTCAAACTCTACGACCCTAGTCCTTGCTCACGGCGCAGGAAAATCGATGAGTTCTCCCCTCATCACATTTTTTCATGTCGAGATGGCCCGCCGAGGTTTCCTCACCGTCAAATTCAATTTTCCGTATATGGAAGCTAGATTTCGGTTGACTAGAACTCCCGACCCAAAGGAAGTCCTCGTTGCGTGCTATAGAAAGGTCCTCGACGAGGTCATGTCTAGTCACAGACCAGAGAAGCTAGTCATAGGAGGACTGTCGATGGGAGCTGCTGTTGCATCCCATGTTGTAGCTGATAAACCGGGAAGAAGCGATGTCTGTGCACTCTACTATCTCAGCTATCCCATTCACCGGCCTGGTAGACCAGAGGATCTTGGAGTCAAGCACCTCTCCCAGATTTCGAAACCGATGCTCTTCATATCTGGCACCAGAGACCCTTATGCGGAGCGAGATCAATTAGCGGATCTAGTTTCAAAACTTGGGCCAAACGCCAGGCTACACATTGTCGAGGGAGGAGATCACTCTCTCAACCCTCGCAAGGGACGCGCGATATATTCCAAAAGGCTCGATCAGACCTCGAACGTTCTGGAAGAGTGGCTGAGAACTCAGCTCAACTAATTGCTCGAACCGTGATAGGCATCGAAAAACCGGGCGAATTCTTGACAATAAATTGTGTTGACGTTACCCGTAACTAGCGTTCAGGGTAAGCGTCATTGGAAATAGGCGAGTCATCCGCCATCAACACTCAGTGGAAACGAATGCCGAAAGCAGAACAGACCAGCTGGGTCTTCGCCAACGTCAAAGGAGGAGTAACACGTGTTATCGGTCAACTGCGAAAGATCAAGAATGTTGAAACCGTCATACCTGTGACAGGCAGATTCGATCTCGTAATCAAACTGCGAACAAACGAACCTAACAAGACTTTCAATATCGTCGAGAAGATCAGAAAGATCAGGGGGATTACATCTACTCAGGCAGGGATTTCCCTCCAGAGGATCTCCAACGCGAAAAAGGACGAGTCAGAGGATCCTATCACTTTCGCCCTAGTAAAGGTGAGGGGAGCTTACAAGAACGTCCTGCAAAAGATCAAGACCTTCCCGAGCTTCGTCGAAGCCCACGTGATACCTGGAGAGTTCGACCTGTTCGCCGCATTCCACGGCTACAGTCCGGAAGAGCTCCTTGAAACATCCGTTGAGAAACTGGGCAGTATCAACGGAATAACAGCTATGGAGACTCTGGTCGCTTGGACACCTACATCGCCATATTAGAGGGATAGATTCTACCCGACTCTCAGGCTTCTTCTTTTCCCATATTCCTCGTTGAGTCTACCGGAAGTTCCTAGGAATTTCTAGGTCGCCGGTTTCCGTTAAGACCCTATAGCAATTGAGGGTAATCCATTTGCTAGGCTTTCCAATTTGTTCTATGGTCGCGGGGGCCTTTCTTCCCTTTCCACTCGGATAGAAGAAATCTCCTTCTCTGAACCAGTCCCCTTCCAGATTCCAAGTTCCGTTCGGACTGCGTTTTGAAAGCAAAAGGTGAGTCGCGTCTCTAATTCTCTCGTCATCTGAATATCCCAGTTTTGTCAACACTCGAAGCCCGTGAAGAATGTCATAGAAGTAGTACATTGGAAAATGAAGCGCGGTGAAGAAGGGATAGGTCTCTTTCCAATGATGATTGTCTGACTTGTAGACGCGGTGCATTAAGAGAAACTCCGCTCCTCTTTCGATTGATCGTTTCATTTTTCTCGTCCATTTTTGCCGAGGAATTTCTGAGTAGGCCCACAGTGGCTCGATGGTTGACATGAATGAACTGTGCTTCACTTTCTTTTCGGGATAATCGCAGTTCCATCCGCCGTCTTCCAGTTGTCCCTTGGCCAGCCAGTTGATTGCGTTTTTGAGACGGCGGTCCTCGCCGTATCCAAACTTGATTAGCGTTCGGATCATGTTGCCTGTGAGACATGGTTCGTCCCATCTCCTCCTCTTCTCCTCAATCTTGCTCGGACAAGCAAAAGCGCCTGTATCCACTTGGTGCAATTCGAGAAACCGTTCACATTCACCCTTGATTCTCTGATCCGCAGGAGCTTCCAACTCACCTAGTAAGGCCAGAGGCCAGGCAGCAGCCGTCCACTTTGGACGATAGCAAGTCTCCTTGGGAGGCCAGTAGCCCCCACGGGTTTGCCCCTTCATTATGCGCCTGACAGGCCCAGATTTTTCTATCCTCTCTCGGGTTGCTACAACATCTTTGTCGCTGGTGCGACGACCTAGTAGGTCGGTGAGAGTGTGAAATCTTATGGAAGGATCCTTTGGATCCAGTAGCCATTCAATTGTAGGCTGTTTCATGACGTTTGGCTTCAAACTGGCTCTGTTAATCGTTTCCTCGGGGGTCTAAGCATAGTCGATGAGACTACCGGCGTATCATCTTCTCCGTTTCACGAATCTGACCAGCATAGATCTGTCGGTCCTCTTCATCAATGTTCAAGGAGCCAAGTTGTTTCTTCGCTTTGCTGAGATACTTTCTGGCAACTTTGTAGTTCTTTGCCACCGCGTGAGCTCGCGCAACAGCTTCATAGGCAGTGCCGAGAATCTCTATCAAGTTATTCTTCTTGGCGATCTCCAGTGATGATCTGGCGAATTGAAGCGATAGGTTGGGACGGCCGAGGGCTGCGTATACTCGAGAGATCTGCCAATCCCCAACTGCCTGGTTTCGGGGACTACCGACAAGACTCCAATGATAGCGCGACGAGTGGGCCAAGTGTAGCATCATCGCGTCATCCTCGGCGTTTCTTTTCTTCTTCTCTAGGTAATCCCAAGTTCTGTTGAAAGATTGGGCCCCGGTTTTCCGGTGAAACCTGCGTTCACTTTCTGTCATTCTCATGGTCGGTGTTCATTGAGTATTGTCATATTGTAGCTGGGTGAGTGCACGAATTACTCTGGCGGGGGTTCCCAGATTACTTCCGCTATGCTGAATGCCAGTTTGACGTCCGCTTGTTTCAATTGCTCAGGTGGTATCTCCATTGGAACTCGAACCTCCCCGGCGATAGCGCACACCGCGTCGTTCAACCATCGATATTTCTCGCTCTCCGTCGTGTGTCTGGCAAAACCCACGACCTGTCGACGCCGCTTCGTCGCGGGGTTTGTTGTTGGCCTAAGTTTGTACAGTTCCTGAGATCGGTCGGATGATCGGCCATAGCCTTGGAAGTCGAGCATTATCAACGCGGAATCATCTGTTTCTATGAATCCTTGGATATTCATGGTAAAGGTTTCGTCGGTACGTCGGTGAGGATGATTCGATCCTCGAAATCTTCCGGAGATGCGTCCCTCACATATTCCTTCAGCGAAGTAGAAATGGTCTTCCTCAGTTCCCTTTTTCCCAGTAAGATTAACCTGCCATCCGTCGGGATAGAAGAATCGGACCGTGTAGAGAGGTTCCAGTCGCATAATCCCTCCGCAATCTCGACGATATTAATTCTATTCGAGAAACACTTAGCGAATTCAGCCCGGACCTCATAAAGGGATGGGTGGCGAGCCCGGTGGGATTCGAACCCACGATTTTCGGACCACACTCTGTAAGATAAGACAGTTTGCGGGACGTCCTTGTTCTGAAGCCCCTCATAAGAGAGCAGATTTGTAGGATTCGAGCTCTTCGGCGGAGCGGGCAGTCGTACAAGGAGGTAGCTCGCCGCGCAGGATTTTCAGTAAGCACTGTGCACAAGTATGCTTTCAAAGTTAGACTCGACAAGAGAAGCAAGGCGCGAATCCAAGAAGGGGTTTTTCGAACACAGCGTAATTTTGTCAGCAAGTTTGCTCGCGTTAAAACCGTAGCGGTAACGTCCCAAGAGTTGACCCGTGACAAGGCTCGCCTGCTAGGGCACATATTATTCGACGGAATCGCTACACGCTACGTTATCAGCTATACAACCGCATCGTCAGCTTTGGCTCGGCAGTTTCTGAATGACCTCGAAATTAGCTATCGAGGGCTTAAGCCGCGAATTCGAAAATATGCATCCAAGAACATGGATGTGTATGATGTAACCGGGGCCTCAATCATCGCCTGCAATGACATTCGCAGGTTTCTTTGCAAACCAGACGTGCGGACTCTGCAGCATCTCCAGTCAGCAGTTATGAACTCAGACACGGGGCTGTTAGTACAGATTGTACGGGCGTTTTGGGAAGATGAAGGAAGCACTTCGAGAGAAGGAAACGTAACCGGAGCTATCAAGAACATAAGATTGCGCAACCAAATCCTTCTAATTCACCAAAAACTCGGAATAGGCGTTAGCCCGTACAAGGATGGAGCCAACCAAATGTTTGGCATCTATGTCAGAAGAGGGCACAGAAATCTGCAAAGATTCGATCACCTTGTTGGTTTCCGCAAAGCCATCGTAACTCGAGGTTTGAACATCGGGATCCTCAAAAGGTCAGTACTCTCGGAACATCTCGGCCGAGAAAAAAATTGGAAAAGCTGTCGCTAACATCTGTGAAGCGTTGGCGGGCCCGGTGGGATTCGAACCCACGATTTTGGGCTCTCTTCACTCCGAAATAGATAGCTCCGAAGGCCCACGTCTTGGTCCTGGCTCGACTACGGGCCCTTGAAACAAAACGGAATGAAACATCTAGTTAACTATTCGGCAGGAGAGAGCTGCAACCTTGTAGGCTGATTGTGACCAAGGCTTCCTAGAAAACGCTTTAGCCATTCATGTGCGATTGATCAAGGCTAGTTCTTGCAGACAACTTTTCTGTTAGATGTAGGAATTGCCGTGGCTGCGGCTCTTCTTGTCAGTCTTCTCTTCTATCGACTGGGCCTTCCCATGATCGTCGGCCAACTGGTCGCGGGAATGCTCGTTGGACCCTACGGTCTCGGTCTGATCCGTGACACGACAGCTATTGACTTTCTGGCGACTCTCGGAATAATACTGCTACTGTTCGTCGTCGGGCTCGAACTCGACCCTCGCAAATTTGGCAAGGTCGGGTCCAAGGTCTTCGTTCTAAGCACAGTAGAGTTTTTTGTCGCGTTTCTGGTCAGCGTGCTCTCAGCTCTGTCTGCAGGATGGGATCTGGGGACCGCGCTCTTTCTCGGGTCAGTTCTTGGTCTCAGCAGCACAGCGATAGTTGCGAAACTGATTCTAGATCGTTTTCCAGAACATGATCAAAATTTCACTGCGCTGATGATGGTGATGGTTGTGGAGGATGTGATTGCCGTTTTCTTGCTGTTCCTTACGCCCGAGCTTGCAGGGGGACGCCAACTTCAGGCGTCAGGCCTTTTGATCATCGCCTCGAAGGGATTTTTCCTGTTCATAGCGAGCTTCGGATTTGGCAGGTATCTTGGCCCATGGCTAATCAACAAGGTGAGCCAGTACGAGCTGGAAATCGGTGAAGTCGCGTTCCTGCTTGCTTTGTCATTCGGGTTCTTATTCGGCGTACTTTCAGATTATCTTGGTTTCTCGCCTGCTATCGGAGCCTTGCTGGTCGGATTCTTTCTTCCCGTCAAGCAATCGAGGTATGTCCGAGAGAAAATTCTACCCCTCAAGGACGCTTTCATCGTGTTCTTCTTCTTATCGATGGGGACCCTGATCGACACGTCCACTGCCCTATCCCTCGGCTTACCACTCATGATCATCTTGGCTGGAGCTATTCTCGGCAAGCTTGCTGGAGGCGTCCTGGGAGCGCGTTTGGCTCGGATCGGACGCCCCATTCTAGTTGGTTCGATCCTGGTTCCACGTGGAGAGTTCTCGCTGGTACTCGCTAAGACGGGAGTTGATGCTGGACTAGTAGGCCCGCAGCTCTATCCTGTAGCCGGTCTAGCAGTTCTAGTAACTGCGCTCGCGTCCCCACTGATCGATAGATTGACGCGTCCGTCGAATGAACCCTGATGAGTGGTTAGTTGAGATGGCTTAGACAGATTCTCAGAAGGACTTTCTCCTCGGCTGCGACAGCTAGTCAGCAAACTTGTAGTGTCGATAGCCTTGAGAGGTCACGTCTATCAACACGAACTCGTTTTCAGGCTCTGCGACAAATTTTCTTCCATCAGGAAATGCTTTCCCCTCGTGCAGGATTTCGTATTCGGCGAGAGACACTGGTCTGCGATTGCGTAATTTCTCGGCATGGCCAAATCTCTTGGCGATAGCAGCCCATTCTTCCTGAACAGTCCAGCTTGATGCCTTGGCCTTGCAGCCGCTTCCATAATTTCCAGATCCACCTCTTTTTCCTGCCAGATCGATTCCCCTCATTGCCTTGGTCTCCAGGAGCATTGAGAGGCAGCTTTTTTCAGAGGCAGAATAGCTGTTGCCGCTCTCTCTTGCGTGTACTAGTCCGTCAGCCACTTTGTCTTGGTAGTCGGCTTGGAATTGTTTGGTCTCCATGAAGTGTCTCATGTAATCGGCCTCCGCTTTCTCGAACTCCTCTCTTTTCTTGTAGCTGTCTGCTTGAGGCTCGTCGCCAATCACGCGCAGGACTTCCTTCCAGCGGGGGAGGCCTCGCCAGAAATGTCTCAACAGGTACGCGAAAGCTTTCTCCGCCATCTTCGGGTACGGGACGTGGAAAGAGATGGGACCTATGTGATCTACTAACGACTCGCCTTGTCCAGCCCTAACGATGCCAGAGGCAACCGCTTGCTCTGCCCAGTTGTCGACCGCACCTTCCATGGCTCTGAGATAACATCTCTCAGAATGTTTTCCGTGGACGACTGCCGTCGTCGAGAAAAGCGGTCTCCAAAAATCATCCTCATCCTCCATGTGAGTGCCGATGATCGGGTCGATCACCAGCAAACGAGGATTCTCCTTGACTAGGAGGGCGACGGCCCCTGCTCCCTGGGTCGATTCTCCGGGACTGGTAAGCGGATATCTAGCTATGTCGGTTGCACAGATGATGCTACTTTTCCCATTGCTTCTGCCTGCCCATGCCCAGTCGAGTGAACTTTCCAGAGCATCTGCGGTGCTTACGCATGCGAACTTGTACTCGACGCCTGAGGTTCTCTTCAGAGATCCCTTACCATACTTCTGTTCTAACATTCCGTGAACATATGCGGCGACAGGTTTGGATTCGTCCACGCCGGTCTCGGTCGCAATGTCAATTCTTGCGAGACTCGCCGGTTGAACACTGTTTCTTTCCATCAGCTCGAAGATTGCATTCGCAGCCAAGACCGAGCTGTCTTGGTAGGTGTCCGGAATCGACATTTTGGCGATTCCGATGCCATGAAGATACTTCGAAGGGTCAGATTTTCTTGCAGCAGAAAATTCCGTCGGTTTCTCTAGCCTCTTCTCATCTGCTAGCTCCAAGTACAATCGCGGAATGTAGACTGCGATGTCATCGATGCCAACCATGGTCCTCACGGGGTGTCCTCCTGAGCAGGCTTGTGAGCTAAGGAGTCCGTTTCAGTTCACTTACGCAAATAGGGGGGTTACGAGAAGATAGGCGAGATGTTCTATTGTCATGGGAGTTTGCAGTTACGATTCCTTGCGTTTCTCTTAGTCAAGACAGCTTGACTTGATATGCTTACAATAACCTACTTGGTAGTAGTTGACTACCTACTTTATAATAAAGACCAAAGTGTTGATGGGATATGATTCAAACCCTCTTCGGAAGCTCCGTAGACCTGCCATCGCTTATCCTAAGACTGGCTGTCGGAACCCTGTTCATCATACACGGATACCCTAAGCTAACTACTCAAAGAAAGCAAGGTGAAGCCTGGATGAAGAGCGTAGGAATGCCCGCGGCCATGGTTCCACTCGGGGGCGTTTTCGAGTTCTTCGGCGGAGCAGCGTTGATTCTCGGACTACTAACCCCGATTGTTGCGGTCTTGGCGGCGCTCTGGATGCTATCGACTACGTGGTTCTCAAAAAGCAAACTGAAGAAGAAATATGCCAGTGGCTACGAGATCGATGTCACATTGTTCTTGGCCGCGCTCGCACTGGCTCTACTTGGCAGCGGAATCTATTCAATAGATCACCTACTAGCACTATAGGAGGAACACAAGGTGTCGGCTAGAAGAAACACGACCGTCGCAAAGACGGCTTCTCCCACCACCGATAATGCGAATAATGAACTTGTAAAGAAAGCATACCAGAATGCGTCTCGCATGATGAAGGAGCAAGGCTTCGGCATCAAGAGCCAGGTGGAGGTCGCCGTTGATCCTCAGCTTCCATTCATGGGGTACACCATGCCGCAGGCTAGAGGCTACAGAATAGTAGTATCAGGCGGCTCTGTTGATTCAGGAATGTTAGAAGGCTTGCTTGTTCACGAAATGTCTCACATATACAGGATGGAAAACAATCACCCATCCCACGACGCTGAAGTAATCGAGGAAGCGATAGACAAATTCGGGAAAGAACACTTGTTGCATGACTATCAGCAGAAGATCGTCCATGATCTACTGAATGATATTCAGGACTTGTACGCTGACGACATCTCGATGAAGGTCATCAAGAAAAGCCCGATATTCAAATCAGGCGAGATAAGCAGCTTCCTTCAAGACTGGATAAAAGATGAAACTGTCGAATCCGGCAATCCCAAAATGGATCGTTGGATGAACGCGTCAATCATGGTCCATAACGCTCGTGCAATCGGTCAGATGACGAGGCACGGCATAGAAGATACCGGTGGAAAGGCCGAGGCCTCAAACCGGAGATTTCTCTCACAAATGCCGCCCACAGTCGCGAGCAAGTTCCCATACTTCAAAGACCTGATGATCAATCTGAAAGAAAACATGACCCGGGATCAGTATCGAAAGCTTCTCGCAGATTATTTGAACCGGTTCTTGGAACTAGCCGAAAAGAACTAATGCGTGGTTGAAACGGTCCTAGGGTGACCGGATTGAGTGAAGGATTCGACTTCAACAGCGCCCTGAAAGAACTCGACAAGAGCGAAACCCACCTCACCGTGAGAGTTGAGTTTCGCAGATGGGGAAAACCCGTAACTGTCGTCCAAGGACTACCCAAGACGGGACGATCCCTTGCAGAGGTCGCTCACAAACTGAAAGAGCGCCTAGCAACCGGTGGAACAGCGAAGGATGGTGTGATAATGTTGCAAGGCGACCACCGCGCAAGAATCAAAGCTGAACTAGTCAAACTGGGCTTTCCTGACGATCACATAGAAATATTCTAGACATTTTCACGGCTATGCCGCAACTCTTGTCATACAGATCGGCCGCTAGTTATCATGAGGGAGGTTTGACGATTATCTGCCCGGCGAGCCATTGATGCCACGCACAGGTGTATCTGTAAACCCCTGCAACGGTTAAGGTCACAGAGAACGTTTTTCCTGAGAAGATTATTCCTGAATTAAACCTCGGCCCCCCCGATGGAGCGACAAGAGCTGTGACCGTGTGACCGACCACATCGTCGTTTACCCATTCTATCGTGTTGTTGACTCCAATTGTGACCGAGATGTTAACGGGAAAAGGGTACGTGCCATTCACGAAGTTCGCCTGGAAATAATTTACGTTAAACCCCGTTGGTTCCGCTGAGGAGTCCTTCGGTATCCTGACAACTGTCACTATCGGATTGGCTGAAGACAATGAACCGACATAGATGTAGCCGACCGTCGCCGTCACGACAATAGCTGTGACAACAACTGCTAGGATCAGGACCCGTTGCTGAATTTCTTTCATACGGATCTCTTCCTCGTAGCTGAAGTTAGTCCTCTGGCCACCACAAGGCCTCTTTTCGAAATCGATCCAGACGTTCGCGAAATCTAACGCACGTTATGGAACGGTATCGTTTCTCATCCCGTGACAACAACTGTTCCGTGCATCCACGGGTGGTAGGAACACACGTACTGGTAGGTGCCCGCTACAGTGAACTTGTGACTGAACGTGGCATTCGCGTTCATGTTTCCAGAATCAAAAGAGCTAGCTCCAGACGGAACGTTGGTTGAAGTCACGGTGTGCGGAACCGGGTCATTGTTCGTCCAAACCACCGTGCCACCGTTCGCGACCGTTACACTTGCAGGGACATAGTTGAGAGCTTGAGTATTTCCAACCCCTTTCGGGATCGAGACGCTCACTGAGCTCGACACCCCAAGACTGCCAGCTGAGGCGGTGAAGATTGGAGAGCCTGTAGCGAGTTGATAGATTCCCGCCGAGGCTAGACCGATTCCTGCTCCTATGGCAAGGACGATCAGGACAGGAACAACGAGCTCGACATACTTCATTTTCTTTGGTGGAGCTGTTTGCAAACTAGAACACAGGGACGAATTGTGAAGCGCTGAGAAAATAAGCGTTTTCCAAGGAAAAATACACCTCTTTTTTTCTGGTCATGCAGGCTAAAATAGGAGTGGGCAGAGGCTCGTCTGAGCTCGAATGGTCAATCAGACCAGACGTGAATTTCTCAAGCTCGGTTTGGCCGCTGCCGGCAGCGCGCTCGTAGCTTCAGGGATCGAAATCCCGCTTTTCGGAAATCAGAACTCTGCCTTAACGACTCAGCTTACTAGCCTGAAAAATAGGGTCAGTACTGTGGTCGGTTTCATCAGCCTTAGCGTAGCCGAGCAATCCCTCGTGGAAAAGATCGTTGAGACAATCATACCTACGGATAGCGATCCGGGGGCGAAAGAAGCTGGGGTGATTTATTTCATCGATAGACAGTTGGCGGGCGATTATGGACAGAGCGCCAACATGTTCATGGATGGACCGTTTGTGCCGCCGGGCCAGGCTGGCCCAATCACGGTGGGAACGCAGACTTACTCTGCGGGTTCTCCCAAGGTTAGAGTCGGTGCGGGCACGAATTACCAGTACCCTCTGAATCTAAGGGAATTCTGGAGAGTCGGCTTACTAGCGCTTCAGGCTTATGCTAAGAGCGCCTACGGAGGAAACTTCGAGACGCTCTCTTCAGCGAACCAGCTACAGCTCCTACAAGATTTGTGGGCAAACAAGCCAACAAGCTTCAGCAATATTCTCCCATCCGATTTCGCCTATGAACTTGTATTCATGACATGGGCCGGATTCCTAATGGACCCGATCTACGGTGGAAACCAGAACATGGTTGGATGGACATACACAGGGTTCAACGGAGTAAACTTCGGGAACTTCTACGGGGAAGGCCTGGACCAGAAAACTCTCATGGTCGCAACTTCTCCAACTAGGCTCAAGCCAGCAAGCCTCGCACAATATCAGCAACAAGCGTCCGGGAGATCCTAAAAATGCCAACCACAATTACCGAGCCAGCAGCAGACGTAGTTATCCTGGGGGTCGGCTATATGAGCGGCGTAATAGCAGCCGAGCTTTCTATCGCCAGCCTAAACGGCGGCAAAAATTACAAAGTCGTCGCGATAACAAAGGGTCCATACTGGGACTACGTCAACGACTTCTCGACAACAAAGTACGACGAATGGGGAGTTGGACTAGGACGGAAATATGACAGTCCCCTTCCACTCCAATCGGCCACAATCAGGAACAACAGCAACCAGTTCGCACTGCCCGTCCGCAGATACACTATGCCCATCCAGTACCATGCGCTCGGACATGGAGTAGGCGGAGCCGCCCAACACTATGGCGGCACAATGGGACGCCAAGGCCCATGGGGATACACTCAATATTCATCAACTATCAGCAGGTACGGCTCGCCCTTTCTGAATACCGTAAACCCACATAACGATCTTGAGGACTGGCCACTGACCTACGCCCAGTATGAGCCATATTATGTGGAGTGGGAAAAAGCCCACGGACTTTGCGGAAACTACAACGGAAGTAAAACCAATTCATCGTCCGACATGGGTTATCCTTGGATGAGTCAAAACTATCCACTGCCACCCTCGCCTATCACGCCCATCGGAACGTTATTCCAAAACGCAACTCAATCGCTCGGATACAATCCCTTTCCTCACGTCAGCGCTCTCGCGTCGCAACCATACACAAACCAATACGGTGTACCAGTCAATCCCTGCGTTTATGACGGGTACTGTGGAGGTCCTTGCGACTATGCTTGCGAGACTGGTGCCAAGGCGAACGCTGCATACAGAACCATCCCCGCGGCCGTGAGCAGCGGGAACTTCACACTTGTAGTGAATAGCTTCATCTTCCGTCTCGACACTGATCCAACAACAGGACTAGTTACCGCGGCGCGCTACTACGATCCACAAGGAAACGTGCACATTCAGCCAGGCACGGTCTTCTTCAACGGAATGTGGGGGTACAACATGATCAGAATAATGCTCCTCTCCGGAATCGGCGCACCCTACGTATGGAATTCAAACCCAACCTTGGTTACCGGCGCTGTTGGAAGAGGTCTTACCAACGGCTATCTTCCGTACAAGGGAACGAACGTGTCCGGAACACTCCCTAACACTGGCGGCAACTCTTATCCTGCGGGCAATGGGAGCGGGGGCAGTGTGGACATTTACGATCTGATGGACGACAACTTCGATCATAGCGTCTCCGCATTAAACGGAAGTCCTCCCTTCATCGGTGGAGCCGAGGTCGGCGCTGGAGGATATCCTGGAGGGGGACCTGGAAATATTACGTTCGCGGGCAGCGTCTCGTCAGCCAGCATGGGAGGCACGTTCAAAACCACTCAAAAGGACAAGTATCTGCCAACCAAAACAACCCTGAGCTCGACACCACTGGCTCATGACCTTCCGACAACCGACAACTACGTCGATCTGGACCCGCACTACACCGACATCTACGGCGACCCACTCGCTAGGCTTACCTACGACTGGACACCGAACACCTACAATGGAGCTACCTACCTGGTGAACAAGGTCAAGGACATTTTCACCAAGATGGGAGCGTCAAATGTGACTGTCGGCGCAACAGTGGCGCCTGGGGCAGCACACAACGACTGGTGGGGTCATCACCTAAGAGGAGGATGCCGAATCGGAGCCAACCAGAGCACCTCCGTCTGGAACAAATGGAACCAATGTTGGTCACCCGCATCGAAACCAGTGTTCAACATCTTCGGCGCAGGCGAGATTACCAATACTTCCGGAGATAATGTTCCCTCGGGGACACATATCGCGGGTCCGCAGTCTTATCGCGCCGCTGAGGGCATCAAACAATATCTCGCGCTCGCAACCCCCGGTATTTTGCCCTAACAGCGCAATCTCTAGTCGCTCAAGGAGTAGGCATTTGCCAGCCCTAAGACTATCCGGCAAGCCAAAGCCGATGCCTATTCCTCACTTCGAGAGCAGAATCCCAAAACCGGAAGAACTTGTAGTCCTCAACAAGAAATTACTCGATGCGACTATCCTGATAGGAAATGCTCTCACGGGCTGCGTGAACAAATGGGCGCTTGGAGGGGATGTTGCCGAGGTAATATCAGGCGTCAACGTAAGACCAGATCACATCTCAATACTAACTACCAAGTCAGGCTGCGATGAGATAACAGGAAAGCTCGCAAATTATCAGATTGAATTCGGTGGCACTGATGAGAGAGAGATAGTGAGGGAAGCGATAGTCGACCTGAAACCCTACAAAGTTCGTATCCAAAGCTACATGGCCCGATTTGATGTTGAAGGTTCACGGCTCGATGTACACGGTGACTTACAAATCAAGGTGGGAGCCTGGGAGTGGGGAGACCCGCTCGACTTCGAACCGGATTACGTATACGTCGTGGGCGTGAAGGTTCCAATTGTCCCGCTTAAGATGAAGAGCGAATTGTATACCGGTCTGGGCTGGCTGGATCGTGCGTCGAAGATACACGAGGCCGTGATGAGGAGCCGTCACATGTTCGGCTAGGCGAGTAACCTTTGGCCCAACAAGTCCTGGCTGCAACTCCGAATGTCCTCCGGAAAAACCGCGGAAGGCTAGTTGGAAAAGAGGCTTGGAGACGAAATCTGAACCTTGCGTCCTTGGCCGCGTTCAAGATCGGTAGCAGCCTCGGAACCAAAGGAGCGTACAAGCTTGTGACGTATCAGAGGGGTCCTGAAATGGTGATGAAGGTCACCAAGGACGCGATCGATGTTGTCGACGAGCTGGGTATCGAACATCCGGCAATGATGACCCTGGCTGAGGCAGCCAAGATCCAGCGTCAGCATACTGGAGACGGAATCGCCACTCTTCTCGTTCTAGTCTCAGCACTCCTAACCGAGGCCGACAAGCTAATCGAGATGGGCTTCCACGCGAACACGATCCTTGAGGGCTATCTGAAAGCGACCAAGAAATCGATCGCGATTATCAACGAAACGGGAGAGAATGTCGGGAAAGACCTTGACGAGCACCTCTTGGAGGGCATTGATTGCGGAAGGGAACTCCTCAGTAGAAACCTGCGAAGGAATCTTTCCGAGGCTATTAGCTGCGTCACGGAAAATGGAGCTATCGACATCAGCAGAATACGAATTGTGACAAAGCACGGGGGTCAGACGTACGATTCCGAGCTAGTGCGCGGAGTCGTCCTCAAGCAAGGCAAAGCCCATCCAAGCATGCCGGACTGGATCGACGCCCCTAGAATCGCATTCGTAACTAAGCTCGAGATCAAACGCCTAGAGCTGAAGTCGAAAGATGAAGGGCCGTTCTCAGTCAAGTTGAACATAACAAGCCGAGAACATATCCAGCAATTCAGATCTGAAGAGAATCGACTAAGAAGTCTCTTGGTCGAAAGAGTGAAAACGGCGGGAGCTAACGTTCTGATCTCCCGATCGAAGATCGACGATAGACTCTCCGACCAATTTAGCAGGCAAGGAGTCTTTGTCGTGCAACTCGTTGACTACCAGGAATTCGAAGCCGCCGCAAAAGCGACCGGCGGGACTATTGTCAGTAATGTTGACCAGCTTGAGAAACGGGACGTAGGAATTGCGAAGAGGCTGGAGGCTGACAAGATCAGGCCCAATGATATCGTCATCGTTCACTGCGAAGGAGGGGCCACACTTCTGCTTCGAGGCAGTAGTCCCGAGCTCGTGTCGGAGCTGGAAAAGACGGTGAAAAGAGCGCTCCTCATACTGAAACATTCGCGGTCGAACCCCAAAGTGGTCCCTGGGGGAGCGGCGATCCATATTGAACTAGCCTTGCAGCTCAGAAGATATGCGCTAACATTTGAGGGAAGAGAGCAGTTCGTAATTGGCTCCTTCGCCGACGCGTTAGAAAAAATTCCTGAGTGCCTCTCCACGAACTATGGCCTCGATCCAATTGATACGATGATCCAGCTTCGCAATCATCACGCTAATGGGAGGCAGGCAATGGGTGTGGGAGAGAATGGAGGCATTGACATGTATGAAGCGAACGTGATCGAGCTCGCCTCGGTAAACAAGGCCAACATTCACAGAGCCTTTGAGCTCGTTTCCCTGTTGCTAAGAATCGATGACTGCTTCTACGTGAAAGATATTCCAAAGTTCCACAAACAGTAGCATATTCCGACTGATCCGGGGCATCTTCGACGCTAATTCTCACAATCGGACACTCGACAAGAACAATAGAGAATTTTCTGGACATCCTCCACGCTCAAACAATCACGCGACTCGTCGATATCCGGACAATACCTCGATCTAGGCACAACCCACAATTCAACCAACAATCACTCTCCGAGAAATTGAAAGAATCCACGATAGACTACGTCCCAATGAAGAGCTTGGGCGGTCTGCGCCACCCCGACCATACCTCGTCGAATATGGGTTGGAGGAACCGGTCATTCAGAGGGTTCGCAGACTACATGCAATCTCAAGAGTTCACAGAAGGTCTTGAAGAACTAGTAGAGCTTGCTCGGAAAGCTCAGGTTGTCATTATGTGTGCCGAGGTCCTGCCATGGCGGTGTCACCGGTGGTTGATCTCTGACGCCCTGACTATCCGAGGGGTACAGGTGGAACACATTATGACGATCAAAAAGCGCACAACACACACGCTGACAAGATGGGCCCATGTTGAAGATACACAGATTACCTACCCTGAGAATATTGCCTGATCTATCTCTTCTAAGCTATCGAGGAGGACACTTTTTTTCCCTGATGAATCGCCCATCTGAAGCCTTATGTCGAACCAGAGGCGTAGTCACTGTAATCGGGAGATTGTTTAGACGCCGGAAGACGAGCCCTACGCTTGCCCAAACTGCGATTACGAAATTGATAGTTGTAGGTGCGCTTGCCTGTACTGCGCCGAGAATGAAGTATGTGAATGCGCAATTGGATACAATAAGGCGACAGGAGGCTAAGAACCACGAGTCGTACCCCTGTTAAGGTCAACGATCTGTCATGGATGACAGGTGGTCCGCAGGGTAGCGGAGTAGATTCATCCGCCAACATTTTCGCGAGGGCGTGCGTGCTCGGTGGGCTCTGGACCTTCGGGCTCCGAGAATACTACTCCAGCATCAAAGGGCCGCACAGCTACTTCGAAGTCAGGGTAAACAGCGACAAGATCCGGTCCCACGTAAACAACGTGGATGTCCTAGCTACCTTCGATGCCGAGACCCTGATCCGCCATGCGGACGAAGTAACTCCGGGAGGAGGAATCCTCTACGATCCGACATTCGCCAACATCGAGATCGACAAGATCGATTCGATCGAGACCCCGGTCGTGTTGAGGATCAAGGCAAGACTGGCAAAGCAGGGTCTGCCTGGAAGCGTCAGCGGGATACTCGACGAGGCGAGGAAGAGAGGAGTCAACCTATTCCCGATGCCGTACAATGACATCATTGCAAAGACGGCGGCCCAGATCGGAGAACACCAGCTAAGCAAACTCTCAAGAATCGTCAACGTTCTGTCCGTCGCGGCCTCCTTCGCAATCCTCGGTTTCGACGAGGCGTACCTCAACCAGTCCATTGAGAGAGCGTTCGCCAGCAAGAGGAAGGTCGTTGACATGAACGAGATAGGCGCAAAGCTCGCCTACGATGCTGCGAAGTCCCAGTTGAAGCAACAGTTTCCATTCCAGCTCCACCCTATCCAGAACCAACCGAGGCTATTGTTGATGGGTGTTGAGGCAGTTGCACTTGGGAAGCTGGTGGGCGGTTGCAGGGTCCAGACCTATTACCCGATAACCCCTGCGGCTGACGAGAGCGAGTTCTTAGAATCGCACGGAAACTTCGACATCTCGGTTGGCAACAATCCGGGCCAAAAAGGCTCGATTCTAGTGACACAGACAGAGGATGAGATCGCGGCCATAACCATGGCGACGGGAGCTGCGCTGACGGGAGCGAGAGCCGCAACGTCCACGTCGGGTCCGGGCTTTTCCTTGATGGTCGAGGGATTGGGATGGGCGGGAATGAACGAGGTTCCGCTCGTCATAACCCACTACCAGAGAGGCGGTCCAGCGACGGGACAACCGACGAGACATGAGCAGGGAGATCTGAAGTTCGTCCTCAGCGCCGCCCACGGGGAGTTCCCGAGAATCGTCTTGTGCTCAGGGGACATGGAAGAAAGCTTCTACGACGCGATCAGGATTTTCAACTATGCAGAACGATTCCAGATGCCCAGCATCCACTTGATCGACAAGGGACTAGCGAACAACAGCATGACCATTACCCCACCAAAAGGCGATCTAGTCCCAATTCAAAGGGGAAAACTGATCCAAGGAGACCATCAGGGAAATGGCGATGCGGAACCATACAGACGATTTGCTTTCACCGAGGACGGCGTCTCGCCGAGAGCAGTTCTAGGAACGCCAGGCTATCGCTTCTGGAACACTGGAGACGAGCATGATGAGATGGGACACATCGAGGAAGACCCGGACAACAGGGTGAAAATGATGACGAAGAGGATGACGAAGCTCGAGACGGCGGCGAAGGAGATTCCAGAAGAGGAGAAAGTGAACTTCTTCCGCTCCTCCAAGAAACAAGCAGACGTCACGATTGTAAGCTGGGGATCCACCAAAGGACCCATACTCGACGCGATGAAACTACTAGAGAAAGACGGGATCGGGGTAGAATTTCTACAGATAAGACTCGTAAGCCCCTTCCCAACCGAGACAGTCAAACAAAAACTAGAGGGAGCCAAACTGTTGGTAGATATTGAACAGAACTATTCAGGCCAGATGGCGGCAGTAATAGCGGAAAAGACAATGATAGATATCAAGAACAAGATCGTGAAATTCAATGGTAGACCAATGTCACAAGACGAGATCTATCAATCAGTCAAACAAGTAATGTCCAACCCATCGCAAAACAGGAGAATCGTGCTAACACATGGCGCTTAGGCTCACCGACCTCAAGACAGAGGTCCACAACGACTGGTGCCCCGGATGCGGAGACTTTGGTATCGAAGCCTCGCTGAAAATGGCCCTAACAGAGATGCCTGTTGACATCAACAAGGTCGCACTATTCTCCGGAATCGGATGCTCCAGCAAACTCGTCCACTTCACCAACGCCTTCGGTATCCATACGCTGCACGGAAGAGTGCTAGGTTATGCGCAAGGCGCCAAGCTAGCTAATCCCGATCTCGAGGTTATCGCTGTGGGAGGAGACGGTGACGGGCTGGGGATTGGTGCAGGCCATTTCGTTCATGCTGGAAGACGGAACATCGATATGGCCTACATTATCCACGACAACGGCGTCTACGGCCTGACCAAAGGACAGGCTTCTCCGACACTACATCTCGGAATGCAGACGAAATCTCTTCCAGAGCCGAACATTAACAGCAATATCAATCCGATAATGCTCGCTTTAGCGTCAGGAATTACTTTCATCGCGCGAAGCTACGCCTACAATACGAGACATCTCAAAGAGATGATCAAGAAAGCCGTCGCCCACAAGGGCTTCGCACTAATAGACGCTCTCCAGCCATGTCCAACGTACAACGACATCAACACAAAAGAATGGTATGGTGGCGAAGATAGAATCGACTCTGCGACAAAGCGAGCGATGCCGCGAACGTACGATCTGGAGGCGACAGGCTACAATGGAAGGGTCACGGCAGATATGAGCGATGAAGAAATTGACAAACATCTTGTCCAGGTTATAGAGAAGTCGAGAGAATGGGGCGACAAGATCCCAATCGGGATCTTTTACCAAAACGAGACCGTGCCAACGTATGAGGAACGGATCAACGCGCGAAGCCCAAGTTACCTGAAAGAGCCACCTGCAAGTCAACGACTTGCGAAGATCGATGGAAAATCAATCGTGAATCTTGCGAATCTCTCAAGAGAACTCCTACTCGAAAGCTTGGCAGTAACGCAATAAAGCGTCACGAATCTAAGCAGATTCCTAGATTAACTTGGAGGATTGGGGCAGCATCAAGGTCAGCGGCTGACTCTCGCCGACAAGGATTACCCTAACTTATTGGCCACTCCAATAAGCCATAGCGAATTCTGACGGGGGTGAAGCCTAGAGTGTTCTTTGAGAAATCCAGAATGTCGAGGTTTGTTAGAGGAATATGTCTAGTCTCTTTTCGCACATCGTCCTCGACCATCCGGTCGTACTCGCGCTCGATCCGTCCCTTGACGGAGGCTGACATCCTCTATGGTCCTCCTTGGACGTTTTGCTGCCCCATTCAACCTTGATAGGCTTCCCCGGTCTGGCCAGCCGCGTCCTTCTCCAGTTTGCTGATCGAACCCTGCAGTTTGCGCTTTCGTGTCTCCATCTCCTTCAACCGTCTCTCCCAATCCTTGAACTGCATGTCCCGCAGAACCTGGTTCAACACCTGAGCCGTGTTTGTGGGGACCTGCGTCCAACGTTCGCGAACCTTCAGATCGACCTTCTCATCGAGCATCATCTCGCTCGACTTTGCTATGCTCTTTCGAAGCTGGACGACTAAGTCCGACCGGAGGCTGTCAGTTTCGTTTCCATCGACTCCATCGCTACTTTCCACCAAATTCGAACACTCAATTTCTTACAACCAACCGGCTTCGCGACGCGTCTTCTCTCGTAGTCCAAGCATTCTCCAGAACACACATGGTGTCAGGCGATTGTCGAAGCTACCAAGAAGCTACGTTACGAGCCGATTGCTAACCGAGATAGTAGATATCCTTCGAGACTATTAGGTGGGACCCCGCCGAATCACGCGGCCATTGGTACTCGTTAGAGATGAAGGCGATAGTCTCCCCTTTTACCGTCCAGAGTATTGAGTCCTTTTGTCACATGCTCCCGAAAGAGGGTGGCTGCCTGGCTCATCAAGTGGTCTTCAAATGGACTTGATCATTCCTTCCGATAAACCAATGGCTCTGGAGATGATATCACGTGTATCCCTGTTTCACGAGCTTCTTGATCTGTCAGACGAGGTACCCCCAACCGTTGGAGCAGGCCTCGTAGCATTCACACTCCGGCGCTAATCCAAGGGGCACGTCGGGGAGTAGTGGAGCCAATATAGAGAATCCATAAAGGTAAACCCAGAGACCGCCCGTCATGCCTCAGCTCCCACTACAGCCCAGTACTCAGAATATTGGCCGTAGGGTCAGTTCGGGAATTTCAGGTCTCGACGCGCTTCTCGATGGCGGCTTCCCAGAGGGCAAAGTAATCCTAGTTCTAGGCGAACCGGGAACAGGCAAGACGATTCTAGTGTCCCAATTCCTTCACAATGGGGTAACTCGGCAGGGAGACAAGGCAGTCTATGTAGGAATGAACGAACCCAAGACCCGGTTCATAGCCGAGATGATGAGCCTCAGCATGGACTTTACCAATCTCGAGAGCCAGGGCAAGTTTGGATATGTTGACGCGACAGAGGTCCGACGCATCCCAGAACAAGCAAAGGTTGGAAGAATCCCCGTCGGTGGAAGAGAGCTAGGTCTGGTCAATCTTATCGATCTCGTCCAAGAGGGAATCGACAAGGTCTCGCCTAAGAGGGTGGTTGTAGATTCAATATCGGACCTTGTCTTTCGTTTTCCGCAGATAGAAGAGCGACGACCGGCGGTTCTCGACATCGTTGAGGTGTTGCAGTCGACCGGAACAACGTGTCTCTTGACAAGCGAGCTTCCGACAACAGGAGAGGATAGGGTGTTGCAACCGGAAGAGTATCTTGCCGAAGGCGTCATTCTTCTACGTATTCTCAGGAAAGGAGTCCGGACCCTTCAGGTCTTGAAGATGCGAGGATCCAAAGTTGACACCACTCCGCGTCCTTATGTGATTAAGAACACTGGTCTCGAGGTCTATTCGACCGAGGAAGTTTACGGGCAGTCAACGGAGAAATGAGCCAAGCCAAGAGAGAGTCAACACCCGTTCCAGACCAAGTCATCGAAGTACTCAAGAACGCCAAGATCGGATACCTCTCCGTCCTGTCCAAGAGCGAAGAGCTCTACAGCTACCCCGTAGCCTTCCACTATTCAGATCAAAAACTCTACTTTATGACGCCTATCAGTGCGGCTAAGTTCAAGATTCTCAAGGCTAACCCGACAGTTTCGTTCATCGTCGACAATGGAAAGGTGACCACTGAAGCCTGTGGCGCGATGGTCCAAGGAAAGTCAAAGATCTTCACGATCGGCCGAACCCTAGTCTCCATCCTCTCTGTCGGACCGAAAATGATCGGCTTCACCAAAAAGTATCCGGGAATGTTATCTTTCTATGCACGTGGAAAGGAGCTTCCGGACGAGCGGAAGCTGTACAAGTACCGATTGATCAGAATAGATCCTTCGAAGATTATCTATTGGCTCGGCTACAAGTTCGGCAGGTTCGTCCCAAGGACCCAGCCAAGCAAAACGGGTCATTCGCTCAGACTTTCCAAAGACGAATCTGGTCTGGAGTTGTCGGCAAAACTTCTCGAATCATCAAATGATGAAGACGTCCTGGTCGGCCCCGTGGGCCTGGGGCATGATTGGATAGCCGGATTAGACTCAAGCGTCTCCGAAGGAACACTATCCGACCAAGAGAGAAAGATGCTTGGCAGTTTCAGAGGCCAAGTCTCTCCAGTAGCGGTTGCAGGTGCAGCCGTCAGTGGAGAGGAGAAGAACCTGCTTAGGATGTCGAAACGCTAGCTCCAATCTGTAACGCCCCAGCATCTTCCACTGCGGATATGTGTCCCAATAGGATTAGCGACTTGGCGCTTTTGTAAAGAGAAAACGCGCCGACGGCCACGATCGCAAAGGTGAGCACCTGTGAAAGATTCAATTGCGTGAGCAGTTGGATCTCGGATAGAGGCATTTCCGCCTGGCTGGCAAGCCAGAGGAAGAAGGTGCAGAGTCCTGTCCAAACAAGATGCTTCCTTAGGGTAGCGTCTCCTGATCTTCTTGCGCTGATCAGCAGCCCCAATGCCCCGATGAACAGAGCACCCCCATACGGAGCCACTTGCGAGAATCCCGAACTTATGGCCTGAATGACGGATGCAAGGGCACCACCGAGAGTTACAAGACCGAGAAAATATCTCAACTTGCTCCAGTGTAGGGTGTCCCTAGAAAGAGGATCCGATCGACGAGCCACCCGAATCGTCGTGTCCATCCATGCGAAGATGATTATGAAGCCTGACCCGATGATCGCTCCCCCTAGGATATTTACGGCGAGAGTGTTGAGGTTGAAGTATATCGCAAGGGTTAGGAACGATGATAATGCGACGAAGTAGATTCCCATCGCTACGACCCAGGATGCCTGTCTTCTGTATAGGCCGCGAACTAGAGCCCTTCTGATAATGAAAGCCCAATAGGCGGCGTACGAAAAGAGCACAGAGACTAGGAGCCAAGATGCAAAGAAAATCGTTGAAAGCTCACTTGGCATATGCTGTAATCTCCATTCTCTGATGTGTGAATGCAAAGTTGTAAAATCCAGGCAGAGGAGGCAGTCCCCGCATCTTCAGTATTCTCAGAAGGGGACGAATTCTCAACCCCTCTTCGTATAGACGAAGTTCGAGGACGCCATCGAAGAGCTGTTCCATCGCGGCTAGAACTTGCGGTTGGTGCATTCGATCCTCAAGGGTCGCCAACACCACTGAGTTGTACTGTTTCATTTCCGACAACAGTTGTGTTAGAAAGCGATAGATGGTCTCTGGCGAGTTCAGCATTAGCAGCGGGGATAGGACATCGGTTACGATCCGGGCTGGCTTCTCGCCGTTTTTCTTCAGAATCTCCTTGATGCTGAACGACAATCCCGGGAGGTCGTTAATGTCGACCTTTGTCTGGCCGCCCTCTCTTGCAAACCAGACTGTTGGTCCTTTGATCTCTGCACCGAACGCCTTCACGTCCTGAATTATCTCTGAAACAGCTAACCTAGTGACATAGAGGCAAAAGTCGCCCTGTGAGAGCCCGGCTTGAGTAAACCAGTAGCCCAGGGCCTCTTTCCCGATGCCCGGCGGTCCGACCACCAGGATGGCCGACTTTGGAGGGTAGCCATCTTTGAGAAGATGATCCAGCTCCCCGACCCCGGTTGAGACCAAGCGACAGCAAGCTGGAAGATGGGTCGGCGAGACTATGAAAGTTGCGCTTTCCAAAAGACCCAATACGGGGCCGAGATCGTTAGATCAGCTCGGTACAGCTAGGTTCAATTCGGGATATTGTTCCTGTAGCTCTTCGAGGGCTCCAGGCTTGAATATTTCTTTGAATGTTCGACGCTTGCCATCTTCGAACGTCTCCTCTGGATACCACTTCGATCCGAAAGCTATCAAGCGCAACAATATCGGCAATGTATCCACACCTTTCTCGGTAATTGACCAGCGAACAATGCCCTGTGACCCATCCTTCTCTACATGTTTCCCGATGAGCCCCTCCTCCTCAAGCTCTTTCAGCCGCACAGACAAGACCCTGGGCGTAATTCCGGGAATTGACTCAAGCAGCCGGTTGAACCGACCAATGCGACGAAATCCTATGTCCCGTAACAGTAGCATGGTCCACTTTTTGCCGAGAACTCCAAGACTCGTCTTAATGGGACATTTCGCAAATTTTACCTGCAATAGGACCAGGCGAGAGGGGTCCTGGATCTCATCGTGTTTCTGGACAGATTGTTCCATCCGCATGTGACCAAGTATACTGTTGATCCCTTACGTGTTTATTAAGCTATACTAAGTATAGCTGTCTATCATGAGTTCCACATCAGCCTCATCTCAACGTGCAATTCTTGCGCCCACCCAGCTGGTACCTCCAATCCAGACGACGAGAACCGCCCTATTCGTCATCGGTGGCGCACTACTCGCGTTGGTTCTCGGAGTGATGGATCAAAGCATCGTGGTCACGGCGGGACCTGCAATAATTCACGCGCTGCCAGGCGGTCTAGGCCTCTACCCGTGGGTCTTCACCGCGTTCATTCTAGCCCAGACAGTGTCCATGCCGATCCTCGGCAAACTCTCCGACATGTACGGACGCAAGCGATTCTTCCTAGCGGGGCTCGTCCTGTTCATGGCGGGCTCCATCCTTTCTGGCGCTTCACAAACCATTCAGCAGCTCGTCATCTTCCGAGCCATACAAGGAGTTGGAAGTGGCGCTTTCTTCTCGATCGGGCTTGCGATCATTGGAACCAGCGTCACGCCCGAGCGACGTGCGAGAGTCCTAGGACTCAGCGGAAGCGTCCTCGGTTCGGGCGCCATATTCGGTCCCACCGCCGGTTCATACCTCGTCCAATCAGTTGGCTGGCGTTGGATATTCTACGTCAACATACCACTTGGACTCGCCGCGCTCGCGATCATCGGGATAGCTCTCCGAGAGACTCGGCTACAAGTCATGGATCGTTCGATTGACTCGTTCGGAGTTGCAACCCTAAGCGGCTGGGTCTCTCTCCTCTTACTCGGACTTCTAAATGGCGGGACAACCTATCCGTGGTTTTCCTGGCAGGAGGCTGTCTTCTTAGCTGGCTTCGCCATTTTGCTTCCGCTTTTTGTCTGGGTCGAGTCAAGGGCTAGAAACCCAATTCTTCCACTCAGTCTCTTCCGGAACCGAACGATCTCTGCTAGTGTTGCAACTCAACTGGTCCGTGGCATGGTGTTCTACGGTGGAGTCGTCTACGTGTCACTGTTCATTCAGGGCGCTCTCGGTGGCACAATCGATGATGTGCGTAACATTGTCTATAGCTTCGTGGTTCCATTCATCATCGGCAGCATCGTAAGCGGCCGTGTCGTCAACCGGTTCGGCTACCGCGCGGTCACAATGTCCGGACTACTAATCGTGACTTTAGGCGCCCTGCTGCGGGTTCTCGTGGGAATCTCTCCATCGCTCGTTGAAGTCGCAATCGCCTCTCTGCCTCTAGGACTGGGGCTTGGCGTCACGCTTGCATCCGTCCTGAGTGCTTTCCAGAACTCGGTTGACCAGACGAGAATCGGCACGGCCTCTTCGCTGTCAACGTTCAGCCAGAATCTAGGCGGCGCCGTCGGGGTAGGAATCATAGGCACGATCCAACTGAACTCTTTGTCGTCAAGACTAGCCGCACTGGTTCAGCAGGCGCCTTTTCAGTATCAGGGAAAGCTCGCGGAGCTATTTGCGAATCCGAACCAAGTAGGGTTCGTTCTCAGCTCTTCCACGGGCCTCAGCGGGTCACCTTTAGCCTCGTTCCTGCCCCAGATCAGGACAGCGCTCGCCGGCTCCGTCCTCGACGCCAGCATCGGACTCCTTGTAATGAGCATTATCGCAGTGGTTGCAAGCAGCTTCGTACCAGGACGACCAAAGAAGCCATCCCTATCGCACGCACGGTGAGAAGCACCGCACACCATACCTAGGGGAGTCCAGGTTTTCACCGAAGACGATCCTTCGTGGAAGGCCAGGGGACCAATCGGCGAAATATCACCTATCCTTCAAGCAACAGGCGCTGAAGGAACATGGACAGGTTTCGGTCGGGCACGAGTTTCAGGCCTCCGCTGCATACATCTCCGCGGGCTCATAAATCACAGGGGAAGCTCGCGACCCAATCTATGAATGCGGTCCTCTTTAGAAGCCGAGTTTTTCGTTTACAAGAATCATTGTAAGGTTTCGCCCGAATTGGGGTGGCTCCCTCTCGAGAATCAATATCTTTCCGATCATGCTTCCAGGGTATCCTTGGCTCTTCATTCTAGCGGTCTCAAGGGGCAATGCGTGCTCTCGCACTCTTCTCAGAGCTTCCTCGAGGCTTCGGACAATTTTGTGAGCGCCGACAACCCATACTACGTTTCTCGCATTGAACGCGTAGGCTGGTATCTGGCTACCGCTCGCGCTGGCGACTACGATCTCTCCGGTTTCAGCAACCGCTTGGACGCTTCCGATGAAGTATTCTGCCCCTGTCGCCTTGACTCGGAGGCTTCTCTGCTTCGAGGGGTCCTTTTCGGCCATTAGTTCTTGTTTCAGGTTTTTCCACTTGGGTGCTCCTGACTTGAGAAGTTCGGTGAAGCCGATCTGGTCGAGACTGGTGGACGCGCCTGTCATTACTTCGGCGCCCTCAGGGATTCTCGCTGTGATTAGCTTGAGAGCGTCACTGTCAGTGTTGACGAGTTCGGCGTTGATTCCTCTGTTCTTCAACGCGTCGATGGTTCGAGTGATGGTCTGCTTGTCGGGTAACCTGTCCCATTTCACGTTGCTAGGAGTTACTGTTTCGATTGTGCTCATTCAATCGCACCTTGCCCCTACTGGCGTTTGATTCAACATATATGGTTAGTAGTTAATCCTGACCAAGTAGGTCAAGCCAACTTAACCGCATGAACTCGTCGGTCCCGACTTCGACCCCCATACAATACCAAATCATCACTACACCGGCGGATGGGCCTGATGCTCAAACTCCGAGACGATGAAAGATTCCACATGGTGTAACTTTTGTCGGAATCATCGCCATTTTCTTCTCTTATTTTCTGTCAGTCTTGGGGTATCCGGGGGCGACCCACGAAAAGGTTAGGAAGAAGAATCATCTCGGGTACCAGCGCGCTGAGAAGTGCTACAAGATGAGAGACAAGTATGCAGAATTTGAAGCCCTCAACCCCTTCTTCGACATCGTTCTGAAAGGACTCAAGGGGCTGGTCGACGGTAACCATTTTTTTGAGACATTCACTGACGACGCTATTTTGGAGTTCCGCTACGAGTTTCCCGGATGGCCAGCAAAGATTCGAGGCGGGAAGGGGTACATGAAGGCATTAACCGGATACGGTGACAACATTAGGCTCCACTCTGCGAATCATCTTGTTGTGCATCGCAGCCAGGACAGCCGCGTCATCATCATCGAATATCAAACCCACGGGAAGGTCCTTGCCACCGGCGCTTCCTACGACAACCGGTTCATCTCGGTCATCACGATCGAAAACAGAAAGATCGTCCACTGGGTCGACTACATGGATTCTCTCGCAGCCTGGAAAGCGCTGGGCGGCGAGTAAGATTGATTTCGACGCCGCTTATTCCGGCATTGTCTCTGGCTAGTGAGAGAGTCTCGCTGGGCTACTCGCAACGATCTCTTGTGGCGGCGTTATCCATCTCTCTCCCCACACCCTAAGCGCTTCTACAACGGGCTCCAATTGCCTACCTTTCTCTGTAAGAGAATACTGCACAGCAACTGGCTGAGTACCCAAAACCTCTCTACGAATAATGTCTTCTGACGCGAGATATTTCAGGACGCGGGAAAGACTCTTTGGATCGAGGCCCACAGCGACATCGAGTATTCCACTGAATCTCAAGGGCCCCTGGATCAGCGAGCTGACTACGGCCAGCCGCAATTCGTTTCCCACCTTCGTAATTGATTCAATTGCCGGACAAGCACTATGATTTCTGGACACGCGATTCATCGCTGCTCTCTCGCTTACAGTCTTCCGTCTTCTTCTGATAGCCAGTGACATATGAGCCACTCACTACCACCCCAGCCAGCGCCAAGTTATTAGTTTGTCTCTTACCAGGTACTGTTATGTCGATATTAGAAAGTCAATCCAAGATTGAAGAAGCCAACAAACAACTTGTGAGGGGGTTCATGCGAACAGTCTTCAACGATCATCGCCCGGATCGGGCTGTGGAATTCTTTGCACCCCAAGGAAAATGGCACGGGGGCAATTTCGGAACCGTTGAAGGGTCGCAAAACATTGCCGGACTCCTTACAGCGGTTGTGGGCGGTTTGCCGGACATTAGCGCGACAGAACAGGACATCCTTGCTAAGGATGACACCGTTGTAGTTCGCCTAGTAGTTGAGGGCACCCATAAGGGCAATCTCTTGGGATTCCCAGCAACCAACCGCAGAGTCCGATGGGACGCGATCGACATGTACAAGATAAAGAACGGCAAGATCGAGCATGACTATGCCAGCGAGGACGGAGTAAAGATTCTCGCAGATATCGGAGCCTACACTCCACCCTGGATGAAGAGTGGAAATTAGATTCAGCGAACTCCTCCCACTCGCGAAGATAGGATGCTCGAGATGACGAGCGCTCCGATAAGGGACCAGGTAAACGACCATCTTCTGACATCAAAGAATGCGGCGATGATCTTCATTGATTACCAGTCCCCTCAGATTGCTGTAATCGCCTCCATGGATCGCCAGCTCTTGGTAGACAATGTCGTTCGTGTCGCCAGACTGGGGAAGGCCTTCGCCTTGCCAATTGTCTTGTCGACCGTTAACGTGAAGGGTGGTCAGAAGCCGACCGTTCCTCCTTTGAAGCAAGTCCTCTCGAATGAGAAAGAGCTCGACCGGACGACAATCAATGCTTGGGAGGACGAGGAGTTCCTGGAGGCAGTCGAGGCGACGGGGAGAAAGAAGCTGATAATGTGCGCACTTTGGACAGAAGCGTGTCTGATCTTTCCATCTCTGGATGCCCTCAGGGACGGCTACGAGGTATATCTTGTGGTCGACGCGGTTGGCGGCACATCGCTCGAGGCTCACCAGTACGCATTGCAAAGGATCGCCCTCGCTGGTGGGAAGTTCGAGAGCTGGACGCAGTTGGCATGCGAGCTTCAAAGAGACTGGAGCAGGGCCGACACAATCCAACCGGTGCGGGAGATTGCTTTCGGTCCCGGGTCTCCACTGGCCAAGAGCGCACAGCGACCTTGGGACGTAAGAGGAGTACCTGCTCCTTAGTTTAGTCGGGAGGTTAACGAGGACGTAGTGCACATCACGATGGGAGTCCGTCATCCGAAGCCCAGCGTGGAAAAGTCTCTCGTATCGACCTTACTGACCCGCAATCTTATGGACGTCTTCGGTGAAAACGATTCCGCGCGTCGGCGGGTAGCCATCAATGAGATTTTTACGGAAGACTGCGTATTCTACGAGCCCGGAGGCGTTCATCGCGGTCGTGACGAGATCGACCGCGTCGCAGGCGAGATCAGAGCTACTCATCCTGACTTTCGATACAAGTCAATTGGCCCTCCCGAGGAATTGGGAAATGGTGGACGCGTTCAGTGGGTAGAAGGTCGCCCAGGTGAGGCTCCGGTTGTCGCTGGAACTGATTTCATCATTGCACGTGATGGACGAATTGCAGCGGTCTATCTCTTTTTCGACAGACTGCATTGACAATGGTTAGCGTTTCGACTTTTTGAAATCGTAAAGTCCGTCTTTGAACTTGATGCTCGCGTGGCTCCCGTTGCAGAAGGGTTTGTTGACCGAGACCCCACATCGGCAGAGTGTCACCTTGTTCCTTATCTCATAGGGTGTTCCGTCGGCTGATTCTATGGGTATGCCGCCTTGGATCCAGAGTGGTCCGCTGACCCCGAGGGCTGGATCCTCGACCAATCCGATGGCAGGGTCTAGACGGTCCTCGATCTCGTTGCCGGTCCTCTTGTCGTGGGCGACCAGTCGGCCGGCCGGGCAATGGTTTGCTTCTCTAATGACTAGTATCTTGGCGTCGGGGTTGTCTGTTTGTCCTGTTAGTCCCCAAATTCTTCCCCCAGCGTCACAGAATCGTGCGAAGGCGCAGAGGTCTTCCGCATCGCTGAGCTGGAGTGTGGGTCCATCAAACACTTCCGCCCGTCTTACATAGGGTCGTCGGGTCGCGGTCTCTTTGCCGTCAAATTTGACTTTCAAATGGCTATTGTCGCAGAAAGGCTTGTTCTTCGACTGCCCGCACTGGCAGAGATTGTACTCTTTTCCCGCCTGGAACTTTTCTCCGTCTTTCCAGTCCCACGAGAAGCCTTCACTGTTCGGAGTTATGACCTGTACCTTTAGTGGAATGTTTCCCGAGACGAGATAGGGCCCGTCTTTC